>DASXKD010000242.1:0-5425 GCA_036497045.1 Streptosporangiaceae bacterium | reverse complement strand
ACAGCACTCGAATACAGCAACGTCATAGGCTGTGAGCGGCTCCCTCAGACTGCCACCGGCTCGCGACCTGCCCCAAAGGCCACCAGCGACCTCGCCGCCGAGAGTTCACACCGAGGAGGTCACTGATTCGATCCCAGTATCGCCCACCAGGTAAGAGCGTATTCCGCTCCTCGTAGAAACCCCCGTGGGAGCCATTCCGGTAGCCGAGCCGCCCGGCCAGGCTGGTCAACGCATGGGTGGCGGCGCCGCGGAAACCGTAGATGGCCTGATCAGGGTCGGCGACGGCGACCAGCGGCAGGCCGACGTCGTAGAGCTTGTTGAGGATATACAGGTCGGCGGTGGAGCAGTCCTGCGCCTCGTCGACCACCAGTTCGGCGCGTGAATCACCAGGATCTGGTGACGACCGCTCACCAGCCGGGCGGCGAGGCTCGGTTCGTCGCGAAAGGCTCACACGGCCACGAGGGTACGCCCGGCAATACTCGAAGATCCGAGCCCCCGGTGAACCCGGCTAGGTTCACCTATATGAGTAAGGTGGAATCAGGTGGTATCCCAAATGGAATCACAACATGCGGACGCAAATGAGGAGCTTCTCCTGGAGTTGAAGTCGAAGAACACGACCAGAAGCATCAAAGACTTCTCGCCCGAAGGCATCAAGCTCGAGTCCAATCTCGAGGGAGAGGCCAAAGGCGTGTACAACGCCACGTTCTACGCGACGATCACCATGCTGGTAAAGCCAGATCGAACCATTGACTACGAAGTACGACAGATCCACACGACCAGTGACGGTGACACTGTCCTCGTGTACTACAAGGGGAAGAGCATCATCGAGAGCCCCACCCACAATAAGTTCGTGGGCGAAACCACGTTCCAGACCTCATCAAAGAAGCTCGCATGGCTGAACGGAATGAAAGCTCGGCACGAAGGAGAGTACAATCCCGTCGCGGGTGAGAATGACTTTCGAGTGTACGGGAAAAGGTAGACGCTCGTCACATGAGGCAGTCCGCGCGCACCATCCCGGACCCTCTCCGGCAGCCGTGTCAGCGCGATAACCCGATTTGATGACACCGTGCTGCCACGCTTCGGGGTCAGCATGTGCCGGCGTCTGATAGGGGCTCCATGGAATTGCACGCTACGGCGGCAAACGGGTGGCGGCTCTCAGCCACTCCGATTCGGACCGATGCCTGGGCCGTCGGCCAGACCCGGGAGAGCAACAGGGCCATCCTCGCCCTGACCGAGCGGTACAACGGCTCAGCGTGGACCATCGTCCCCAACCCCGACCCAGGTCGCTCGCGAACCTGTCCGACAACTCGCTCGCCGCGGTCACCACCGCCGGGGCCGGTAACCTGTTCGCCGTCGGCGCCCGGGAGACCCCGGGCCAGGCCGTCAACCGCACCCTGGCCCTCGCCACCACGCAAGGATGAGCTGAGTCCTGTGAAACTCGGCCGGGCCCCGCCCGCCCGGGTTTCACAGGCCTTCCGCTTCGAGCCTGGACCGGTGAGGCGGCGCGCCCAACGCCGGGCTGGCGGACTGTTCCACCACCGCCAGGAACGCCACCATCGCATCGGCGACCGCACCTGGGGCGCACCTGGGCAGGTGATGACCCGCGCCTGGGACGAGTTGCAGGCGAGCGTCCGGCAGGGCCTTCGCCAGCCGGCGCCCGGTATCGACGGGCACCTGGGGGTCCTGTGGGTCGGCGAGCAGCAGCACCGGCGCCTGGACAGCAGGGACGGTGGACTCCAGTTCGTCCAGTTCGCGCAGCAGGGCGCGCTGCTCGGCCAGGAAGGTGCGCCACAGCGGGCCGTGCTCGCGGCTCGCATGTCCCCAGATGTACCAGTTGACGTGCTCGTCCGGGCGCAGCGGGCGGCCGCGCCGCCTGGCGATCCAGGCGATCCAGGCACGGGCGATCCATGGCGTCAGCCGCCACGCCACCAGTGCGCACAGCGGCCCCGCGCCGGGCGCGGCCAGCAGCCGGTCCCAGCCATTCACGCACCCCGGGCCGACGCTGGCGAGCAGCACTACCGCCTCCACTCGGTGCGGTGCCAGGCTCGCCGCCGACAACGCCACCCCGCCGCCGTAGGAGTGCCCCACCAGCACCGCGCGGTGGATGCCGCGTGCGTCCAGGTCATCGAGGACGGCGCGGGCGTTCGCGGCGAAACCGGCCGCCGGAAGCTCGCTGGAGCCGTATCCGGGCCGGTCGGCCGCGGTGACGTGGAGTTGGGGCGGCAGCCGTTCGGCTACCTGCACCCAGTCGGCAGCCGACCCGGGCTGCCCGTGCAGCAGCACCAGTTCGTGAGCACCCAGCGTGGCTGACAGGCCGGCGCTTTCGAGGTCATCGGGCATCATGTGTCCTGCTCCACAAGCCGCGTGCCGGTGCCGCGCCGGGCGCGGCGAAGCCAGAGGAGGACCAGCCATCCGGCAAATGCGGCCAGCCAGAAACTGGCGAGCCGGTAGAGCAGTACCGCGGCCAGCGCCTGGCCGGCGCGGAGGCCGGTGGCTACCAGGCCCACGCCGAGGGTCGCCTCGGCGACCCCGAGGCCGCCGGGTGTGAGGTTCAGGCTTTGCGCGGCGATTCCCGAGCCGTAGACCAGCAGGAGAAGGTGCCAGGGCACGGCGGCGCCGGCGGCGTAGATGCTCGTGGCGAAGACGGCCGCGTCGGTGAGCCAGTTGGCCAGCGCCAGGCCGGTCACGGCCATCCAGCCAGACGGGGGGAGGCGCAGTGAAACGAGCCGTTCGGCCCAGACCCGGATCGTCTGGCGGGGATCCGCGACGGGCCGGCGGAGCAGCCCGGACCCGCGCCGTAGCGTCCAGGCGGCGGGTCGTTCCAGCGCGCCGAGCAGCCGCGGTCGGCGGGTGGCCGCGGCCACCAGGACCAGGGCCGCAACGGCGAGCACGCCGCTGGGCACTGCGACCGCGGTAACCAGGATCTTCCCGGATGCCAGCCCACCACCGACCAGGACGGCGGCCGCGGCTGCCGAGGAGACCACTCCGCCGGCCAGCAGCGACCAGCCGGCCAGCGGGGCATCGGCGCCCTGCCTGGTGAAGCGGCGGAAGGTAAACGCTGTGGCCAGCTCGGGCCCGGCCAGGGGCACCGAGACCGACAGCGCGTTGGCCGCCAGGGCCGTGGCCAGCATGGGCCGCATGCCGACCTTGGCGCCGCCCGCCGCGAGCAGCCGGCGCAGCATGAGCGCGAAGGCCGCCATGGATGCCGATTCCAGTACGACGGTGACCGGGATCCAGATCCAGTGCAGATGACCCAGCACCGTCAGCGACGCTGCCAGCGCGGCCCGCTCCGTGATGCCGGCGGCCGCCAGCACCGCCACGGCGAGGGCAGCGGCCCCGGCGCGGGCGGCGCGCTTGCTGCCCCGGCGCGGAGACGCTGGGCCGCCGCCCGGGCGAGCGGGCCGAGACGCCGGCCCTCTGGCCGGGGCAATGGCGGCCCCGCGGCCTGGCAATGGCGACACGAGCCGGGTCCGGCGCTTGCCCGCCGATGAGAGCCTGCTGGTTGTCATGCTTGCCTCTCTGACGCCGGCGGCCCCCGGTGACGCCCGGCGGGCTGTCCAGCCCGCGGGGTGCCGTGCCACCGGGCGAATTTCGCGCTGTCCGTGCCCCTTGGCTCAGGCGGGCAGCGTCGCGGCGGACGGCAGACCGGGACGGCGGTCTCAGTAGCCGTAGCCGCCGGCCGGTGCGGCCGGGGCCGGTCCGGCCGGGGCCGCGGTTGCGGCGATCGGGACAAGGCCGGGAGTGGCCACGAAGAAGTTCTGGACGCCCTGGCCGGTCACCTGGCCGGGGTGGTCGCTGATGAAGGTGTAGAGCAGGTGGCCGTTATAGGCGACCTGCCGGCCGTGGGCGTCGTTGACCACGGTGACCTTGCCGCGTGCACCGGCGGCGGTGGGTGCGGCTGAGGTCACCGGGGGCCAGAGCCTGGCCAGCCCCCCGGTGACGGACGACTTCGCCGCCGTGTCGGGCCGGTAGAAGTACAGGGGCAGGCCGTGGGCGTTGACCAGGATGGTCTCGGTATTGCCTGCGACGGTTACTGGCGCGGTGCGCACGGTCGCCGCTATTGCGCTATGGCCGGCGGCGGGTGTGTTGATGGCGGGTGAGCCGCCTGCCGAGGCGGCGGTGACACCACCGACGGCGGCCGCGACGGCCAGGCCGATGCCGCCGATGATGATTCGTGGGTGTCGCATGATGAGCTCCTAGTGGTGGCGGGTTCTGACTATCTACTAATTCTGTTAGTAGATACGTGGGTTCTCCTGGTGGCTGGCCAGGGGCCGCGATTGCGCCGGGGGCGGCGGGGAGCGGGGCGGGGCTGGTGGCGTGGAGGAGGGCGCGGACCTGGTCGCCGGTGATGGTTTCCTGTTCGAGCAGCGCGCTGGTGAGCAGGTTGAGCGCCTCGATGTGCCGGGCGAGCAGCTCACGCGCGCGGGTTTCCGCGGTGGTCAGCAGGTTGGCAATTTCCTGGTCGAGCAGCCATTGGGTGTGCTCGGAGTAGCCGCGCGGGGCAAGCGCGGGATGACCGCCCGGCTGGCCGCTGTAGCTGACCGGCCCGATCGCCTGGCTGAGCCCGAACTCGCGGACCATCTGGGTGGCCAGGCTGGTCGCGGAGGCCAGGTCGTCGGCGGCGCCGGTGGAGGCCTCGCCGCGGACCAGGCGTTCGGCGGCGCGGCCGCCCAGCTTCACGGCGAGGGTGTCCGCCAGGTAGCTTTCCCCGTACAGCCGCCGGTCGTCGGCGGGGAGCAGCTCGGTCAGGCCGAGGGCGTGCCCGGCGCCGAGGACGGTGACCCGGCTGAGGGGGTCGGCGTGCGGGGACAGGGCGGCGACCAGGGCGTGCCCGGCCTCGTGGACGGCGACGGTGGCCAGTTCGCCGGGGGTCAGCGTGACGGTGCGGTCCCTGGTGCCGAGAAGCACCCGGTCGCGGGCGCTGGTGAAGTCGGCCGCGGACAGGGTGATGCGGCCATACCGGACCGCGGTCACCGCGGCCTCGTTGACCAGGTTGGCCAGGTCCGCGCCGGAAAACCCGGGGGTGGCCGCGGCGATCTGGTCGAAGTCCACGTCCGGGCCGGGCGCCTTGCCGCGGGAGTGAGAGGCCAGGATGGCGCGCCGCTCGGCACGATTGGGCAGCGGGACGAGCACCTCACGGTCGAACCTGCCCGGGCGGCGCAGCGCCTGGTCCAGGGCATCGGGCCGGTTGGTGGCGGCCAGCACGACCACGCTGTCGGACTGCTCGAATCCGTCCATCTCGGCGAGCAGCTGGTTGAGGGTCTGCTCCCGCTCGTCGTTCCCTGCGAAGCCGCCGTGGCCGCGGCGGGCGCCGAGGGCATCGATCTCGTCGATGAAAACAATCGCCGGTGCGCGAGTGCGGGCCTGCTCGAAAAGGTCCCGGACCCGGGCCGCGCCGACGCCGACGAACATCTCGACGAAGCTG
>DASXKD010000241.1:0-5126 GCA_036497045.1 Streptosporangiaceae bacterium | reverse complement strand
GAACTGGTCGAGGCCAAGATCGAGGGGCACGAGGTGACCGCGCCGCCACCGCCGCCGGAGAAGCCGGTGACCAGCCTCGCGGACGCACTGCAGGCCAGCCTCGCGGCTGTCGGCGAGAAACCGGGGCGGCGTGACATCGGTGCCGGGCGCAAGCCACGGCGCAGCGCTTAGTGCTGATCGCCGCGCCCCGGGTCATCCCCGGCCTGCCGGGAACCGGCGTCCTGGCTCCTGGCTACCTCAAGGTCCACGGCGGCCTCCTCACCGAAGTCGGCGAGGGCCCGCCGCCAGGAGCGCCCGACCTGGATCTGGGCGACGGTGTGCTCGTGCCCGGCCTAGTGGATCTGCAGGTCAACGGCTACTACGGCGTCGATCTCGCCGACTGTGACCCCGAGGGCTGGGCCCTGGTGGCACGGCGGTTGCCGGAAACCGGCACGACTGCGTTCCTCCCGACCTTCATCACCGCTCCGGTACCAGCGCTGGCCACGACGTTGCGTTCGGCTGCCAAGGCAGCGGAAGCGGTGACCGCGGGAGCGCATGTCCTTGGCGTGCACCTGGAGGGGCCCTTTCTGTCCCCAGCCCGCGCGGGCGCGCACCGGCGGGACTGGATCGTGCCGCCGTCCCCGGGCGCGGTCACCGAGCTGCTGGAGGCCGGGCAGGGGCTGCTGCGGCTGGTGACGCTGGCACCAGAGGCCGACGGCGCGCTGGCCGCGATCGGGAGGCTGACCGCGGCGGGGGTGCTGGTCAGCGTGGGGCACAGCGACGCCACCGCCGCGCAGGTGGCCGCGGGGGCAGCCGCGGGCGCCCGGATGGTCACCCATCTGTTCAACGCACAGCGCGGGCTGCACCACCGGGAGCCCGGCGTGGTCGGCCAGGCGCTGACCGATCAGCGGCTGACCAGCGGGCTCATCGTGGACCTGAGCCACGTGTCCGCCGCCGCCTGCGCGATCGCGTTCGCCGCTGCGCCGGGCCGGATCTGCCTGGTCACCGACGCGGCCGCCTGCGCGGGCATGCCGCCGGGGCATTACCTGCTCGGCGGCCAGCCGCTGGAACTGCCGCCGGACGGGGCCGCACCGGTGCGGCCGGACGGGACGCTCGCCGGCTCCGCGCTGCGGATGGACCGGGCCTTGGCCAACGCCGTCGCCGTGGGCCTGGGGCTGGCCGAAGCGGTGGCCGCGGCTACCCGGATCCCAGCGGACCTCATCGGCCGGCCGGACCTGGGGCGGCTGGCCGCCGGAGCGACCGCGGACCTGGCCTGGCTCGGCGAGGACCTGCGCACCAGGGCCACCTGGGTGGGCGGCGAGCAGGTCTACGGCTGACTACTCTTCCCGGCAGACCTTGTGCTGTGCGGCCTGGGCGCGCGGGCGGAGCACCATCAGATCCACGTTGAAGTGCGCGGGCCGGGTGACCGCCCAGGTGATCGCGCCGGCGATGTCGTCGGCGGTCAGGGGCTCGCGGACGCCCTTGTACACCGCAGCGGCCTTGTCGGCGTCGCCGCGGAACCGGTTCACCGCGAACTCGTCTGTGCGGACCATGCCCGGTGCGATCTCGATGACCCGGACCGGCTCGCCGCATAGTTCCAGCCGGAGGGTGCCTGCCATCGCGTGCTGGGCGTGCTTGGCGGCCGCGTACCCGCCGCCGCCCTCGTAGGTGATAAACCCGGCGGTGGAGGTCAGCATCACTATGGTGCCGTCGCCGCTGGCGATCAGCCGCGGCAGCAGCGCCTTGGTCAGGTGCAGCGAGCCGAGCACGTTGACCTCGAACATGGCCTGCCAGTCGGCCGGGTCGGCGTCGGCCACGTACTCCATGCCAAAGGCGCCGCCCGCGTTGTTGACCAGCACATCGCAGCGGTCGAGTGACGCCGCGAACGCCGCGACGGCCGCGGTGTCGGTGACGTCGAGGATCTCCGCCCGGGCCGAACCGCCCCGTTCCCGGGCGCGGGCGGCGGCCTGCTCCAGCCGGCCGGCCCGCCGGGCGGCCAGGACCACGTGGTAGCCGGCGCCCGCCAGCTGTGCCGCGGTGGCCGCGCCGATGCCGCTGCTCGCGCCGGTGACGACCGCGACTGGCTGCATGATCCGCCTCCCAATGTTTTGAGCCACGCTATCGCCCGGCGTACCGTCCCGGTGTGTGGCGGGCGTCGCGGCTGGCTCTGGCTGACCGGCGGACCAGTCCCGACAAAGGGTGAACTGCATGCCTGATATGGGTGTCTGCTTGCACCCGGTATGGCCGCTGCCTAGTCCGGATAGTCGCTGGGGCCGACAGCATAACGGCGTCCGGCCGGCGTGGTCCAGGTCATGACACCTGGGCTGGCCTGCTCCAGATACCAGCCTGAGGTCTGCTTGGCCGCGTGATGTCTCCGGCATAACGGCGCAAGATTGCACAGGCAGGTCCTGCCTCCTCGGTGGTAAGCCACGGTGTGGTCGGCATCGCAGCGCGTGGCGGGCCGTCGGCAACCGGGATAGGCGCAGGTGGCATGCCGGATATCGACCAGGTGGCGCAGCCCGGGGGAGGGCCGGTACGCAGCCGTCGCCCCGGCATGATCACAGCTGTTGGCCGCCAGCAGCGTGAGGCTGAAGGTCCAGGTCTTGCCGGGTGGCCGGGTCTCAGGCTCGCGGGGGGTGCCAGTTCTCGGTCCGTCACGTGGACTGCCCGCTGGGCTGTCGTGGGTGCCGTCCGCCGGTCCGTCGCGCGGGCTGCCTACTGGGCTGTCGTGGGTGCCGTCGGGTGGGCTGTCGTGGGTGCCGTCGGGTGGTCTGTCGTGGAGGCTGCCCGCTGGGCTTCCCGTCGGTCCGTCGCGGAAGCCGGCCTCCTGAGCACCGGGTGGTCTGGAGGGCTGCTTAACACGGCGCTGACTCGGTGGCGGTCCGGCGCGGGCGCATCCGTGCGCGACAGGGCGGCCATGTGAGTCAGTGAGTGTGAGACACCACCTGGTGTCGGCCCGCGCCGACAGGGCGTCGGCGATGGCACGGGAATCGTCGGCGTCAAGCGGCCCGAACCCGGCGACGTTGCCGGGGGCATCGGACATGCCGAGCCAGCTTGCCAACGGCATTGTCAGGTTCACGGTCCCGGGGGCGAAAGACGCTCCGGGGGCGTCGGCGGTACCGGGGCTGGCGGAGGTGCCAGGGGTGCCAGGGGTGCCGGGACTGGCCGGGGTGCCGGGAGTACTAGAGCTGGCTGAAGTGCCGGGGGGACAAGAGCTGGCCGAAGTGCCGGAGGGACTAGGCCCGGCCGCGGTACCGGGGCTGGCGGAGGTGCCAGGGGTGCCGGAGAGGCCGGGGTCGGCGGGACTGCCGAGACCGCCGAATGCACTGGGCCTAGCGGGCGGGCAGAAGCCGGGCGGCGTGCCAGTCGGCGAATCACCGGCCAGCCCGGCGAAGTCCCGAGGGGAGCCATCGAAGGACATGCCGGAGGCGGTGCCGGGCCCTGCGGGGATCAGTGAGCCCACGGAGCTCCCGGTAAGCAGGGCCAGGTAGACCTGGGCTCGCAGTTGATCCAATGTGCCGGGTGCGCCGGCGCGCTTCAGCTGCCTGGCCAGCGCGCTGAGGTTCTGGTCCGCGGCCAGGACCGAAGCCGGGGGAAGGTCGCGCCCCGCCAGCGCCGCGGTACCGCCGTGTTCGTCCCAGCGCTCGACCCGGGCATCTTGGAGCGCCCGTTCCTTCCGCTTGCGCGCCGCTCGCGGGTCCGCCGACAGCACCGCACGGCGGGTGGCGGCGCGCAACTGCCCGGTCGTCTGGCCTGCGGCCGCGCCGATGATGGCCTGCTCCACCGCAGCCGCATGCTCATGGCCGAGCCCGGTGACCTCATCGGCGATCACCATGGCCCGGGGCAGATCGATGTCGCCGGCGGTGAGCGCTCGGCTGGTCAGGGGCAGGCGGCGCAGCGCGATGGCCAGGCTGAGCACCTGGTCCGCGGCCCGCCTGGTTAATGTCAGGGCGGCAGCGATCTCGTCGTCGGCATGGCATCCGGCACCGGTAATGCCTGCCTGCTCTTCGGCCCAGCGACGGCGCCACAGATCCCCCGCGGCAGCCAGTTCCG
Organism: Streptosporangiaceae bacterium; assembly: GCA_036497045.1. Classification (GTDB taxonomy): domain Bacteria; phylum Actinomycetota; class Actinomycetes; order Streptosporangiales; family Streptosporangiaceae; genus DASXKD01. Next base: position 1,094 of record DASXKD010000241.1, on the reverse strand, counting down.
TCGCTGCGGACCAAGACGCCAGCCGCCGAGCGGCCCGCATCACTCCGATGAGCTCATCGTCGGTGAGCCGGCCTAATCCGATGTCCCTGGCGTCCGCCATAAACCCAGCCAGAGGTGGTCCCGGAGGCAGGTCGTCGGCTACCCCTCCGGCGGCGAACCAGCCACCGTCGCCTTCTGGGTCCGCGGGCTCCCAGCCGGCCAGTTCCGCGGGATCCCAGTCCGCCGACTCCGCCAAATCCCAGTCGACCGGCTCCGCAGGATCCCACTCCGCCGAATCCCGGTCGGCTGCCTCCGCGCCCTCCCAGTCTGGCAGCTCTGTGACCTGGTGATCGGAGATCCCGGTTCCCCGGGCGGGGAGGTGATCAGGGGTCGTGAGGGGAGTCGGCACCCGTTCTCACCTCCTTGAGATCAACCAGTTCAACAACCTTAAACCGATAATATTTTCGACCTCTGACATTTCGATCGCCGACGGTGGCCTGCCGCTTGCGATCTCCGGTGTGCCACGCCTCTGGGACATCGCGCGGCACTCTCCCGAGCGCGCCGTGGCACTCCGCCGGGCACGCCGCGCACCCTACTCGGCACGGCCCTGGCGCCTATAAAGCGATAGTCATATTTGAGCACTCGTGTTTTAATGCCGGGGTGAATCCGACCCGGCTGTTCATCCTGGGCGCGCTGGCCAAGCATGGGCCGATGTACGGCCACCAGTTGCGCCGGGACGCCCGCCTCGACCGGACCGAGCTGTGGTCAGAGGTCCGGCCCGGGTCGCTGTACGGTGCGCTGCACCGCCTGGCGGCCGAGGGCCTGATCGAGCCGCTGCGAACCGAGCAGGACGGCCAGCTTCCCGCGCGCACCGTCTATGGCATTACCGGGGAGGGGCACCGCGAACTGCGGGCGTTGCGGGCCGGGGCGCTGCAGGAGGTCAGGCTGCAGCCGGATCCCGTCGATCTCGCCCTTGCCATGAGCCGCGACCTCGACCCCGCCATTCTCCGCGGATACCTCGAGGACCGGGTGCGGGCACTGTCCGCGAGGGCGGCTCAGTTCGACCACCAGCGGGACCGGCTGTGGCCGGGCCAGACTGTGGCCGACGACCTCGT
>DASXKD010000240.1:0-2772 GCA_036497045.1 Streptosporangiaceae bacterium | reverse complement strand
GGGCCGGCCATCTCGGCCGCGCGGCCCCACCGCTGCATGGGCACCGTCGCGATGGTCGCCTTCCCCGTGGTCTCGTCCTCCCACAAGTTGCGGTTGAGTTCGGTCGCGGTCCAGCCGGGGCACAGGGCGTTGACCCGGATGCCCAGCGGCGCCCACTCGACCGCCAGCGTCTTGGTGAGCGAGATCAGCCCGGCCTTGGCCGCCCCGTAGGGCGACAGGAACGGCGAGGCGGCCAGGCCCGCGACCGAGGCCACGTTGATAACCGAGCCCTGGCCGCGCTCGGCCAGGTGCGGCCCGATCGCGTGGCACACGTACACGGCGGAGGTCAGGTTGAGCCGCATCAGCTTTTCCCAGCCCGGCACCCGCAGGTCCATGAACGGGACCACAAAGTTGGACCCGCCGGCGTTGTTGACCACGATGTCCACGTCGCCGAGGCGCTCGATCGCCGCGGCGACGGCGCCTTCCACGGCTTCCTGGTCGGTCACGTCCGCCCGGATCACAAATGCCTCACGCCCGTACCCCGCGGCCTTCTCCGCGGTGGTCGCGAGCCCGCCCTCGCTGCGCGCCACCAGCGCGAGGTCGGCTCCCGCCTCGGCAAAGGCCACCGCGATCTCCTGCCCAATACCGCGAGAGGCCCCGGTGATGAATGCCTTCTTACCGCTCAGATCGAAAAGGGTCACCGTTGGTCCTCCCACTCGGTTGGCAGCGGCCACGCGGCCGGGTTCACCCGGCGCACGATCTCACCCAGAACAGTACGCACCGCGGGCTCCCCCACCCACAGGTGCTTGGCCCGCTCGCCGGCGATCACCTCGGCCTCCGGCACCCGCGCGAACCTGGCCCGCGCCTCGTCCGGCCTGAGGTAGTCGTCGAACTCAGGCACCAGCACCAGCAACGGCTTGCCCGAGGCCGCCCAGGCGTCCAGTTCGGCGTCGCCGGCCCGGCGCAGCGGCGGGGAGAGCAGGATCGCACCCTCCACGGCCGGGTCGTTCCCCCACAGCAGCACGAGTTCGGTGCCGAACGACCAGCCAAGCAGCCACAGCCTGGGCAGGCCGGCGGCTGCGCACCAGGCGATCGCCGCGGCCACGTCGTACCGTTCGCCCAGGGCGTCGCCGAACTCCCCCTCGCTGCGGCCGCGCTCCGACTCGGCGCCCCTGGTGTTGAACCTGACCACGGCCAGGTCCGCCAGCGCGGGCAGCCGGTAGGACGCCTTGCGCAGGATGTGGCTGTCCATCATCCCGCCCTGGGTGGGCAGCGGATGCAGGCACAGCAGGGTGGCCACCGGATCCCGGCCGGCCGGCCGGGCGATCTCCCCGACCAGGGACAGGCCGTCGTCGGTGTGCAGGGTGATGTCCTCGCGCCGCGCCGGCAGCACGGTGGCGGCCCTGATCTCTATCACAGTGCTCCTTACCTGCCGGGCCGGCCGCGTCCTAGGCGGCGCAGCCACCTGTCCCAGCACGGGCGGTGCCAGTGCCTGCGCTCCGCCAGCCCGGGCGTGTAGGCGGGCCACACGACCAGGTGCGCAGTCCCGGGCTGAATCTCCTGGTCACAGCCGGGGCACCGGTAGGTCTTCACGGTTGCCTCGCCCGGTATGGCCCGGACCACCCAGTCCCCCTCCGGTCCCGACTCGATCCGCTCCGGGCCGAGCCGCAGCGCCGGCACCTCCGCCTCGTCTTCCCCCTCGCCCGCGGGGCGCCCCGGCGGCAGGCCGCCGCGCGGCCGGCGCGGCATGCCAGCCGGCAGGCGCCGGGCTCTGCGAGGGCTCACGGGCGTCACTGTAGGGCATGTCAACGGGCCTTCCTGACCGGGCCCGCACCCGCCCTGGCCGCATGCCTGGCCCGCGGCGGCACCGGCCGGCCCGCGGCCGGTCAGTGCGGGCAGACCGCCCGCAGGCGGCGGTCGAGGAAGTCCCGCTCGGCAGCGTTGTCGTTCAGCGCGATGGCCGCCCGGTAGGCCTGCGCCGCCTCGCCGTCGCGGCCGAGCCGGCGCAGCAGGTCGGCGCGGATGGCATGAAAGAGATAAAAGTCTTCGAGTGCAATACGATCCGCCAGGGCCAGCGCGACTTCCGGGCCGTCAACCTCGGCCACCGCGACGGCTCTATTGAGGGCCACCACTGGGCTCGGCGTGATGGCCAGGAGCTGGTCGTACAGCATCACGATCTGCCGCCAGTCGGTGTCCGCAGCGGTCGCCGCGTCGCTGTGCACGGCCTGGATCGCCGCCTGGATCTGGTACGGGCCCGGCTGGTCCCGCCGCAGGCACCGGCGGACCAGGGCCTGGCCCTCGGCGATGAGGGCCCGGTCCCAGCGGCCCCGGTCCTGGTCGGCGAGCAAGACCAGCTCGCCCGCGGCGTTGCTGCGGGCCGGCCGGCGGGCATCGGTGAGCAGCATCAGCGCGAGCAGGCCCAGGGCCTCCGGCTCGTCCGGCATCAGTTCGGCCAGCAGCCGACCCAGCCGGATCGCCTCGGCGCACAGGTCGTCGCGGACGAGCGCCGGCCCCGAGGTTGCCGTGTAGCCCTCGTTGAAAATGAGATAGAGGACGGCGAGCACGGCGCGGAGCCGGTCGGGAAGGTCGGCCTCGGCCGGGACCCGGTACGGGATTCTCGCGTCGCGGATCTTCCCCTTGGCCCGGACAAGCCGCTGCGCCATGGTCGGCTCCGGCACCAGGAAGGCGCGGGAGATCTGCGCCGTGGTGAGCCCGCCCAGCAGCCGCAGGGTCAGCGCGACCTGCGCGGCCTGCGCGAGCGCCGGGTGACAGCAGGTAAAGATGAGGCGCAGC
>DASXKD010000239.1:0-3787 GCA_036497045.1 Streptosporangiaceae bacterium | reverse complement strand
TTGGTCCACTCGGCGTGCAGCAGGTGCGCGAAGCCGGCCCGGGTGGGCGGGGCCGCCGGCCGGGAGGACGTGATCGTGGTCATGACGCCGCCCGCCCTGCCAACCCGGAGGGACGATTTCCCAGACCCCCCGCCTGGAACTCGACCGCGTCCTTGGTGAGTTCCAGGTAGGCCTCCTCCAGTGTCGCTTGGTGGGCGGTCACCTCGGAGAACGGGATCGCGTGCTCGGAGAGAAGCACCACCGCTCGTTCGGCGGAAAGACCTGCGATGGCGAGCGTGCCGGGACCTGTGGCGGCGACCTCAGCGCCCGCGTTCGCTAGCACGGTCGTGGCCTGGGTGGGCGTGGCGGTCCGCAGCATGACCCGGTCCCCGGACACCGATGCGAGCAGGTCCGCCACGCTGGTGTCGGCGATGACCGTGCCGCGGCCGACGATCACCACGTGGCCGGCGGTGCCCTGCAGTTCGCTCATCAGGTGGCTGGAGACCAGCACCGCCCGGCCCTCGGCGGCCAGCGAGGCCAGGAAGCCGCGCATCCAGATGATGCCCTCGGGGTCCATGCCGTTGAACGGCTCGTCGAACATCAGCGCCGGCGGGTCACCGAGCAGCGCGGCGGCGATCCCGAGCCGCTGCCGCATGCCCAGGGAATAGCCGCCCGCTTTCCGCCGGGCCGCAGTCTGCAGCCCGGCCAGCGCGACGACCTCATCGACGCGGCGGGCGCCCAGGCCCTGGGAGTGGGCCAGCCATAGCAGGTGGTGGCGCCCGGTGCGGCTCGGCTGCAGCGCCGCAGCGTCCAGCAGCGCCCCCACCTGGGTCAGCGGGTCCCGCAGCCTGACATAGGGCCGGCCGCCGATCAGCGCGTGCCCTGCGTCGGGGGCGTCTAGGCCGAGGATCACCCGCATCGTGGTGGATTTCCCCGCACCGTTCGGGCCAATGAAGCCGGTGACCTGACCGGGTGAGACGGTGAACGTCATCCCGTCAAGTGCGAGCGTGCGGCCGTAGCGCTTGTGCAACCCGGCGACCTCGATTGTCGTTTCCATGGGCATGGTTGTACGCCGGGGCCGGTATCAGCACGGCGCCTGCGGCTGATACCTGGCTGATACCGGCACCCTGGCATGCTCAAAGCACTGGTGAATACGCTGCGGGAAGGAACATGCGCGGCAATGAGGGTGCTAGTGGTTGAGGATTTCGAGCCGACGGCCCGGGCGATCGTGACCGGGCTGCGTCGTGAGGGCATGGCGGTCGACGTCGCCTACGACGGGGACGAGGCGCTCGGCCACCTGGCCCTGACCCGCTACGACGTCGTGGTGCTCGACCGGGACCTGCCGGGGGTGCACGGCGATGAGATCTGCCGGCGGCTGGCGGCCGGGCGGTCACCGAGCCGGATCCTGATGCTCACCGCAGCCGGCAGCCTCACCGACCGGGTGGACGGCCTGGGCATGGGCGCCGACGACTACCTGGCCAAGCCCTTTGATTTCCCCGAGCTGACCGCGCGGGTACGCGCCCTCGGCCGCCGCGCCGCGGCGCCGCTGCCCCCGGTACTTGCCCATGGCGACATCAGGCTCGACCCCGCCGGCCGCACCGCGTCCCGTGCCGGGCAGCGGCTGGCGCTCAGCGCCAAGGAATTCGCCGTGCTGGAGTACCTGCTCGCCTGCGCCGGCCGTGTGGTTTCCGCCGAGGAACTGCTTGAGCGGGTCTGGGACGAGGCCGCCGACCCGTTCACCACCGCGGTCAAGCAGACTATGCGCCGGCTGCGAGCCAAGCTCGGCGACCCGCCCGTCATCGCCACCGTCCGCGAGGGCGGGTACCAGATCGGAGAGTCCTGATGCCTGAGCAACGCCGCCCCGGCCCAGCGCGCGCTTTCCGCCAACCCACCCTCCGAGCACGGATGACCCTGCTCTACGGCGCCGTCATCTGCGCATCGAGTGTCGCGCTGCTCGGCGTCACGCAAACCCTGGTGCCGGGCCTGCTCCAGCGCGGGGTACAGAAAGCCGGGGGGCCGGGTCTCCCGGGCGCCGTCGCCGCCGTGCACCCAACCCGCATCCCCCTCACCGTCGGCTCGGCGGTGTTCTGGAACGACGTGGCCGCGCTGATGATCATGGCCGTGTTCTCCCTCGCAGTCGGCTGGCTGATCGCCGGCCGCTTCGTCCGGCCGCTGCGCGCGATCATCACGACCGCCCGCGACATCTCCGCCAGTAACCTGCACCGGCGGCTTGGCATGCCCGGCAGCGGCGACGAGTTCACCGAGCTCGGCCAGACTCTCGACGACTTGTTCGGGCGGCTGGAGGCATCGTTCCAGGCGCAGCGGCACTTCATCGCCAACGCCTCCCATGAGCTGCGGACCCCGCTCACCGCCGGGCGGGCGCTGCTCCAGGTCGCGCTCACCGACCCGGAGCCTACCGTGGAGACGCTGCGGGAAACGTGCGAGGAACTGGTCGAGCTCGGCGCTCAGCAGGAGCGCCTGATCTCGGCCCTGCTCGCCCTGGCCAGCAGCCAGCGCGGAATCGGGCAGCTGGAATGCCTGGACCTCGCCGAACTCACCCGGGATGTGCTCCTGGCCCGTCAGGAAGAAGCCGAGCGCCACGGCATCCACCTGCGCGCGGCGCTCAACGCCGCCCCGGTAACCGCCGACCCGAACCTGGCGGAAAGCCTGGTCGCCAACCTCCTCGACAACGCCATCCGGCACAACCTCCCCGGCGGCCGGGCAGAGATCTCCACGGCGCTGACCAGCGCGGGCGCCGTCGTCTCGGTCAGCAACACCGGCACGCCCGTCCCGCCAGAGGCGGTGCAGGACCTGTTCCAGCCGTTTCGGCAGCTCGGTGCCGAGCGGACTCGACGCGGCGAGGGACACGGGCTCGGCCTGGCCATCGTCCGCGCCATCGCCGACGCCCACGGCGCCGCCCTCACCGCCCGCGCCCGGCCCGCAGGCGGCCTCGACATAAAAGTGACCTTCCCTCTAACGGCCGCTGCCCAGCCGGCCAACGCCCCGGACGAGCCAGCGCAGCTCACGAAGGTGCCGCACATCAGGCACACCGACCTTGTCGCATAGGCTCAGGCCCGCCGCTCGGCCGTCCGCGGAAAGCCCGCGGTACACGCCGGCCGCTCTGATGACGCGCTTACGAGCATGCGCCGGAATGGATAATCTGCGCTTTGCTAAAGCGCGAGATCTTATCGGCGACCAGCGCTCGTATTCGGCGATCTGGTTTCCTACTAAAATAATAGAAAAGGCTGCACAGTAACCTCGGCAGGGTCGAGAAAATCTGGATGGATATTCCAGATCATGCATAGATATGCCACCGGACGAAGTACTCATTTCGGCATGTGTGAGTGTCTACAGAGCCTCTTCAGGTCTCCGCATCGCCCCGCTTGGCCACCAAGAGCCGCCATCGGCGTTCTCGTGCTGGGCCTCAGGGTTCCGCGCCGCCCCCGTGCAGCGTGGGCGGATGGGTGGGTGGCCGAACTGACGGATCGCACCTCACGAATGCGCCGACCTCCGGGCCAGTTGCAGTTTCAGTTGCAGTTCACCTCCGTCCAGCAGCGTCCACGGAGGTTCACGCAGCGCGGTGACCTGCACGGGTGGACGCCGGTGGACGTGCGGAAACGCAGGGCAGCGGACTCTTAATCCGCGGGTTCGGGGTTCAAGTCCCTGGCGGCGCACCCGTCCTGACCTGGTGATTCTAGCTCCTCGTCGTCCATGTGCGCCGTCGGCGTGGAACGAGCCAATCCGCTGCACACGCTGCACACGCTGCACACGCTGCACACGCTGCACACGCTGCACACGCTGCACACGC
>DASXKD010000238.1:0-8226 GCA_036497045.1 Streptosporangiaceae bacterium | reverse complement strand
ACGCGAACCTGGCGGGTCACCTGGCCGGCCTGTTGTACGGGGTGCCGCACGTGGTGACCGTGCATTCGCTGGAGCCGTTGCGGCCGTGGAAGGCCGAGCAGCTCGGCGGCGGTTACGCGCTGTCCTCCTGGTGCGAGCGGGTCGCCGTGGAGGCCGCCGCCGCCGTGGTGGCCGTGTCCGCGGGCATGCGCGATGACGTGCTGGCCGCCTACCCGGCGGTGTCCCCGGGCCGGGTGCGGGTCATCCGCAACGGGATCGACACCGCCGAGTATGCGCCGGACCCGGCGACCGACGTGCTGGACGCCTACGGAGTCGACCCGGACCGGCCGTCAGTGATCTTCGTGGGCCGGATCACCAGGCAGAAGGGCGTCCCGGTGCTGCTGCGGGCCGCGGCCGCACTGGATCCCGCCGCCCAGCTCGTGCTGTGCGCCGGGCAGCCCGACACCCCCGAGCTTGCGGCCGCGGTCGAGGGCCTGGTGGCGGACCTGCGCGCGGCGCGGTCCGGGGTGATCTGGATACCGGAGATGCTGCCCAAACGCGCGGTCATCCAGTTGCTCTCGCACGCGACGGTGTTCGCCTGCCCGTCGCTATACGAGCCGCTCGGCATCGTCAACCTGGAGGCTATGGCCTGCGGTACGGCGGTGGTGGCGTCGGCGGTCGGCGGCATCCCCGAGGTGGTGAGCGACGGCGAGACCGGGCTGCTGGTCCTGCCCGACGACCCCGGCGCGCTGGCCGCTGCGCTTGACGCGCTGATCGCGGACCCGGCCCGTGCGGCCGCGCTCGGCCTGGCCGGGCGCGAGCGTGCCGTCGCCGAGTTCGGCTGGCAGGCGGTGGCGGCGCAGACCGCGGCGCTGTACGCCGAACTGGCTCGCTGACCGGGCCGCCCGGCCTGCCCTGCTGATCTGGCCGTCCGGGCCTGGCCCCTGATCTGGCTGCCTGGCCCGCCCTGCTGATCTGGCCGTCCGGGCCTGGCCTGCCTCGCCTGGCCCCCTGATCTGGCTGCCTGGCCCGCTGGCCTTCGCGGCGCAGACCGGCATCGTCGACTGTTCGCAGGTGCCGGACACCACCAGCAACCGAACACGCCATCGCCTACGACACGGTGTCCGGCCGCTGGTCAAACCAGGTCCCGGTGGACTCCAGCTGTGCCTCCTTCTGGCCGCGGGGGCGGCCGTGCGGGCCCGCGGGGCCCGCGCGGCCTTGGCGCGCATGAGGGCCGGAGAGGCCTATATCACACCTCAGGAGGGCTTCATGCGGATAACGGATGTCAGACCAGGTGGCAGCAAGTGCCCCGGACGAACTACCGTGAGACCGTGCAAGACGGGGAGATCGTCGCAGCGATTGTCGCAGGAGACCCTGCCGGGCTCGCTGCTGCCTATGACACCTATGCGCCCGGGCTCTATGCCTACTGCCGGACGCTGCTCAGTGAGCCTGCCGACGCCGCCGACGCGGTGCAGGACACCTACGTCATCGCCGCGGCCAAGCTGGACGTGCTGCGCGATCCGGACCGGCTCCGCCCGTGGCTGTATGCGGTGGCCCGTAACGAGTGCTACCGCCGCCTGCGGGCGCGGGGGCTCTCCGCCCCGCTTGACGTGGCGGTGGAGGTGACCTCCGACGAGCCTGACGTGGAAGTCGGCCCGGAACGGGAGGAGCTGCGCGACCTGGTGGTCGACGCACTCTCCGGGCTGAACCCCTCGGACCGCGAAGTCATCGAGCTGAACCTGCGCCACGCGCTGGACGGCGACGACCTGGCCGACGCCCTCGGCGTGTCCCTCAACCACGCGCACGCGCTTGCGTCCCGGGCACGTGGCCAGTTCGAGGGGTCGCTGGGCGCGCTGCTGGTCGCCCGCACCGGCCGGGAGCAGTGCCGGGAGCTGGATGACATCCTCGCGGGCTGGGACGGCGAACTGAGCACCCTGCTCTGTAAGCGGGTGAACCGGCACATCGAGCGCTGCGAGGTGTGCGGCCAGCGCAAGCGCCGTGAGCTCAGCCCGGCGATGCTGCTCAGCATGCTGCCGATGGTGGCGCTGCCGGCCGGCCTGCGCGAGCAGGTGCTCCGGCTGGTGGACGACGTCTCGCCGGTCGGGGCCGGGCACCGCGAGCTTGTGGCCCACCGGGCGGAGCCGTTCGACCGCTCCGGTTTCCCCAAGCCAGTCGCCACACCGCGCCGGGTGTACGGGGTGCAGGCGCTGACCGTGGCCGCCTGCGTGGCCGCCGCGGCGGCGATACTGCTTGGCGCCGGCACCCTTCTCGCCCTGGACGCGCTACATCACAAGGGCGCGCCGACGGCGTCCGCCGCGACGGTCGGGCCGGCCGCGGTCAGCCAGGCACCGCTGAACTCCGGGTCGACCCCGGTGTCGCCGTCGTCCCCGTCCCACAAGGGCACTGGCAGCGGTGGTAAGCACATCGGCCTGACCATCAGGGTGTCCGGCTCGCCGTCGCCCTCGGCCTCGGGCCCGTCGGGGTCGACGCCGGGCGGGGGCACCTCCCCGACGCCCCGCCGGTCCTCGCAGCCACCGAGCCCACCCCCGTCGCCCCCGCCGCCGTCACCAGGCACGCTGGCGGTCTCGGCGAATGTGCTGACGCTGACCCTGAATACCGACGGGAGCCTCAGCGGCTCGTTCACGCTCACCGCGCAGGGCGGCGACGTCTCCGGGTACAGCATCACGGACCCCTCGTCCGGCCTGTCGGTGTCGCCCACCTCGGGCTCGCTGTCCTCGGGCCAGTCGATCACGATCAGCCTGTCGGCAGCTTCGGTCACCGCCCTGGCCTCCGAGACGGACCTGACGGTGAGCCCGGGCGGGCAGACGGTCGCCGTGGACGTGCCCGGCGGTTGACCGGCTGAGGAGTCAGGCCGCGCCGAACTCGGCGCGCAACTGGGCTGCCGCCTGGGTCATCGCGGACAGCTTGCCGAACGCGACGTCGCGCGGCAGGTACTTCATCCCGCAGTCGGGGGCCAGCACGAGGCGCTCGGCGGCGACGTAGGGCAGCGCCCGGCGCACCCTGGCGGCCACCTCGTCGGCGGTCTCCACGGTGTGGTCACCGAGGTTGAGCACGCCAAGGATGACGGTCTTGCCGGTGAGCGAGGCAAGCACCGAGCAGTCCAGCCCGGACTGGGCGGTCTCGATCGACACCTGGTCGCACTCGGCGGCCGCGAGTTCGGGCAGGAACGAGTAGCCGGACGGGCGGTCGTGGATGATCGCCGCGTAACCGAAGCACAGGTGCACGGCCGTGGTGCCGCTGATCCCCGCGAGCGCCCGGTTGAGCGCGGCCACGCCGTACTTGCGGGCCTCCTCCGGGCGGGCCTGCAGGTAGGGCTCGTCCAGCTGGACGATGTCGGCCCCGGCCGCGAACAGGTCCTTGACCTCTTCGTTGACCGCCTCGGCGTAACCAAGCGCGAGTTCCTCCGTGCTCGCGTAGTGGTCGTTCTGCGCCTGCTGGGCCATGGTGAACGGGCCTGGCACGGTGATCTTGATCGTCTTGCCGCTGCTGGCCCGCAGGAACGTCACGTCCGCGGTCTCGACCGGGTGCCTGCGCCGGACCGGGCCGGTGACCCGCGGCACCGGGTTCGGGTGCCCGCTGCGGTCCAGCGCGGTGCCGGGGTTGTCGATGTCCACCCCGTCCAGCGCGGTGGCGAACCTGTTGGAGTAACTCTCCCGACAGATCTCGCCGTCGGTGACGATGTCGAGGCCGGCCTGCTCCTGGGCCAGGATGGCGAGCAGGGTCGCGTCTCGCTGTGCCTCGGCCAGGTGCGCCTGGTCCACCCGCCACAGTTCCCTGGCGCGGACCCGGGGCGGGAAGCGGTCACCCAGCCGCTTGCGATCGATCAGCCAGTCCGGCTGGGGGTAGCTGCCCACGAGCGACGTAGGGAAGAGCATGCCGGGCCTCCGCCGGTGAGTTTTTCGCTTGAAATCTCAGGGCTCCGGGGTGTCCGAGCGGCCCTGCTGCTCGGCCAGGAAACGCTCGAACTGGGCACCGAGTTCGTCCGCGGTGGGCATTTCCGCACCCGGCTCGGCCAGCAGCCCTTCCGCGGATGCGGCGTCCACGAACGCGTCGTACTGCCGTTCGAGGGCCTGCACCAGTTCGCTGATCTCGTCGGACGTTTCCACCTGACGGGCGATCTCCTCGTCGGTGCGCCGCGCCGCGTCCCGCAGCGCCTCGTCCGGCAGCGCCAGGCCACTGGCCCTGGTCACGGATTCAAGCAGCGCCACGGCTGCCGCCGGGTAGGCCGCCTGGGCCAGGTAGTGCGGCACGTGCACGGCGAAGCCGCCCGCCGCCCGGTTCTCCTCGCCCAGGTGCAGTTCCAGCAGTGAGGCCGCGCTGCCAGGCACCTGCAGCCGGTCCACGATCGGCCGGGATCCGGCGGCCAGTTCGGGCCGGGTGCCGTGCGCGGTGACGCCAAGCGGGCGGGTGTGCGGGACACCCATCGGGATGCCGTGGAACCCGAGGACAAGCTCGGCCCCGAGGCGGCTGCTCACGCTCGCCACGGCGCTGGTGAACCGCTCCCACTCGTGGTCGGGCTCCGGGCCGGTCAGCATCAGGAACGTCTTCCCCGCGCTGTCCCTGACCTGGTGGATAGCGAGTTCCGGTGCGTCGTAGGACTCCCAGTGGTCCTTGTCGTAGGTCATCGGCGGGCGGCGGGACCTATAGTCGATCAGCCGGTCGACGTCGAACGTCACGATCGCCTCATGGTCCAGGCTGCCCATCAGGTGCGCGGTCAGCAGCCGGCCGGCCGCGCCGGCATCGATGAACCCGTCCAAGTAGTGCAGCAGGATTGCCCCGTCAAGCTTTGCCGCCCCTGGGTCGACCTGGTAGAGGTCTCCCCCATCCGGCACCATGCTCACAGCCTCCCACAGCGTTGGCCTCGTTGCGGATGACAACCGGCGGGAGCCGGTCTTCAATCCCGCGGCCTGTGCCCAAAGGTACCCGGTGGTAACGCACTGCCGCGACTCGGTAGCTCCGCCGGCTCGGGCCGGTATCATGCCGGGCGGCCCGCCCCACCGGTCCTTCTGCAGCCTGGTCAGCGCGCGATCGTGCAGTCTGGTCAGCGCGCGATCGCGGCGACCGCCCGGGCGGTGCGCACCGCCTGCGACAGAGAGTCGATGTCGTAGGCCCCATGGTGCCGCTGGCCGTTGACGAAGAACGTGGGCGTGCCGGACACGCCGCCGAGGTCGGCGGTGTCCACGTCCTCGGCGACCCGGGACGCGAAGGCGTGCTTGCGCAGGTCGCGGGCGAAGCGCTCGACGTCCAGGCCCAAAGGGGCCGCGTAGCCGGCCAGGTCGGCGGGGCGCAGCGCATCCTGGTGCCGCAGCAGCATGTCGTGCATCTCCCAGAACGCGCCCTGGGCGGCCGCGGCCTCCGCCGCCTCGGCCGCGAGCTGGGCGTGCGGGTGCACGTCGGTGAGCGGCAGGTGCCGCCAGACGTAGCGCACGTCCCCGAAGCCGGCCAGCAGTTCCCGTATGGCCGGCTCGGCCAGGCCGCAGAAGGGGCATTCGAAGTCGCCGTACTCGACCACGGTGACCGGAGCCGCCTTCGGGCCGCGGATGTGATCCCGGCGCGGGTCGACCGGCGCGGCGAGGTCGATGATCGCCGTGGCCGTGCCGAGCAGCGCGCGGATCCGCACCCGTTTCGGCAGCAGGCTGGTCACCTGGAACACCGCCCAGGTGAGCGCCGCCGCGACTATCGCCGCGGCCAGCACGCCGGCCTTGGCCTGGGCCAGTTGCTCGCCATGGAAGGCGAGCGAGGCGACGAGCAGGGACACCGTCACCCCGATGCCGGCGATCGTGCCCGCACCGGTCACCGCCGCCCAGCCGGCCGGTAGCCGGAGCCTGCCGCGGCTCGCCGTGGTCACCAGCCACGCGGCGCCCGCTGTGCCTACCGGCTTGCCGACCACGTACCCGGCGAGGATGCCGAGCGTCAACGGCGAGGTGAACGCGCGTGCCAGGAACGCCGCGCTGATCACCAGCCCGGCATTGGCCAGTGCGAACAACGGCACGATCAGGTAGCTCGCCCACGGGTGGAAGATGTCCTGCAGCCGCTCGTTCGGGGATATGGCCTCCGACAGGCTGATGCTGGCCGCCCTGGCCGTCTCCGGCGTGGGCTGCTCCCGGAACCGGCGGACCCAGTCGGTGGCCCGCTCCAGGTCGCTGCGCGCGGCCGGGTACGCCGGGGTGAGCAGGCCCATCACCATGCCGCTGACCGCCGGGTCCACCCCGGACTTGAAGAACGCCGCCCACGCCGCCAGGCCAAGCCCGGCATACACCGCGCCGTGCCGCAGGCCGACGGCCCTGGCCAGGAAGACGGCGGCGAGCGCGGCGAGCCCGGCCAGCAGCGCGGGCACGTCGATGTGGTGGCTGTAGACCAGCGCGATGATCACGATCGTGGTGAAGTCGTCGACCACGGCGAAGGTGAGCAGGTAGGACCGCAGCCGGTCGGCGTTCTTCGGGCCGACCAGCGCGAGCATCCCGAGCGCGAACGCGGTGTCGGTGGACATCGCGGTGCCCCAGCCACTCGCGGTCGGCTGCCCGGCGTTGACCACGAGGAAGATCACGACCGGCACGGCCATCCCGCCGAGGCCGGCCGCCAGCGGTACCGCCATCCGGCGCCGCTCGCGCAGTTCCCCCATGTCGAACTCGCGGCGCGCTTCCAGCCCGATCACCAGGAAGAAGAACGTCATCAGGCCGCTGTTCAGCCAGCCCTGCAGGTCCTGGGACACGGCGAAACCGCCCACGTGCAGCGACACCTGGGTCTGCCACAGCGACTCATACGAGCCGGTGTCCACGTTCGCCCAGATGAGCGCCGTGATCGTGGCGGCCAGCAGGACCGCCGCACTGCCGGTCTCGGTGCGCAGGAACTGCCGCAGCGGGGTCTGCAGGTGCCGCCCCCACGCCGTCCGCCCCGCCGTGGCGGCGGCGTCCGGCCCGGGCTGGGCCAGCGCCGCCCGGCCCATGTCCCCCGTGCCCTGGGCTGGCTCCGCGCCACCCTGCGCCGGCTCCCCAGAACCCCGCACCGGCAGCGAGTCATGGGCCATGACCGCAGTCAATCACGCAGGTGACCTTGGACACAGGCGCGGCCGCTGCCCGGAAGTTAGTTGTAGGTTCACAATTACCGCCGTTGCAGGAGAACCGTGAGGAACACGTGCCGGAACTGAGCCGCAGGCGCCGGCTGCTCGTGCTTACCGTCTGCTGCTCCAGCCTGTTCATCGTCGGCCTCGACGCCACCATCGTGAACATCGCGCTGCCGTCGGTTCAGCGCGACCTGCACGCGCCGCTGTCCGGCCTGCAGTGGACGGTAGATGCCTACACGCTGGTCGTCGCGAGCTTCCTGATCCTGGCGGGTTCCACCGGCGACCGGGTCGGCCGGCGGCGCACGTTCCAGGTCGGCCTGGCCACGTTCACCCTCGGCTCGCTGCTGTGCAGCCTGGCACCGAGCCTGGGCTGGCTTGTCGCCTTCCGCGCGATACAGGCCATCGGCGGGTCCATGCTCAACCCGGTGGCGCTGTCCATCATCGCCAACACGTTCACCGACGACCGCGAGCGCGCCCGGGCGCTGGGCATCTGGGGTGCCGTGTTCGGCCTCAGCATGGCGCTGGGCCCGGTGGTCGGCGGCGTGCTCGTCGCCACCGTGGGCTGGCGGGGCATCTTCTGGGTCAACATTCCGGTGGGGATCGTGGCCATTGTGGCGACCGCCCTCGCCGTGCCGGAATCCCGCGCCCCGCACGCCCGGCGGGTGGATCCGGTTGGCCAGGTGCTGATCATCGTCACGCTCGCCTCGCTGACCTACGCGATCATCGAGGGACCACGGCACGGCTGGAGTTCGGCCATCATCCTCGGCCTGTTCGCGGTCTCGGCGGCCGCTGGGGCCGCCCTGGTCATCTACGAGCGGCGGCGCGAGGAGCCCCTGCTGGACCTGCGGTTCTTCCGCAGCGCGCCGTTCACCGGGGCCGTGGTGATCGCCATCACCGCGTTCTCGGCGCTGGCTGGCTTCCTCTTCCTCAACACGCTGTACCTGCAGGACGCCCGCCATCTCTCCGCGCTGCACGCGGGCCTGTACACGCTGCCGATGGCGGCGATGACGGTGCTCCTGGCACCGTTGTCCGGGCGGATCACCGGACAGCGCGGGCCCCGGATCCCGCTGCTGGTGGCGGGCGTGATGACCACGGCCGGCGCGCTGATGATGTCCGGCGTCACGGCCACCTCGCCGGTGGCCTGGCTGATGCTGGCCTACGTC
>DASXKD010000237.1:0-15483 GCA_036497045.1 Streptosporangiaceae bacterium | reverse complement strand
GACCTGGCCGCCCGGATCGTGAGCGCACTGGGGGAGCGGGGCCAGACTCTCGCCACCGCCGAGTCGCTCACCGGCGGCATGCTCGGCGCGGCCATCACCGCCATCCCTGGCGCCTCCGCGGTGTATCGCGGCGGCGTGATCGCCTACGCCACCGAGCTCAAGACGGTGCTCCTCGGCGTCCCCGCCGCCCTGCTGGCCCGGCACGGCCCCGTCCACCCCGAGGTGGCCGCGGCCATGGCCGCGGGCGTCCGCGACCGGCTCGGCGCCACCTGGGGCCTGGCTACGACCGGCGTGGCGGGGCCGGATCCCGTCGACGGGCTGCCGCCCGGCACCGTGCACATCGCGGTCAGCGCGAGGGTGCCGGTCACCCGGGGCCTGGCCCTGGCCGGCGAGCGGAGCGAGGTCCGCCGGGACACTGTCCGGGAAGCCCTGACACTGCTGTGGGAGCAGCTCAGGGAAGAGGATCCCTGATTACAGCGTTACGTCATCAGCGAACACGGCCGCGTCTGCACTCCCCGAGTGTCGGTGAGGCCAGGTACCGTGGGATTGCCAGACCCACTTCGCGAAGGGAGCGCGACATGGTCCTGCTTCGTCACTTGCTTGGTGACGCGCTGCGGCGGCTGCGCCTGCGCCAAGGCCGTACCCTCCGCGAGGTGTCCGCCGCGGCCCGGGTGTCACTGGGCTATCTGTCCGAAGTCGAGCGCGGTCAGAAGGAGGCGTCCTCGGAGCTTCTCGCGGCAATCTGCGGCGCGCTGGAAACCCCGCTGTCCCAGGTCTTCCGTGAGGTGTCGGACAACTTCGCCCTGGCGGAACTGCAGAGCGAGCCGGTTCTTTCCGGCACCAGGGAGCCGTCGCTGCGGTCGGCCGAGAACCGCGCGCTCGCCCGGCCGGTGGCGCACTCCTTCGGTGGTGCCGTGCCGGCGGCGCTCACCTTGGCCACCGCGCCCGAGCGCGGCGACGGGGCCAAGCTGGGCGAGGGGGCCGAGCCTGTCATCGGCACCATCAAGCTGCCCAGCGGTCACCAGGCTGGGTACGACGACGTGGCACGGCGGATCCGCGACATCACCGACATGGTGCCGGTTTGAGGGCTGGCTAGGCCTGCTCGAGGCGCTGACGGCTGCTTGTTGGCCCGTGGCCAACTGCGCCGTTGCCCGCAGTGTTGACCCGGGGGGCCGAGCCCCCCGGAACCCCCACGATTGATGGTTACTCTTTGCTGCCCCGGTTCCCTGCCGCGGGTGACGGTCGCTCTTCTTGCTTCGGGCGCAACCCTGCGGTGCGCGGCTGGCGGGGTGCTAGGCCCAGGCGCGGGGGTCGTCGATGAGTTCGCGGACCCGCTCGGGCAGTTCGCCGGTGACGATGTGGTCGAGGGTGACCTCATCGAGGATGGCCCGCTCGTTGGCTCGCAGCGCGATCCAGACGCGCTGCAGTGGCTCCGCCGCGCCGATATAGCCGAGGTTCTCCGGGCGCTCACCACGCACTCCGACAAGCTGTCCGTCCACGGCACGGATGATGTCGGCCAGCGAGATCTCATTGGCAGGCTTCGCCAGCCAGAACCCCCCCTCGGGGCCGCGCTGGCTGCGCACCAGCCCCGCCCGGCGCAACTGGGTGAGGATCGCCTCGAGGAACTTCGCCGGGATGTTCTGCGCCCGCGCCAGCTGCTCGGCCGTAGTGTGATCCCCGCTGGAGGCAGCCAGTTCCACGGCTGCACGCAGAGCGTAGTCGGCACGGGCAGACAATCTCATGTCCAGCATTATGGCCCTTATGCCGGGGTGAGTGGTGCACTGGCCGGTCCGGCACGCCGCCGGCAGACCCTCGGCAAGGGTCAGATAGCGTGGTCAAAGTGACCTTCCGTGACCAGAATGGAGGGGCTCGCCCCGCTTCCGGTCCAGGCGTGTTTCCGCTGGGTGCGGCCATCACCCTGGCGGACCTCGACCACGACCCGCACCCCTGGCTGGCCCGCCTGCGGGACACCGAACCGGTTTCCTGGCTGCCTGCCCTGCACGGCTGGCTGGTCACCAGGCACGACCTCGCGGTCGCGGTCATGCGGGACAGCGCGGCATTCACGGTGGACGACCCGAGGTTCTCCACGGCCCGCGTCGTCGGGCCGAGCATGCTCTCCCTGGATGGTGCCGCGCACGGCCGCCACCGCGCCCCGTTCACCAAGGGCTTCGGCCGTGCCGAGATCCACGCCCGGCTGGCCGCCTTCGTGGTGGCGGAAGCCGATCGCCTCGTGGCGGCCATGCGGCCGGACGGTGCCGCGGACCTGCGCCGCGGCCTGGCGGGACCGCTGGCCGTGGCGGTCGTCGCCGAGGCCCTCGGCCTGGGTGACGCCGACCCCGCGACCGTGCTCGGCTGGTACGCGGCGATCGTCGGCTCCGTGTCCGCCCTGACCGGTGAGCACGGCCCGGTCCCTGGCGGCGATGATGATGCCCGCGAGGTGCAGGCCCGCCGGGACCAGGCCCGCCGGGACCAGGCCCGCCAGGCAGGAGCGGAGGCGTTCGGCTCGCTGAGCGCGCGGCTTACCGCGGTGATCGGAGCGGCCAGCGAGCCACCGTCGCTACTCGCCGCCGCGGCCCGCGCCCGCGGGGACGGCGCGGCGGAAAATGGCGACACCGGCGCCGGGGCCGCCCCGGTGCTGACCACCGCCGAGGTCATTTCCAACGCGGCAGTGATCATGTTCGGCGGCATCGAGACCACCGAGGGCATGATCAGCAACGTCATCCTTCACCTGCTCCAGCACCCCGGCCAGCTGGCCCTGGTCCGCGAGGATCCTGGCTTGGTGCCGGGCGCCGTGGAGGAGTCCCTGCGGCTGGAGCCCGCGGCCGCCGTGGTGGACCGCTACGCCACCCGCGACGTCACGCTCGGCGGGGCCCGGATCCGCGCGGGCGACCTGGTCACGGTCTCGCTGGCCGGGACCGGCCGGGATCCTGCCGTGTATCCGGACCCGGACACGTTCGACGTGCGCAGACCCAACGCCAGGATGAACCTGGCCTTCGCGCACGGCCCGCACTTTTGCCTGGGTGCCCACCTGGCCAGGCTGGAGGCACAGGCCGGGGTCCGCGCCGCGCTCACCCTCCCGGACCTGCGCCTCGACCCGGCGCACCCGGCCGCACCTCGTGGGCTGGTGTTCCGCAAGCCGCCGTCGTTGCGCGTGCGGTGGTCCGCCTGACCACTGGCCGGGACATACCTCACTGAACCCGGCATCCCGGCCGGAATCCGCGGTGCGGCGGGCCGTTCCGGGGGCCTCGGCGGGGATGGGCCGGATCGCGTTCCTGTTGGCCGGGTCCGCGGCGCGGCCGGCCCGGGAGGCCTGCCGGGGATCGGCCCGGATCGTGTGGCAAGTGGCCGGCCGCTGCCGTGCGGGCCCTGGCCTGGGTCAGCCGGGCGGTCGGCTCAGCCGCGCAGGCGCAGGCCGCGGGGGGTCGGCCGGAACCCCGCATCGGCGAGAGCCTGAGCCAGCGGTGTGTCGTAGACACCGGTGCCGTCGGCACGCTCCACGGTGAGGCGGCCCAGCGCGCCGCCCCGGACCGCCTCGGCGAGCCCTGCTGCCGCCGGGACGAGCACCTCCGGGTCGCTGGTCCAGGAGAGCAAGGTCTTGCCGCCGCGCTCCACGTAGAGCACGAGCTTCCCATCGGACAGCACCACGAGCGCGCCCGCCTTCCGGCCGGGCCGGTGCGCCCCCGGCACCTCACCGGGCCGTGGCGGCCAGGGCAGGGCGGCACCGAACGCGTTCGCCGGGTCGGCCGCCGCGAGCACAGTGATCGGCGGCCCGGCCCCTGCGGTTGCGGTATCCCCCGAAAGCCTGGGGCCCGCCGCGCTCGCGGTATCCCCAGAAAGCCCGGGGCCCGCCGCGCTCGCGGTCCCGGCGCCCCCGCCGTCCCAGGCCGGCGGGTCTCCTGCCGCGGCACTCCCGCTTGCGGCCCTGCCGCCCCCGCGGCCAGCGGCCGCCGCGTTTCCTGCCGTGGCACTCCCAGCCGCCGGGTTACCGGTCCCGGCATCCTCATCGGCCCAGATGGCACCCTCCGGCCAGGAGACTCCCTCCGGCCAGGCTGGACTCCCCGGGCGGGTAGCACCCGGCCGGGAGGTGGCACCGGCTCGTGGCGGGCCAGCCGGTGGCGGCTGGCCGGGCCAGCGTGGGTGCCCCGTATCGCTGGGCGGGCCGGCTGCGGCCGCCTCCTGGGCCGAGGCCACGGCCCGCATCCGGTCCACCGCGCCGGGCAGGGCGAACTGCGCTGCGCCGAGCCCCTCCACGAAGTACCCGCGGCGGCACTGCCCGGCCTCCTCCATGGCCCGCAGCACCGGGTACAGCGCGCCGAACCCTCCCGGTACGCGCTCGGCCACCACCGTGCCACGGGTCACGATGCCGTGCCGGTCGAGCAGTGCCTGGGCGATGGCGTGCGAGCGCCGGGTGGGGTCGGGATCCCTGCCGGGCAGCAGCGACCATCGGCCTGTCACCGTCGGCGGCCCGGTCCGCGTGGGCACCACCGGCCGGCCGTACCCGCGCCTGCGGGCACCGATCCGGCCCGAGCGGCCCGCCATCCGCATGCTCCCCGGGACCACACCGGCGCCGCCCATTCCCCCGGCGCTCGGGCCCGCCCCGGGGGAATGGGCCGCGCCGTTGACCCCGGAACCCGTTCCAGCCAGCGGGCCCGGTGCCGCGGGAACCGCCTGCCGTCCCGGCGGAACCCCGTCGAAGACAGGCCGGCCGGTACCCAGAACCGTGCGCAACGGCGCCAGCGTGTCGTTGGTCAGGTGCCCGGCCCAGACCAGGTCCCAGATCGCCGCCGCCACGGCCATGTCGGACAGCCCGCGCCAGTCGTGGTCCTTGAGCATCCCGGCGACCCGGTCGGCCAGCATGCGGAAGAACAGGCCGCCGCCGCCCTCAAGCACCGCCAGGACCGCGTCATGCACCGGGGTCATGGTGATCTCGGCGGCCGGCGGCACTAGCAGCGGCACCGCCTGTGCGGGCGCGAGCACCACCCAGCCGTCCCCGCCCGGCAGCCCGCCCGCACCGGACCAGACGATCTCCCCGGCGGCGGTCAGCTCGTCGAGCACGGCCGGCTGATAACCCGGAACCCGGCCAGGGAGCACGAGTGTCTCGAGCGCCGAGGCTGGCAGCGCCGCCCCGGCGAGTTGATCGACCACGTCGAAGACCGCATCCGCGCTGGCCGGCCGCCAGCCGCGGGCGGCCCGCCCCGCTGCGCCGCGGCGCGGGCCCCCGGCGGGCTGGCCCGCGTTCTGCCAGGCAGGCAGGAATGCCGCCAGCGCCTTCGGCGGCGCGGGCTCGACCTCCTTGCGGAGCTTGGCCAGGCAGCGGCGGCGCAGCATGCGGAGCACCTCCGCGTCGCACCACTCGGTGCCCCGGCCGCCGGGCACGAACTCGCCCTCGACGACACGGTGCTCCGCGGCGAGACGGTGCAGCGTGCCGGTGATCACCGCCACGCCCAGCCCGTACCGGCCGGCCGCCGCCTGCGCGGTGAACGGCCCGTGGCTGCGGGCGTACCTGGCGACCAGGTCACCGAGCGGGTCGGGAACCGGCTCGGTGAACGCGATGGGCACCCCGGGCGGCAGCGGCACCCCGAGCGCGTCCCGCAGCCGGCCCGCGTCCTCGATGGCCGCCCACCTGGCCTCGCCGCCGACCCGCACCTCGATCGCCCGCCGGGAGGCGTCCAGTTCGGCCAGCCAGCCCGCAGCCATGCCCGGCTCGGCGCAGCGCTGCGCGACCTCCGCCTGCGACAGCGGCCCGATCACCCGGAGCAGGTCGGCCACGGCTTCCAGGCTGCGGCAGGCGCGCTCGGCGGTGAGCCGCTGCAGTTCCGCTTCCACCTGGCCGACGACCACAGGGTCGAGCAGCTCCCGCAGATCCGCCTGGCCGAGCAGTTCGGCCAGCAGGGAGGAGTCGAGTGCCAGCGCCTGCGCCTTGCGCTCGGCGAGTGGCGAGTCGCCCTCGTACATGAACGCGCCGACGTAGCTGAACAGCAGCGACTTGGCGAACGGCGACGGGGCCGGCGTCTCCACCTCGACCAGCCGGACCTTGCGACTCGCCAGGTCGCGCATCAGGCCGGCCAGCGCGGGCACGTCGAAGGTGTCCTGCAGGCATTCCCTGACCGTCTCGAGCACGACGGGGAACGTGCCGTACTTGGACGCCACGGCGAGCAGCTGGGCCGAGCGCTGGCGCTGCTGCCACAGCGGGGACCGGTGGCCCGGCCGGCGGCGGGGCAGCAGCAGCGCGCGGGCCGCGCACTCACGGAACCGGGACGCGAACAGCGCAGAGCCGCCAAGCTCCGCGGTCACGATCGGCTCGACCTCCTCGGCGGCCAGCTCGGCGATGCCCGCGGGCGGCGGCTCGTCGGTGTCCGGAACCCGCAGCACGATCCCGTCGTCGGTGTGCAGCGCCTGCACGTCCATGCCCTCGTAGCGCTCCCGGAGCCGCGCCGCGATCGCCAGCGCCCACGGCGCATGCACCCGGGCCCCGTACGGGCTGTGCAGCACCAGCCGCCAGTCCCCGAGCTCGTCACGGAACCGCTCCATCACCAGCGTGCGGTCGTCGGGCAGATAGCCGGTGGCCTCGCGCTGGCCGTCCAGGTAGCGGATCAGGTTCTGCGCCGCCAGATCGTCCAATCCAGCAATACGCAGCCTCGTGGCAGCCTCATCCCGGCCCGCCGCGGCGATTTCCCGGCAGAACGCGCCTACCGCGCGGCCCAGTTCCGCGGGGCGGCCCATCGTGTCCCCGTGCCAGAACGGGAGCCTGCCCGGCTGCCCGGGCGCGGGGGAGACCAGGACCTGGTCGGCGGTGATGTCCTCGATCCGCCAGGAACTGGCGCCGAGCACGAACACGTCACCGACCCGCGACTCGTAGACCATCTCCTCGTCGAGTTCGCCGACCCGGTGCGAGTTCCTGCCCTGGCGCTGCGGCCCGGCCAGGAACACCCCGAACAGGCCCCGGTCGGGAATGGTGCCGCCGCTGGTCACCGCGAGCCGCTGCGCGCCTGGCCGGCCGCGCAAGGTGCCCGTCGTGCGGTCCCAGATCAGCCGCGGGCGCAGCTCGGCGAACTCCTCGCTCGGGTAGCGGCCCGCCAGCATGTCCAGCACCGCGTCGAGCACGCCCCTGGTGAGACCGCTGAACGGGGCCGCCCGCCGGACCAGCCGCTCCACGTCGCCGACCTGCCAGTCGTCCATCGCCACCATGGCGACGATCTGCTGGGCGAGCACATCGAGCGGGTTGCGCGGCACGCGCAGTTCCTCGATCTCGCCGTCCCGCATCCGCTGCACGACCACGGTCGCCTCGACCAGGTCACCTGGGTACTTCGGGAAGATCACGCTGCGGGACACATCGCCCACCCGGTGCCCCGCCCGGCCGGTGCGCTGCAGCCCGCTCGCCACCGACGGCGCGGACTCCACCTGGATGACCAGGTCCACGGCGCCCATGTCGATGCCGAGTTCCAGGCTGGACGTGGCCACCACGGCGGGAAGCCGCCCCGCCTTCAGTGCCTCCTCGATCTGCGCCCGTTCCTGCCGGGACACCGAGCCGTGGTGCGCGCGGGCCACCTCGGCCGGGGCGCCCGCCGCGGCGCCGGACTGCGCCATGATCTGCGCCGGTGGCCCGCCGGGCGGGCCGCCCGGCTCGTCCAGGCCCGCGGCGGCCTCGTCGCGTGCCTGCGCTCGTTCCGCGGCGAGCTCGTTCAGCCGGCCGCACAGCCGTTCCGCCAGGCGGCGCGAGTTGGCGAACACGATCGTCGACCGGTGCGCCTCGATCAGGTCGAGCACCTTTTCCTCAACATGCGGCCAGATGGACCGCTGGCCCTGGGCGGCGTCACGCAGATCGGGTTCCCCCGCTGGCGCGCCGTCACCGGGCGCCGGGCGGGCGCTGGCGGGCGCCGGATCCGGATCGGTCATGTCCTCGACCGGGACGACGATCCGCAGCTCCATCTGCTTGACGTAGGGCGGCGCCGCGATCGTTACCGGCCTGGCGCCGCCAAGGAACGTGGCCACCTCCTCCGGTGGCCGGACGGTCGCCGACAGCCCGATCCGCTGGGCCGGCCCGGTGGACTCCTCCTGGCCGGTCTCGTCCGGCACGGCGCCGCTCCGCAGCGCGTCCAGCCGTTCCAGCGAGATGGCCAGGTGTGCGCCGCGTTTGTTGCCGGCCAGGGCGTGCACCTCGTCCACGATGACGGTGTCGACGCCGCGCAGGGTGTCGCGCGCCTTGGAAGTCAGGATGAGGAACAGCGACTCGGGCGTGGTGATCAGGATGTCCGGCGGCTTGCTGGACAGCCGCCGCCGCTCGTCGGCGCCGGTGTCGCCGGTACGCACCGCCACCCTGATGTCCGGCTCGGGCAGCCCGCGGCGCTGCGCGACCTGGCGGATCCCGGCCAGCGGAGCGCGCAGGTTCCGCTCGATGTCCACCGCAAGAGCCTTGAGCGGGGAGATGTACAGCACCCGGCAGCGCTGCTTCTGGTCGGCGGGCACAGGGCTGCTGGCCAGCCGGTCCAGTGCCCACAGGAACGCCGCCAGCGTCTTACCGGACCCGGTGGGCGCGATGACCAGGGTGTTGTCGCCTGCCGCGATGCAGGCCCACGCGCCCGCCTGCGCCGCGGTCGGCTCGGTGAACGCGCCGGTGAACCATTCCCTGGTCAGCGTGCCGAACACGGCCAGCGGATCCGCGCCTGCGGCAGAAGCCCCGGGTGCGTCGGCCCCGGCGGCCGCGCGCGCGCGCAGCGGCGCTCCGCTCCTGGCTGTGGTCCTGGCCGGCATTCCTCCATCCTGCCCTGCCCTGCGGACAGTTCCGCCCACGAACCCTGCCGGGCTGCCCCGGCCAGCCTCGTGCGACTGTTTCTCTCCTGGCGGTGGGGCATGAATGTGACGACGAGGCCCAAAGAGGGGCGCGAAACTCACATACACGCCCGGGAGTGGGGCGCGCGGGGCCGGGTCAGGGGCTGGAAGCGCGGACGGAGCCGGTGAGCTTGCCCTGGGTGCCGCGGATCTCACAGATGACCATGTGCTCGCCCGCCGCCCAGGCCCCCTGGTTGGGATAGGCGTAGGACACAGCCAGGCCGCCCGTGGCCAGTTGCGGGTTCAGGTAGCCGGCCAGCCTGGCCTGGCAGCCCAGCCGGGCCTGGCTGCCAAGAACGGCGCTGCCCGGCCAGTCGTGGCCCGCCACGAGAAACACGCCGTAGATCTCCCCGTCGTGCGGTTGCGCGCAAGGAATCGCATGAGCCCCGCCGATTACGTTCGGCAAAGAATTGAAGCACTGGCCCGGCCGCAAGCCGAACACCGTGGCGCGAAGCGGAGGTGCTGCCGCGTGCGCTGGGCGCGGGCGGTGCGTCAGCAGCACGGCGGTCACCGCCGCGGCGGCAACGGCCACCGCGATGCTGACCGCAAACAAGATAATGAGCAGGCGCCTTCCGCGCCGGCCGGGGCTGGCGAGTTCCGCCGGAGCCCCGCCGCCTGGCCGCTCAGGCGCGCTGACAGGGACAGGGCTCGGGGCCATGTCCTCAAGGCCGGTCGCGGCCGGGCCGGTCTCCGGCATCTCGTTCATCGCGCCCGTCCCCAATGCTTCTGTCGGAGAAGCTTCCCCCTGATAGTCGTACCCGGTCAGGCACCAGACATTCGCGTACATTTCCTGGCCGGGCCTGCGGGCCGCCTGAGGCTCCGCTGGGCAGCCGAACGCGCGAAGGGCTAGCGTCGGATGCGTGCGGCTCTCCGTGCGCCCCGCCATCGCCGTCGCGGCCCTGACACTGGCGCTGACCGCCTGCACCTCCAGCGCGCCACAGACCACGCCGGCGCCCCAGCCGGCATCGGCGGGTCCCGTGGTGTCCAGCGTCGCCGTGCCCGGCTGCAGCGCCGCGAGCGCGCCCGGGCGGCAGCTTCCGGCCGGGCTGGCCCGGCTGTCGCCGGTGCCCGGCGACCCGTTCGGTGTCGCGGTGACCGCGGACGGGCGCTGGTCCTTCGTATCGCTGGTGCCCAACGGCACCAGGGGCGCGCTCGGCGTGTTCGCCGACACCGGTTCCGCCAGCCCCAGGCTGATCCGGCAGATTCCGGTGAACGGCACCGGCCTGGGCGTGACGCTCACCCCGGACGGCCGCTACCTGCTCGCTGCGGACGGCGGTGGCGCCACGGTGGTCAGCGTGCAGGCCGCCGAACAGGGCAGCGGGAACGCGGTCCTGGGCACGCTGAGCAGTGGCGGCAGTGGGTCGGCGGGCGGCGCGATCGAGGTGGCCACCTCACGCGATGGCAGGTTCGCGTTCGTCAGCCTGGAAGGCTCGGGCAAGATCGCGGTCTTCAACCTGCAGCAGGCGCTGGCCAGCCACTTCCGCACCTCCGGCTTCGTCGGGGATGTGCCGGCCGGGATCGCGCCGGTCGGGCTGGCCGTGTCGCCGGACGGGGGCTGGCTGTACTCGACCAGCGAACTGCAGTCCTTCAAGGAGGCGCGGCGGGCCGCACACCACGGGATACGGAGCCTGGAGCTGGGCGGCCAGGGAACGCTGGCGGTGATCAGCGTGCACAAGGCGGAGACCGATCCGGCGCACGCGATCGTGTCCACGGTCACCGCCGGCTGCAGCCCGGTGCGGGTGATCACCTCCGCGAGCGGCGGGACGGTGTGGGTGACCGCCCGGGGCAGTGACATGCTGCTCGGCTTCTCCGCTTCCCGGCTGCGCGGGGACCCGGCGCACTCGCTGATCGCACGGGCCGAGGTGGGGGAGGCCCCGGTCGGCCTGGCCCTGGTGGACAGCGGGCACCGGATTGTCGTTGCGGACTCCAACCGGTTCGGCCGGCAGGGCGTGAAGTCCAGCCTCGCGGTGGTGAACGTCGCCGCGGCCCTGGCGCACCGGCCCGCGCTCGCCGGGTACCTGCCTGCCGGGGGATTCCCGCGGCAGATGGCCCTGGAGCCGGGCGGCCGCGTGTTGCTGGTGACGAACTTCGACTCACGGCAACTGGAGACGGTGAACGTCACGAACCTGCCCTGAAGCGCGGCGCCGGTACCCTGGCGCCGTGCGGCTCACGGTGTTCTGGGAAAAGATGCGCGGGCAGTTCGGCGAGGCCTACGCCGCCAGCGTTGCCAAGGACTATGTGCTGGCCGGGCTGAGCGGCGCGACGGTGAACCAGGCCCTGGCCGCGGGGAAGGAACCGAAAATCGTGTGGCGCGCGGTGTGTGAGGCCTTCGAGATACCGGAGGAATCGCGCTGACGCCATTGCCTGCCCAGGGGCCGGCGGGCCGCGGCGGCCGGGATGGCGGGGCCGGATGTTTTCTACTCGAATGTCTGCGTGTCCCGCATCTGATCGAACAGTTGTTCGCCTAGAGTAGTGAGCTGTGGCGGGCCGCTGCGACAGCCGCGGCGCGACCTCGGTTGGTGTTCACCGCGCGGGAGAGTTTTGTCGGTGGCGGCGCGTAGCGTCAGCGCGGACAAAGAAGCCCCTTACCCAATGGGAGTACCCATGGCAGGCATCGACAGGCCGGGCGGGAAAGCCGGCGACAGGGACAAGGCCCTGGAATCCGCCCTCGCCCAGATCGAGCGGCAGTTCGGCAGAGGCGCGATCATGCGGCTCGGCGACGAGGGCCGCGTGCCGATCGAGGTGATCCCCACGGGGTCGATCGCGCTGGACATCGCGCTGGGCATCGGGGGCTTCCCCCGCGGCCGGGTCGTGGAGATCTTCGGGCCCGAAGGGAGCGGGAAGGCGCTTGCGCTGGACACCCCCATCCCGACGCCCAAGGGCTGGACCACCATGGGCGAGCTGTCGCCCGGGCAAGAAGTGTTCGCCGGTGACGGTTCACCGACTTGCGTGACCTTCGCCACCCCGGTCATGGCAGGCCATGAGTGCTTCAGGGTCAGGTTCTCCGACGGTGCTGAGGTCATCGCCGACGCGGACCATCAGTGGGTGACGACCACCCTGTGGGGGCGCACCGGCCGATGGTCTCCCGCAGTGGTGACCACCCGGGACATGGAAGCCACTCTCTGGGCACGGGACGGCCATACGCTCAACCACGCGATCCAGGCCTGCGGGCCGCTCGAATACCCTGCGCAGGAACTCCTGGTAGCGCCGTACAGCCTGGGCGCCTGGCTGGGTGACGGGACGACGGATGCCGCATCCATCACCTGCGTGGATCCGGAGATTCTAGCCACGCAATTGCGTGAGCTGGGTGTACTTGGGAACAAGCACATCCCAGAACGGTACCTGCATGCCTCCGTCGCGCAACGGCTCGCGCTCCTTCAGGGACTGATGGACACGGATGGCACGGTGGGCACCGGCGGATCGGGCACCGGACGGGGCTCGGGCACTGCCACATGTGAATTCTCCGTGGTGAACGAGCGGCTGGCCAAAGACGTGCATGAACTGCTGCTCGGCCTTGGCATCAAGGTCATCCTTCGCGAGGGCCCTGCGGTTCTTCGCGGGCGCGTCACCGGGACCAGGTACCGGCTGTGCTTCCAGACGGACCTGCCGGTGTTCCGGCTGCCCCGTAAGGCCACGCGGCTGGCACCGCTGCGCACACGCCGGGCAAAGCTCCGTTACGTCACGGCTATCGAACCTGTCACGTCGGTACCCGTCCGTTGCATCCAAGTGGATCATCCCAGCCACACGTACCTGGCGGGGCATGAATGCATCCCGACGCACAACACGACCGTGGCGCTGCACGCGGCCGCCAGTGCGCAGAAGAACGGCGGGATAGCGGCATTCATCGACGCCGAGCACGCCCTCGACCCCGAGTACGCCAAGAGGCTCGGCGTGGACACCGACGTGCTGCTGGTCTCCCAGCCGGACACCGGCGAGCAGGCGCTGGAGATCGCGGACATGCTGATCCGCTCCAGCGCCATCGACGTCGTCATCATCGACTCCGTCGCCGCGCTGGTGCCCCGGGCCGAGATCGAGGGCGAGATGGGGGACAGCCACGTCGGCCTGCAGGCCCGGCTCATGTCGCAGGCCATGCGCAAGCTTGCGGGTGCGCTGAACCAGACCAAGACCACCGCGATCTTCATCAACCAGCTTCGGGAGAAGGTAGGGGTTATGTTTGGCAGTCCCGAGACCACCTCCGGTGGCCGGGCGCTGAAGTTCTACTCCTCCGTCCGGCTCGACGTGCGCCGGATCGAGACGCTCAAGGACGGCACCGAGGCCGTCGGCAGCCGCACCAGGGTGAAGGTCGTCAAGAACAAGTGCCTCGCTGAGGGCAGCCGTGTTTTCGATCCCGTGACCGGTGTTACTCACCGGATCGAAGACATCGTGGAAGGGCGGTTGCCGGTCCACACGGTCTCGGCCGACAAGCGGGGCATGCTGGAGGCTCGTGAGGTCGTGTCGTGGTTCGACCAGGGCGAGCAGGAAGTCATCGGGCTTCGGCTCCGCGACGGCAGGGAACTGTGGCTGACCCCGGATCACAAGGTCCTTACCGAGCACGGCTGGCAGGCCGCCGGTGGGCTGGCCGCCGGTGACCGGGTGGCGAGGCCCAGAGCTTTCTCCGGGTTTGGTGCGTCCGAGCCGGTCCCGCCCGAGCACGCCCGGCTGCTTGGTTATCTCATTGGTGACGGCTACGTGGGAGGCCGGACGCCGGTCCAGTTCATCAACGTCGCCGAGGCACTGCACGAGGACGCGGCCCGGATCGCCGGCACACTGGGATGCGAGGCGAAGCCGACGAGCCAAGACATCACGATCGCCTATTCACACCGGCCGGGTGAGAAGAACGGAGTCCTGGAACTCTGCCGGTGGGCAGGGATCTACGGGTGCCTGGCGCCGGACAAGAGGATTCCGCCACCCTTCTTCGCCCCCGACGTCTCGGCCGAGGTTGTCGGCAATCTCATCTTCGGCCTTTTCGAGACGGATGGATATTTTTCCCGGGAGCAGACGGGCGCGCTTCGAGTGGGGTTCTGTACCACCTCCGAGCAGCTTGCCCAGCAGATTCACTGGTTGCTTCTCCGGTGGGGAATTGGAAGCAGCGTACGTCAGCGTGAGCCACGTGCTCAGCGCGGTGGTCTGATCGATGGTCGACGGATCTCCGGCAAGCACCCCCAGTGGGAAGTCAGGGTAAGCGGGATCGAAAACGTCTCGCAGTTCGCTGCGTCCATACCTTCCTGGGGACCAGGCGGCCAGATGCTGGCACGAGAGCTTGCCGTGCTGGACGGCCGCCACCGGGGATCCCAGCGGATCTATGTCGCGGATGAGCTGGTCAAGCCCATACTTGGCTATCTCGCGCGCCGTGGCGTTGGCCCGGTGGAGGCGGCTCAACTGATCGACAGGCAGGTCCCCCCGGGAGTCTCGCTGAAGGCCGTCCTTGGCACACCGCGAATGCGCCGTGACCGGCTGCGGCGGCTCGCCGACGCGCTCGACGACTCGTTCCTGGACGACATCCTGGCGGATCAGCTCTGGTTTTCACCGATCGCACAGATCCTGCCCGCTCGGCGCTGCCGTACCTTCGATGTGGAGGTGGAGGACCTGCACAACCTCGTCGCCGAGGACGTGATCGTGCACAATTGCGCTCCGCCCTTCAAGACCGCGGAGTTCGACCTCCTGTTCGGGATCGGCATCAGCCGGGAGGGTGGCCTGATCGACCTCGGGGTGGAGCAGAACATCGTGCGCAAGTCCGGTGCCTGGTACACCTACGAGGGCGATCAACTCGGCCAAGGCAAGGAGAACGCGCGGAACTTCCTGCGTGACAACCCCGATCTTGCCAACGAGATCGAGAAGAAGATCAAGGAGAAGCTCGGCGTCGGCCCACGCCTGGACGCGGAGGCGGCGGACAAGGAGCCGGCGTCGGGTGCGGGCCTGCGCGCGGTACCGAACGCGGCCGCAGGCACTGCAGCCGCGGCTGCGGGCGCATCTGGCGGCCGGGGTGTTACCAGGGTCACCGGAGGACCCGGTGGTGCAGAGTAGCGCTGGTGGCGCGGGATAGGAACCTGCCGGGACGGGGCACACGCGGCGCCCGGGGCGGTGCGTCCGGCCGGAGGCGGGGTACCGGGCACCTGACGGTGGTGCCGGATCCCGAGAACGAGGACGTCGGCATCGGTCCGCTCGTCGCGGGTTCCGCCCTGGTGGATTCCGATGCCGATCGCGCTGCCGTTGGCGGCTCTGCGGCGGATCCCGGCGATGCGGGTTCCACTGGTGTGAGCCCTGACAGGCGGGGCATAGCCCACTCGGGCTCGGATCTCGCGGGCGCGGCTCATGCGGGGCTGGATCTCGCGGGGCCGGGCAGCGCGGGACGGGGCGGCGCGGGACCGGGCGGCGCGGGACCCGCTCACGTAGGGCCGGGTGGTGCTGGGCTGGGTGATGCGGAACCTGGCAGCGAGGAAGCGGCGCGGGCAATCTGCTTGCGGTTGCTCACCGCCGGGCCGCGCACCCGGGCACAACTGGCCACCGCACTGCGCAAGCGGCGGATTCCGGACGAGGTCGCGGAAGCCGTGCTGAGCCGGTTCACCGAGGTTGGCTTGATCGACGACGCGGCCTTCGCCCGTGCGTGGGTGGAGAGCCGGCACCACAGCCGCGGCCTCGCACGCCGCGCGCTCA
>DASXKD010000236.1:0-13008 GCA_036497045.1 Streptosporangiaceae bacterium | reverse complement strand
GGCGGCGTGCAGCCTGCCCGGCGACCGGGTCAGCCGCTCGATCGGGCCGGACACCGACGCCGCGGCGATCACCTTCCCGCCCTGCCCGCGCACCGGGGCCGACACCGAGGCCACCCCGGGCTCGCGCTCGGCCACGCTGGCTGCCCAGCCCCGCCGCCGGACCTGGGCCAGGGCGGTGGCCGAGAACCTGGCGCCGCGCAGCCCGCGGTGCAGCCGCTCGGGCTCCGCCCAGGCGAGCAGGATCTGCGCGGCCGAGCCGGCGGTCATGGGCAGCACCGCACCGACCGGGACCGTGTCCCGCAGCCCGCTGGCCCGCTCCGCCGCGGCCACGCAGATCCGCGCGTCACCCTGGCGCCGGTAGAGCTGTGCGCTTTCCCCGGTCATGTCGCGCAACTGGGCCAGCACGGGCTGTGCCACCGCGAGCAGGCGGTCCTCGCCGGCCGCGGCGGCCAGCTCGGTGATCCTCGGCCCCAGCACGAACCGGCCCTGGCCGTCGCGGGTGAGCACGCGATGCCGCTCCAGGGCGACCGCGAGCCGGTGCGCCGTGGGCCGCGCCAGGCCGGTGGCGGCGACGAGCTGGGCGAGAGAGGCGGGGCCGGCTTCGAGCGCGTTGAGGACGGCAACTGTCTTGTCCAGGACGCCGACTCCGCTAGAGTTGTCCATGGTCCGATACTGCCGTCTCGGATTGCGAGACGCAAGCCGGCGCGACCACGGCTGCGGCCGCCGCCCAGGCACAGGGAGGAACGCCGATGGGGCGCACGCTCGCCCAGAAGATCTGGGATTCCCACGTGGTCAGGAGCGCGGCCGGCGAACCTGACCTGCTCTACATAGACCTGCACCTGGTGCACGAGGTGACCAGCCCGCAGGCGTTCGACGGGCTGCGCCTGGCCGGGCGCCCGGTCCGCAGGCCGGACCTCACCGTCGCGACCGAGGACCACAACGTCCCCACCACCGGTGTGACCGGTCCTGATCTGCCGTTGCGCGGGCCCGGCAGCCCGGTGACCGATCCGGTGTCCCAGGTGCAGGTCGAGGCGCTGCGCAAGAACTGCGCCGAGTTCGGCATCACGCTGCACCCGATGGGCGACCCGGGGCAGGGGATCGTCCACGTGATCGGCCCCCAGCAGGGCCTCACCCTGCCCGGCATGACGATCGTCTGCGGTGACTCGCACACCAGCACGCACGGCGCGTTCGGCGCACTGGCGTTCGGCATCGGCACCAGTGAGGTCGAGCACGTGCTGGCCACCCAGACGCTGCCCCAGGTACGGCCGGCCGACATGGCGGTCACCGTGACCGGGCGCCTGCCTTACGGCGTGACGGCCAAGGACCTGATCCTGGCCGTGATCGCGCAGATCGGCACCGGGGGCGGCGCCGGCCATGTGATCGAGTACCGGGGTGAGGCCGTCAGGGACCTGTCCATGGAGGGGCGGATGACGGTCTGCAACATGTCCATCGAGGCCGGAGCCCGGGCCGGCCTGGTCGCCCCGGACCAGACCACTCGTCAATACCTGCGCGGCCGCCCGCGCGCGCCGCATGGCGAGGCCTGGGATCAGGCCCTGGACTACTGGCGCACGCTGCCGACCGATCCGGACGCGGTGTTCGACCGCGAGGTGACCATCGACGGCTCGGCGCTCACCCCGTTCGTGACCTGGGGCACCAACCCGGGCCAGGCGGCGCCGCTGAACTCGGCGGTGCCCGACCCTGCGTCGCTGCCCGACGAGACCGCGCGGGCCTCGGCGGAGCGCGCCCTCACCTACATGGGCCTGGAGCCGGGTACCCGGCTCACCCAGATCAGCGTGGACACGGTGTTCCTCGGGTCGTGCACGAACGGGCGGCTTGAGGACCTGCGCGCCGCCGCCGGGGTGCTTCGCGGCCGCACGGTCGCCTCGGGCGTGCGGATGCTGGTGGTGCCTGGCTCGATGGAGGTCAAGGCCGCGGCCGAGCGCGAGGGCCTGGCCGAGGTCTTCACCGCTGCAGGAGCCGAATGGCGCTCCGCCGGGTGCTCCATGTGCCTGGGCATGAACCCGGACAAGCTGGCGCCCGGCCAGCGCAGCGCGTCCACGTCCAACCGCAACTTCGAGGGCCGCCAGGGCAAGGGGGCGCGCACCCACCTGGTCTCGCCGCAGGTCGCCGCCGCCACCGCGGTGACCGGCCGGCTGACCGCCCCCGCCGACCTGTGACCGGCCGGCCGACCCCCGCCGGCCTGTGACCGGCCGGCTGACCGCCCCGCCGGCGGCTGACCCCGCCGGCCTTGTGACCGCGTGACCTTCAGGGAGAAAGAGCCTTGCAGCCATTCACTACGCATACCGGCCGGGCCGTGTCATTGCGCCGCGGCAACGTGGACACGGATCAGATCATTCCCGCCGAATACCTGAAGCGGGTCACCCGCACTGGTTTCGCTGACGGCCTCTTCGCGGCCTGGAGCGCGGACCCCGAATTCGTGCTCAACCAGCCGCAGGCGGCGGGCGCCACTGTTCTCGTCGCCGGGCCCGATTTCGGTATCGGATCATCCCGCGAGCACGCCGTATGGGCACTTCTCGACTACGGGTTCCGTGCCGTGATCTCGGTGCGCTTCGGGGATATCTTCCGCAACAATTCGGTGCAGGCTGGCCTGCTTCCCGTCCATTTGCCTGAGCAGAAGGTGACCGCCCTGGCCGACGTGGTCGAGGCCGACCCGCGGACCCAGGTGACCATCGACCTGGCCGGGCGCGAGGTGCGCGCCGAGCCACCTGGTGGCGGACCGGTCCTCTTCAGTGCGCCGATCGAGATCGACGACTACACCAGGTGGCGGCTGATGGAGGGCCTGGACGACATTTCGCTGACCCTGCGCCAGGCCGGGGAAATAGCCCGGTACGAGCGGGACCGCCCGGAGTGGCTGCCGGTCGCCGGATAGCCCGATAGCGCCGCCCGCCGAATACGGCGGGCGGCGCTTCAATTGCGGGCCCGCTGTCACCCCGCGCCCGCTCCGCTGCGGGCGCCCTCCTCCGCGCAGGCACGGCGGCGCTTATCTCTGCTATTGCTCCTCCGGCGGCAGTGGAAGCGTGGCCAGAGCCAATGCGACGATCGCCCCGGCAGGCCCGCGCCGGATGGCGACCCGCTGCCCGCGGCGCAGCAGGCGCAGCCCCGAGGCGGCGAAGACCTCCGGCCCGAACGGGCACACGGTGCCGTCATCGAGGAAGACGCTCCCCGACCCGCTAGCCGGATCAAACTGCCGCACCGTCCCCTGCATGCGGCGACCCTACGCCCCGCCCGCCCCGGGTCACACGCCGTAGCGCTCCGGCTTGGCCGACCGTGAGGCGAGCAGCATGGCGGCCTGCCCGATGTCGATCTGGCCACTGGTCACCCCGGCCACCACCTCGGTGATCGGCATCTCCACGGCGTGGGCACGGGCCAGTTCCAGCACGGGGCCCGCCGACTTCACCCCTTCGGTCACACCCGAGGTGCTGGCCGCGGCGTCGGCGAGTCCCATGCCGCGGCCCAGGTGCTCCCCGTAGGTCCGGTTGCGGGACAGCGGGGAGCTACAGGTGGCCACCAGGTCGCCCATGCCCGCCAGGCCGGCGAAGGTGAGCTGATCCGCGCCGAGCGACGTGCCGAGCCTGGAGATCTCGGCGAGCCCCCGGGTGATCAGCATCGCGGTGGTGTTGACGCCCAGGCCCATGCCCAGGGCGATGCCGACCGCGATCGCGATCACGTTCTTGACCGCCCCGCCGAGTTCACACCCGGTGACGTCCGGGTTGGTGTACGGGCGGAAGTACGAGGTGTGGCACGCCTGCTGCAGCGTCTTGGCCAGGGTTTCTTCGGCGCAGGCCACCACGGTCGCGGCGTACTGGCGCTGGGCGATCTCGCGGGCCAGGTTCGGCCCGGAGACGACCGCGATCCGGTCCGCGCCCGCACCCGTGACCTCCCCGATCACCTCGCTCATCCGCTGGTGGGTGCCGTTCTCGATGCCCTTCATCAGGCTGACAAGCGCCGACTCGGGGGCCAGCAGCGCGAGCCAGGCGGTGAGGTTGTCCCGCAGCGTCTGTGCGGGCACGGCGAGGAACACCAGGTCCGCGCCGGCCAGCGCCTCCGCCGCGTCCGCGGTCGCGTGCAGGTCCGGGGTGAGCGGGATGCCGGGCAGGTGGCTGGGGTTTTCGTGGCTGGTGTTGATCGCCTCGGTCAGTTCGGCACGCCGGCCCCACAGTTCGGTGTGGGTTCCGGCGTCGCACAGCACCTGCGCGAACGTCGTCCCCCACAGGCCGGCCCCCATGACCGCAGCCTTCACGCCGGGGTCGCCCTCCTCGGCTCGTCTCCTCCGGGGGCGTCTCCTCCGGGGGCGTCCCCTCCCGGTGAGTCCGGCGCCGGGCCCTGGCCCCTGGCGGGCTCCGGGTCCTGCCCGCCAGGATCGTTATTCATCGTTTCCTGCGCCGCCTGCCGGGAGGCCCGGCGCGCGACAGCCGAGGCGCGGCGCGCGGCGGCGGGGT
This sequence comes from Streptosporangiaceae bacterium, assembly GCA_036497045.1. Taxonomy (GTDB): domain Bacteria; phylum Actinomycetota; class Actinomycetes; order Streptosporangiales; family Streptosporangiaceae; genus DASXKD01. The sequence continues at coordinate 8,548 of DASXKD010000236.1, read as the reverse complement.
CGAAGGGCACCGCGGGGGGCGTCTCCCCGCGCATGCGCGCCAGCAGGCCGGTGATGTCGGCCATGATCGTTGCCGCGGCGGCGCGCAGCACGTCCCGGTTCAGCGGCTCGCCCTCGTAGCCGGACAGGTCCACTGGCGGGCCGGCCATCATCTTCACCGTGTGCCTCGGCATCACATGCAGGCTCTTGGTCCCGTAGGGGAGAATGTCCTGCGTGCCCCACTGGGCGACCGGGATCACCGGGGCGCCGGTGGCCAGCGCCAGCCGGGCGACGCCGGTCTTGGGCACCATCGGCCACAGGTCAGGGTCGCGGGTGGCGGTCCCCTCGGGGTAGAAGATCAGGCATTCCCCCTTGGCCAGCCCGCGTTCGGCGTCGTTGAGGACGAGCGCGGCATCGGCAGCGCCCCGATTCACCGGGAACTGGCCGGCCGCGCGCAGGAATGGCCCGACCACTTTGACGTTGAACGCAGAGGACTTGATGAGGAAGGCCGGGTAGCGGCCGGCCTGATGAATGAACAGGGCCATCGCGGCCCAGTCCGCATAGGAGAGGTGGTTGGCGGCCACGATCACGCCACCGGAGCGGGGGATGTGCTCATGACCGTGCCAGTCACGTTTCATGATCGACTTGATCGGCAGGGGGAGAGCCACGACGGTGGCGCGGCGAACGGCCGGAGAGTAGTCCTGGTTCCCGCGATCGCTCATCTGCGCCGCCTCCCGAGTGTTCGTCTGGCCAGTCTCCCGGTTCACGCGGCGTGGTGTCGAGGCAGGATCGCGGTATGACCGCGCAGCCGGCCGAGCCGCCACTCACCTGGTCACTGGTGGTTCCCGTCAAGGTACTTGCCCACGCCAAATCCCGCCTCGCCGTCCTCGCCGGGCCGCACCGGGCGGAGCTGGCGCTGGCGATGGCCGCGGATACCGTCGCGGCCGCGCTGGCCTGCCCGGTGGTGGACCGGGTGATCGCGGTGACCGACGACGTGGCGGCCGCGCAGGTGCTGGCCGGCCTGGGTGCCCTGGTGACCGGGGACGAGCCGGGCCGGGGGCTGAACCCGGCGCTGCGGCACGGTGCGGTCCTCGCCGCCGCCCGCTGGCCGGGCTCGGGCATCGGCGCGCTGGCGGCCGACCTCCCAGCGCTACGCCCCGCCGAACTGGGCCTGGCACTGGGCGAGGCGGCGCGGTGGGAGCACGCGTTCGTGCCCGACGCCGCCGGTTCCGGTACGACGCTCTACGCGGCACGGCCGGGGGCGCGGTTCTCGCCCCGGTTCGGGCCGCGTTCGGCGGAGCGGCACCGGGCCGCCGGGGCGGCCGAACTCAGCCTGCCCGGGCTGGCCAGCCTGCGGCGGGACGTGGACCAGCCGCCGGACCTGAGCGCGGCGTCGGACCTAGGCGTGGGCCCGCGCACCGCCGCGGTTGCGGCCCGGCTGTCCTGACCGCCGCTCACCCGGGGCCGGGGTCCACACAGACCAGCCCCCAGGGCCGGTCCCGTACCCGGGTCATCACGACCGTGGCCCGCCGCGACCCGGAGAGCTTGAGCTGGCGGTGCAGGCCGGCGACGTCGCCCGCCAGCCCCCGGCGCCGGATGTCGGCCGCACCGATGTCGAGCGCGCGGAGCTTGGCGGGCAGCCTGCGCTGGTCCCACGGGGCGGAGTCGATGACCCGCAGCGTCCGGGCGAACGGGGTGTGCACCGGGGTGTCGGCGGACAGGAACGCGATCTGCTCGTCGATCTTCCAGGCGCCGGTCAGGCGGGCCAGATCCTCCACCACCCCGGCCCTGGTGACCGCGGGGCTCGGATCCAGCAGGAAGGCACCGGGCGGCGCCACCGGCACCGGGGCGCCCGCGCCGTGGGTGAGCGTGTGCCCGCCGGGCAGCACGGTGGCCCGGGTGGCGGCGGTGGCCAGCGCGGGGGACCAGGCGGCCGCCTCCTTCAGTTCCCGGCCGACCGCGATGAACTCCAGTTCCCAGCCCGGCGGGACGGCGTCCCTGGCCAGGCCGGGCGCGGCCTTGACGCCTGCCCGCGGGATCGTCTGGGCCAGGCCCAGGCACCACTCCAGCGGCGGCTCGCTGTCCCCGGTCCGCAGCCGCCGCCCGCCGGCCCGCCGTGCCGGGTCGATGAACACCGCGTCCACGCCGCGCAGGCTCGCCTCGCGCACGTCCGCGGTGATCGCGGTGACGCCGGCCGCCACGCCGTACACCTCGGCGTTCGCCCGCGCCATCCGCAGGTGCAGCGGGTCCCGGTCCACGGCGAGCACGCCGCGTCCCGCGGCGAGGGTCACCAGGTCCCCGCCGATGCCACAGCACAGGTCGGCAACCAGCCCGGCGCCCGCATACCTGGAGATACGATGGGCCGCGATCACCTCGGCCGACGCCTGCTCGAGCCCGGGGCGGGTGAAGAACATGTCCATCGCGCGGCTGAACTTCGCCCGGGCGCGGAGCCGGAGTTCGTGCTGCGCCAGCGCGTCCACCACCAGGTCCACCGGGTACCTGGCCCGCAACTCGGTGCCCAGCCGCAGGTCCGTAGCGGAACCCCCGGCCTCGCGCAGCCTGCCGAGAAGCTCCTGCCCTTCGGGCGCGATCAGGGCCGCGAAACGCCGCAGGGCATCGGCGGGCCGGAACGCAGGCTCAGCCGCGGGCCGTCGCATCCCGGGGCGGGTCATGATGCTCAGTGTTCCAGCTTCGGCCATCGGCCCGGCGCTTCCGTGACCTGCCCGCACCCGGCCCGCCGTGTTCCCGCGCCCGCTCGGCCGCGCTCCACCGCCTGGTTGCCGGATTCGGGCGATATATAACGCTGCGGATGCTAGGGTGGATCGTCAATTGTTACCCCGCGCAAATTGACAAAAACATACATTTTGCTGATAGCGTACCCCGAACAAATCTGACGGGAGGGTCAAATTGCGGCGGGTTAATTCGGTGGTAACAGTCGTGGGAGTAGCTGCGGTAGCGTTGACCGCAGTTGCCACGGGTGCGGTCGGCATGGGGGTTGGTCACACGGCCAGCCCCATTCAGCATGTCGTTGTTATTATGGAGGAAAACCACACCTTCGATAGTTACTTCGGCGCTTTCCCAGGGGTAACTAATGGCGTTACTTTGCCGGCTGCGTCCAACCCCCTCCCGCACGACCTGGATCACACCGGCCCGCGCGCGCGGTTTGCGATCGACGGCGGCGCGATGGACGGATTCGACCCGCTGGGAATGGTCCAGTACCAGCAGAGTGACATCCCGGTCTGGTGGGCCTACGCGCAGCATTTCGGGCTGGGCGAGAATTTCTACACGTCCGCGGCCTCCGGCAGCACGCCGAATCACATCGCGATGATCGCCGCGCAGACCGGGGGCGACGACGATACTGTCCACGTGAACGGCTGCCTGTCGCCAGCCAACGACGTGGTGCTGCAGCGGGACGCCGGCGGCAACGCGTCCTTCGGGCAGCCCTGCTACAACATCCCCTCGATCCCGGCTGAGCTGACGGCCGCGGGGCTGAGCTGGAAGTACTACGGCCTCGCGCCGATATGGAACGCACCACAGTACATCCAGTCGATCAAGAACTCCCCGCCGGTGCAGACCAACCAGATTCTCACCGACATCAAGAACAACCAGCTGCCCGCCGTCAGCTTCGTCACCCCGGGCCAGGATTCGCAGGCCGACCATCCGCCGCAGCCAACCCAGCCCGGCCAGAACGCCGTGTCCTCGATCGTCAACGCGATCATGCACAGCTCGGCGTGGGGGTCCACGGCGATCTTCGTCACCTGGGACGACTTCGGCGGCCTCTATGACAACGTGCCCCCCCCGCGAGCCGACGGTATCGGCTTGGGCCCCCGGGTGCCGCTGCTGGTCATCTCCCCGTGGGCCAGGCCCGGCTACATCAGCGACAACCAGGGCGAGTTCGCCTCGTTCGACAAGTTCATAGAGGAGACGTTCGGCCTGCCCAGCCTGGGCCAGCGGGACAGCCTGCCCAGCACGTCCGACCTGATGGACTTCTTCAACTTCTCGCAGAACCCCAATCCGCGTCTGATCGAGAAGAAGCTGCCCTACTCCAACGTGCTCCAGGTGCCCATCACCAGCAGCGAGGCCGCTGGTGGGCACCCCTCCACGGTGAACCCGACCTCTGGAGGCCCGGACACGCCCTTCACGTTCGAGGTCATGTACAACAACTCCGTGACCCCGACGGTGCACAATGTGGTCATCGACGGCAGCAACACGATCCCGATGACCTTCCTGAAACAGATCGGCAAACTGTCGGAATACACGGCGACAACCACGCTGCCGGCCGGATCGCATACATACACGTTCCAGTTCACCGCTGGCTCCCAGTCATGGCAGCTGCCGCTGAACAGCACTCCGTTCCCGGGCCCGCAGGTACTGCCGTTCGACATCACCTCGGTCAAGGTGACGCCCAGCACCGGGGCGCAGCAGCTCGGCCAGCCGGTCACCTTCAAATGTACCTATACCTCGCCAGCCGGGCTGACCCCGGTGACCGCGCAGATCGTCATCGACAACACGGCGTACGCAATGAGTGCCACCGGCGGCACCGCCCAGACCGGCATTCATTACCAGTACACGGCCCCGGACCTTTCCCAGGGGTCGCACTTCTTCGAGTTGCAGTTCGACGACGGCAGCGGGCTGCGCACGATCCAGGAATACACCGTCGATATCACGCCGATCTACCTTCGGAACTCCTCGGTGAGCCCGACATCGGGCAATTCGTCCACGCCGTTCACCTTCTCCACGGTCTACACCGGCCCGGACCCGGCGACCCAGGTGGACGTGGTGGTGAACGGGACCTCCTCCCCGATGTCCCTCGTCTCCGGAAACCCAGCCACCGGGGCGACGTATTCGGCGACGCTCACCCTGCCCTCGGGCCAGGACAACTACGCCTTCTTCGCCACCGACGGGACTAATGCCTGGAGCGACCCGGTCACCCCGGGCGTCTATACCGGGCTCACCGTCACGGTGAAGGGCGCGCCCCCGGTCAGGTCGCGGATCTGGGCAGTGCGCCCGAACATCGGGCCTTACCCCGTCGAACCGCCGTAACCTGGCCTGACCAGGGGTAACCGGATCCGGTTAGTGCCCGGGCCGAGCAAGCCCGGCCCGGGCACCGCACCAGCCCGCCTGACCAGGCGGCCGCCAGCCCAAATGGATGCTGCCGTATTAGGGACTGGTAATGGTATTCACTGTGGCGCCGGGGGAGGACACCATCGTGAACGATGCCTTGTAGGTAAGGACATCACCGGTCCTGATACGGGAGTTGCAGCCGGTGGCGTTGTAGGCGTGCAGGGGGCTGCTGCTTACCCCACTGAAGGTCCCCAAGAGGCCACTGCTGTTGAGGTACGCGAAGCGCGCCGCTCCGTTACGGGCCCCTGCGGCCGTCCCGTCCACGGTCGCGGCGCAGGCCGGGGCGCCGGTAAGCGCGGAGATGGTGGCCGCGATGCCCCGGATCTCCCCGGTGACCTTGCCCAAGGTCGCGTCATACCTTGTCCCGGCGATATCCATGGGGAAGTGGGTGAACGTGAGCGCGAAGCTCAGGCCGTGCCCGCTGCAGTCAATCTGCGGTGTTCCAGAGACGGCACTGTTGACCACCGTTATGTGGGCGATCGGATTGAGCAGCCCGGTGCCGGAGGCGAGTACGCCCTGCGCGGTCAACCCGTCACAGTTGAACCGAGCGAGGGTATTGCCATCGGTCAGGACCGAACCAGCGCCGGGGACCGAGGTCACGAAGTTCCCCCCCGGCGTGACGGTCCAGGTGTGGACCACCGCGGCCGCCGGCGTGGCGCTCACGCCAACCGACACCGCCGACGCGGCCCCCACCAGCAGAGCTGCCCATAGATGTCTACGCATTCATTCCTCCTAGGCCCGTTGCCTTCGCGGGCGTCGCCCGCATCACCCCCACCGCCCAGGGTTGGGAATAAACAGCCGGGCCGTAGGTAGACGCCAGTCGCCAGCCGCGGGTTACGGGGAGGGCTTAGCGAAAGCCACCTGCCGGCGATGATGCTACCTGCGAAAGCGGGGCATACTGGACATTCCTTGATCTTTACCCTACCGTAATGGTCCGGGCAGACCCGGCAGTCGGAAACGTTTGGCCTGGGTCCGCAGGCCTGCAAGTCGCTGGTTGACTGGTGGTCAGGGGCTGGGTCGAACCGACCGAACCTCGCCGACGTGGCCGCCATGGGCGCAGTCCCCGGCGCCCTCGGCCGTCCGGACTACCCGATTCGGGCCATATGTAAGCTAGCAAGACGCTAGAATGCACCCTATTCCCACTCGCGCGAATTTGACAAATGTGTACATTTCTGCTAAAAGTTTACTCCGCAAAAGCTGACGGGAGGCGCAGATTGCGGCGGATTAATTCGGCGGCAGTGGCCGTGGGAGCGGCCGGCGCCGTGGTGAGCGTACTGGCTGCGGGAATGGCAGGTGCGGCGGGCGCGACGGCGAAACAAGCGGCAGCGTCCAATCCTATCCAGCATGTCGTGGTGATTATGGAGGAGAATCATACCTTCGATAATTACTTCGGCGATTTCCCCGGCGTCGGGCCGGGCTACGCGCTGACCGAGCCGGCCGCCTCGAATCCGGCCCCGCACGACATCGACCACAGCGGCCCGCGGGCGCTGTTCGCGATCGACGGCGGGGCACTGGACGGCTTCGACCCGCTCGGTCATGTCCAGTACAAGCAGAGCGACATCCCGGTCTACTGGGCGTACGCGCAGCATTACGGGCTCGGCGAGAACTTCTTCACCGACGCCGCCTCCAGCAGCACGCCCAACCACCTCGCGATGATCGCGGGGCAGACCGGCGGCAATGACCAGACGATCCACGTGCACGGCTGCCTGTCGCCCGCCAACGATGTGGTCCTGGACCGCGGCGCCGGCGGCGGCGAGTCCTTCGGCCAGCCGTGCTACAACATCCCCAGCATCCCCCAGGAAGCGGCGGCGAAGGGGCTGAGCTGGAAGTACTACGGCACCGCGCCGGTATGGGACGCGCCGCAATACATTCAGGGCATCAAGAACAGCCCACAGGTTTCCTCGACCCAGATCATCACCGACGCGCAGAACAGCAACCTGCCGAACGTCAGCTTCGTCACCCCGGGCGAGGACTCCCAGTCCGACCACCCGCCGCAGCCGACGCAGCCGGCCCAGAACTTCGTGTCCTCGATCGTCAACGCGGTCATGCACAGTTCGGAGTGGAACTCCACGGCGATCTTCGTCACCTGGGACGACTTCGGCGGCTGGTATGACCACGTGCCGCCGCCGCAGGTGGACGGCATCGGCTTGGGCCCGCGGGTGCCGCTGCTGGTCATCTCGCCGTGGGCCAAGCCCGGCTACATCAGCTCCCAGCAGGGCGAGTTCGCCTCGTTCGACAAGTTCATCGAGGAAACCTTCAACCTGCCCAGCCTGGGCGCGCGGGACAGCCTGGCCAGCACCTCAGACCTCATGGACTACTTCAACTTCGCGCAGAAACCCGACGCCAAGCTGATCGAAGCCAAGTTGCCCTACTCCAACGTGCTCTCGGTGCCCAACGTCGGCTCAGGGGCCATCGGGGGCGCGCATCCCTCGACGGTGACCCCGGCCTCCGGCGGGCCCAGCACGGTCTTCACCTACGACGTCATGTACCAGAATTCCGCAACCCCCACGGTCCACAACCTGGTCATCGACGGCGACACCACGATTCCCATGTCGTTCAAGAAGACGGTCGGCAAGATGCAGGAGTGGGAGGCGAGCACCACGCTGGCGGCAGGCCCGCACACCTACACGTTCCAGTTCGGCGACGGCACCAATTCATGGCGGCTCCCGCTGAACAGCACTCCTTTTACGGGGCCGCAGGTGATGCCGTTCTCGCTCACCGGGCTGAAACTGACGCCGGGCACCGGGGCCCAGCAGCTTGGCCAGCCGGTCACTTTCAGCGTTATCTACACGTCAGCCGCCGGAAAGACGCCCGTCACCGCGCAGATTAACATCGACAACAACATCCACGCGCTGAACGCGACGTCGGGCACGCCCGCAAAGGGCATCCACTACCAGTACACGACGTCGCACCTGACCCAGGGGACGCACTACTTCCAGTTGCAGTTCGACGACGGCAGCGGGCTGCGTACCCAGCAGGAATACAGTATCGACATCACGCCGATCTACCTGCAGGACTCCTCGGTCTCGCCGGCGTCGGGCACTGCGTCCACCAACTTCACCTTCTCCACGACCTACACCGGCCCGGACCCGGCGACCGAGGTGGACGTGGTGGTGGACGGGACCTCCCACCCGATGGCGCTCCAGTCCGGTAACCCGTCCACCGGGGCGGTGTACCAGGCGACGCTCAGCCTGTCCTCGGGCAAGCATGACTTCGCCTTCTACGCCACCGACGGCACCAACGAATGGAGCGATCCGGTGACTCCGGGTACCTACACCGGGCTCACGGTCTCCACCAAGGGCGCAGCCCCGGCCCACTCCAGGATCCAGGCGCCGAAGCCGGACAACGCGCCGTACGCCTACGACCCCGGGTGATCGACGCCGGCTGGGGCCGGCCCGGATCCGGGCCGGCCCTGAGCCAAACCGGGTACAACGGCCCGGTCCAGG
>DASXKD010000235.1:0-3137 GCA_036497045.1 Streptosporangiaceae bacterium | reverse complement strand
TGCTGCAGGTGCTGGGCCTGTGCCAGGGAGATCCGCCAGTGCTCGCTGCCGGGGATCATGTCGCACATGTAGAAGTAGTAGGGCATGATGCCCGCCCCGTCGAGCAGTGTGAAGGACAGGTCGAGCAGGGCCTCCACGCTGTCGTTCACGCCACACAGGAGCACGCCCTGGTTACGCACGTCCCTGATGCCGGTGTCGAGCATCGCCCTGGCCGCCTTCGCCACCAGCGGCGTCATCGACTGGGCCGCGTTCACGTGGGTGTGGATCGCGATGGACACGCCCCGCTCCCGCGCCGTCGCGCCGAGGCGCCCCATGCCGGCCCGTACCTCGTCGCTGAGCCAGAACTGCGGCAGCCCCATCAGCGCCTTGCTGGCCAGCCGGATGTCACGGATGTTGTCGATCTCCAGCAGAGCGGCCACGAAGCCCTCGAGCCGCGGCCAGGGCAGGTTGGCCACGTCCCCGCCGGACACCACCACGTCCCTGACCACGGGCGTGGCCTTGAGGTAGCCGAGCATGGCATCCAGCCGGTCCTCGCGGGCCAGAATGAACTTGTGCTTGGTGATCACCGGGGTCGGGTTGCCGACCAGGTCCATCCGCGTGCAGTGCCCGCAGTACTGCGGGCAGGTGGGCAGCACCTCGGCGAGCACCTTGGTCGGGTAGCGGTGGGTGAGGCCCTCCACCGCCCACATCTCCGCCTCATGCAGCGAGTCCCGGCTCGCGTACGGGTGGGAGGGAAAGTCCGAGCGGCGGTCGCTGAACACCGGGATCATGTACCGGCGCACCGGGTCGGCGTACAACGCCTCGGTGAACCCCGGGCCGTCCGCAGCGACGCCAGCGGCCATGGTGTTGAGCATCTGCGGCGGCACCAGCATGGACATGGTCGCCCGCTCGCGCTGGTCGCGCTCGGTGTCCGCGCAGAACTCCTCGCCCAGCCCGGTGCCGAGCACCTGCCGGAGCTGCTTGATGTTCTTCACGCAGTGGGCCCGCTGCCACTGCGCGGACTCCCACTCCTCGCGAGTCACCTGCGCCCAGCCGGGGAACCGGGTCCAATCGGGCTCGGCGAGCTCAGCACGCCGGTACACATACGGCTGCTCGACCACCGGATCACCACCGTTCTGGGCGTAGAAGACGGGAAGATAGCCTTATATGGACGAAGGATACGAAAGAACCTTGTGAGAAAATAGTATGCAACGACAAGACTTCCCGAGTTCACCCCTGGGCCTGCACCGCGTCATCGAACCGGCCGGCGCGCTGCCACAGGCCGCCTGGCGAGTGGATCCGAGCCCCGGCCTGTGGCCGGACGAGGTCCGGGTGCGGGTGGAGCGGCTGAACCTGGACGCCGCCTCGTTCCGCCAGCTCACCGAGGCCGTGAAGGGGAACGCGGTGGGCACGGACGGCGGTCACGCGGCCGCGATGCGCGCCGCGGTGCTCGGCATCGTCGCCGAGCGGGGCAAGATGCAGAACCCGGTGACCGGCTCGGGCGGGATGCTCACCGGTGTCGTGGCGGAGGTCGGGCCGGACTCGCCGCTCGGCCTGGCCCCCGGCGACCGGATCGCCACCCTGGTGTCGCTCAGCCTCACCCCGCTGGTCATCGCCGACGGGCTGGCCCGCTGGGACGGCCGCAGCGAGCAGGTACCGTGCGACGGCCACGCGATCCTGTTCGGCCGCTCCATCGCCGCGGTGCTGCCCCCGGACATGCCGGTCCCGCTGGCCCTCGCCGTGCTTGACGTGTGCGGGGCACCGGCGCTGACCGCCCGGGTGGTGCGGGATGCCTGGAGCGGGGGTACCCCGCCGGTGGTGGCGATACTCGGCGCGGCGGGCAAGAGCGGCAGCCTGTCCGCGGCGGCGGCCCGAGAGGCCGGCGCACGGACGGTGATCGGGCTGGTGCCGACGCAGGCCGAGGCGGACCTGCTCACCAAGTCAGGCCTGGTGGACGAGGTGGTGATCGCGGATGCCCGGGATCCGGCGGCGGTCGCCGAATCCGTCCGGGCCGCAGGCGGTCCCGCCCGGGTGACCGTGGTGTGTGTAGACGTCCCCGGCTGCGAAGGGGGCGCGGTGCTGGCGACCGCTGACGGCGGCACGGTGATCTTCTTCTCGATGGCGACCTCATTCAGCGCGGCCGCGCTCGGCGCCGAAGGGGTCGCCGCCGACATCACCATGCTCATCGGTAACGGGTATGTACCGGGGCATGCCGCCCTCGCGCTGGACCTGGTCCGTGCCGAGCCCGGGGTGCGGCAGATATTCGAGAGCCGGACGGCGGAAGGGTGACGGTCATGCCGGGTAGCGAACACACGGGCGGCACGGCGAAGCCCGTACTCAGCCTGGACCCCGCGATGGTCCGCCAGGCACGGGAACTGGCTGCCGCCGCAGGCCAGCCCATCGTGGAGATGGCCCGCACGCACACCACCGTGTCGGTGGAACGGGCGGTGCTGCGCCTCGGTGGCCTGGACGGCGCCGACCCCGACGACGGCAGGCCCTGGGTGAACCATCTCGTGGACGCGGTGGCCGGCAGCTGCGGGCTGCAGCACGGGGTGGCCCTGCCCGCCTGGGATGCGCTGGTGACCGGCGGCTATCCCAGCCTCGCCGCGATGGCCAGCGATGCCGCCACGGGCAAGGTGAAGTTCCGGCTGCCAGAGGGCGGCGACGCCGCGGCGGCGCGGATGGCCGCGACCGCGGCACTGTCCGACGGCTTCGCCCGGATCGACGCCAGGAGGGCGGAGCGCGAGGCGATGATCAAGGCCACGGCCGACCCGCCGAAGCCGTGGATCTACCTGATCGTCGCGACCGGCGACATCTACGAGGACATCCCGCAGGCGCAGGCGGCGGCGCGGGAAGGCGCGGACATCATCGCGGTGATCCGGTCCACCGGCCAGTCGCTGCTTGACTACGTCCCCGAGGGCGCCACCCGCGAAGGCTTCGCGGGCACCTACGCGACCAGGGAGAACTTCCGCCTGATGCGCGCCGCGCTTGACGACGTCTCCCGCGAGCTTGGCCGCTACGTGCGGCTCACCAACTACGCCTCGGGGCTGTGCATGCCCGAGATCGCGGCGCTGGCCGGGCTCGAGCGCCTCGACATGATGCTGAACGACTGCATGTACGGGATCATCTTCCGCGACATCAACCCCCGCCGTACCTTC
>DASXKD010000234.1:0-13546 GCA_036497045.1 Streptosporangiaceae bacterium | reverse complement strand
GCTGGCCGGCTGCGACGCGGTCGTGCTGTCCGGGAGCCTGCCGCCGGGACTGCCTGAGGACAGCTACGCCGGGCTGGCCGAGCGGGCGGCCGCCGCGGCGGTGCCGGTGGTGCTGGACGCCGGGGGCGCGGCGCTGCGGCGGGGCGCGGCCGCGGGCCCGGCGATCGTCAAGCCGAACCTGGCCGAACTCCAGGCCGCGGTGCGCCGGCCACTCGCTGACCGGGCCGCGGCCGCCGTGGCCGCGGCGGAGTTGCGGGCCGCGGGAGCGCGCGCGGTGGTGGTGTCGCTCGGCGGCGACGGGCTGCTCGCGGTCACCGGCGAGGGGACGTGGCACGCGGCGCCGCCGGCCCAGGTGACGGGCAACCCGACCGGGGCCGGTGACGCCGTGGTCGCCGGGCTGGCGCACGGGCTGGTGCTCGGCCGGCCGTGGGCAGAACGGCTGCGGCACGCGGCGGCGCTGGGCACCGCCAGCGTCGCGGCACCGGCCGCCGGGCAGTTCGCCGAGGCGGACTACCAGCGGGCGCTGGCCGCGACCCAGGTCACCGAGTGGGCGGACCGCTGATGCCGGCCGTCGGCATGGCCGAGATCGTCGGCCCCGCCAGTGCCACGGGCCGCGGCGTTGGCGCATTCAACATCATCGGGATCGAGCACGCCGAGGCGGTCATCGCCGGGGCGGAGGCGGCCGGGGCACCGGTGGTGCTGGCGATCAGCCAGAACTCCGTGGCCTACCACGGGGCACTGGAACCGATCGCACTGGCCGCGCTCGCGCTGGCGGGGTCCGCGGCCGTGCCGGTCTCGGTGCACCTGGACCATGCCACGGGCGAGGATCTGGTGCGGGCCGCGGTGGCCGTGGGCATGGGTTCGGTCATGTACGACGCGTCCGCGGCGCCGTACGAGCAGAACGTGGCGGCCACGGCGGAGGTGACCCGGTGGTGCCACGAGCGCGGGGTGTGGGTCGAAGCCGAGATCGGCGAGATCGGCGGCAAGGACGGGGTGCACGACGCCCGGGCCCGGACGCCGCCTGGTGACGCCGCCAGGTATGCCGCCGCCACCGGCGTGGACGCGCTGGCGGTGGCGGTCGGCAGTTCGCACGCGATGCTCACCAGGGACGCGGTGCTCGATGAGGACCTGATCGCGGCGATCCACCTGGCCGTGCCCGTGCCGCTGGTGCTGCACGGCTCCTCCGGGGTGCCCGACGCCGGGCTCGCCGCGGCGGTCGCCGCGGGCATGACGAAGATCAACGTGGCGACGCAGCTCAACAAGGCCTACACCGGCGCGGTCCGCGCCTGCCTGGCGGCCGAACCGGCGCTGGTGGACCCGAGGCGGTACGGCGCGGCCGCCAGGGACGCCGTGACCGCCGAGGTGACCCGGCTGCTCGGGATTCTTGGCGCGGCGTGCTGATCGGTATTGCTCGATATTGAGCAGGAATGATCAGAGTAGGGACGGTAAGATCTTGCAGGACGATCCGGGAGCGGGGCATTGGTGAGCCGTTATCGCCGCTGGAACGAGCTGCTGGAACTGCTGGCGGCCGACGGCCAGCTGCAGGTGGAGCGCGCCGCGCAGGTGCTCGGCGTGTCGGCGGCCACCGTACGGCGCGACTTCGACGAGCTGGCCCGCCAGCAGATGCTCACCCGGATCCGGGGCGGCGCGGTCGCCAAGGGGGTCACCTACGACCTGCCGCTGCGGTACAAGACCGAACGCCATCCCACGGAGAAGCATCGCATCGCGGCCGTGGCCGCCGCGCTGGTCCTGCCCGGCCAGATCGCCGGCCTCAACGGTGGCACCACCACCACCGAGGTCGCCCGGGCGCTCGCCGTGCGCGCCGACCTGAACTCCGGCGCCCCGTCGCCCGGTCTCACCATCGTCACCAACGCGCTGAACATCGCCACCGAGCTGGCCGTCCGCCAGCACATCAAGATCGTGGCGACCGGCGGGGTGGCCCGGCCGCAGTCCTACGAGCTGACCGGCCCGCTGGCCACTGGCGTCCTTGAGCAGGTCACCCTGGACATTGCGTTCCTCGGGGTGGACGGGATCGACGCGGTGGCCGGGGCCACGGCGCACCACGAGGGCGAGGCGAGCATCAACCGGCTGATGGCCGAGCGCGCGGCCCAGGTCGTGGTGGCCGCGGACAGCTCCAAGGTGGGCCGCCGTGCGTTCGCCAGGATCTGCACGGCCGCCGAGGTGGACATCCTGGTCACCGATACCGGTATCGCACCCGCCGAGGCCGCCAGGCTCGCCGACGCCGGGGTCAAGGTTGTCACCGCCTGAGCGCGGCCCGGCGGGGAGCGGTCCACGGGCCGGCACGCTGGACCTGCTGGTCATCGGGGACTGCAATCCCGACGTGATGGTGGTCGGCGGCGACGTCACCCCCGCGTTCGGCCAGCAGGAGAAGCTGGTGGACGGCATTTCGCTGGAGATCGGCGGGTCCGCCTCGATCACCGCGGTCGCCGCGGCGCGGCTTGGGCTGCGGGTGGCGCTGGCCGCGGCGGTCGGCGACGACCCGGCGGGCCGGTTCATGCTCGGGCAACTGGCCGCCGAGGGGGTCGACACCGCTTCCGTGGCGGTGCGGCCGGACGTGCCCACCGGGATGACCGTGGCGCTGTCGGCCGGCACCGACCGGGCGATCCTTACCGCGACCGGGGCGCTGTCCTCGCTGACCGCGCGCGACGTGCCGTCCTCGCTGTTGGTGCGCGCCCGGCACGTCCATGTCAGCTCCTACTTCCTGGTGGCAGACACGCTGGGGCCCGGGCTGGCCACCCTCCTGGACGTGGCCCGGGCCGCCGGGGCCAGCACCTCACTGGACACCAACTGGGACCCGGCGCAGCGCTGGGCGGACCCGCGGCTCACCGAGGCGCTCGGGCACATCGGGCTGCTGCTGCCCAACGAGGCGGAGGCGCTGCTACTGGCCGGTGCGCCGGATCTGGAGCGGGCGGTGGCCGCACTGACCGCGGCCGGGCCGGCGCTGGTGGTCAAGCTCGGCGAGCGCGGCGCGCTGTGCGCCGATGGGGCCCGCCGCTACCTGGCCGAGCCGCCCCCGGTCAAGGTGACCGACGCCACCGGGGCCGGCGACTGCTTCAATGCCGGCGTCATCGCCGGGCTGCTCGGCGGGCTGGACCTGCCCGCGGCGGTGGCACTCGGCTGTGCCGTGGGTGCCGCGTCCACCCGCGCGCCGGGCGGCACGGCGGGCAGCCCGGACCTGGCGACGGCACGGGACCTCGCCCGCGCCGTCACCGTCCGCGAGGTCTCCTCGGCTCCGCTCGGCCTGCCTTCGGGACGCCCTCTGCCACGGGTCAGAACCGATGAGGGAGGATCATAATGCGCACCGTCATCGTCTGGTGGGACCTGTCCAGATCCGCCCAGAACATCGAGTCACTGCGCACGTATCTGCTCGAGGAGTCCGTCACCGCGTCTGGGTGAGACCACTTCACGGACACTCACCGGGGCCAGGCTGCCCGGAGGCTCCACGTGATCGCCTATCGTCCCGCTCCGGCCGCGCCGGACTGTCGTAGGCGCCCGGCATACTTGCCGGGCCGTCCTGCGAGGCCGCGGCCTGACTAGAGGAGACCCATGGCTGTCCGATACCAGCTCGTCATCAACTGCATCGGCCACCCCGAGGCGCTGGCCCGCTTCTGGGCCGAGGCCCTGGGCTATGTGCTGGAGCCGCCGCCGGCCGGCTTTGTCACCTGGGACGACTGGCGGCGCGACATCGGGCTGCCCGAGTCCTGGCTCGGCCGGGGCACGGACTGCATCATCGATCCGGATGGCGCCGGACCTCGCATCTGGATCCAGGTCGTGCCCGACCGCAAGACCGTCAGCAACCGCCTCCACCTCGACATCCACGCCAGCGGCGGGCGGGACCTCCCGATCGAGACCCGCAAGAAGCGCGTGGACGCCGAGGCCAGGCGGCTGTGCGACCTCGGCGCCACGCTGCTCAGCGACCTGAGTGAGGAACTCGAGGAGGGCCTTGACCACTACGCGGTCGCGCTCAGGGACCCCGAGGGCAACGAGTTCGACATCAACTGACGGCCCCGGCGAGCATCAGCGGGGGCGTTTGGGGGCTGTTAGCCTCTGCCCGCCCTCTACTACGCCGCCGCCACCGGACTGCCCACCCTGGCCGACCACGGCTACGACGGCGCCGGAATAGGCATCCACATACCGGTCAAACAGCCTGCTGACGGCCGGGAGCTCGATATTGACACCCGCACCCGCAACGCCATCCAGCGATCCCTGCGCTGCCTGGGCGGACGCGGGTTCGCCCTGCTCAACCAGCGCTGGCACACCCTCCAGCACATCACCGCCAGCCCCAGCAAGATCAGCGACATCACCCGCGCCGCCCTCGTCCTCACCCATGACGAGCACGGCTACATCACATGAAATTCGCTGAGATCACTTCACTGGGTGCTCACCGAATTGGTTGACCGGCTTGCGGTGGCCGGCTCCGGGTTCTGCCGGGCCTGCGGTACGGCCGGCTGCCGCGCGGCGGGGCGCCCGGGCAGTGCGAGCGCCGCGGCGAGCGAGGCCGCGGTGAGGCCAAGCGCGACCCAGAACGTGGCGCCGAACGCGTCCGCCAGCGCGGGCAGCACACGAGCCGGGGCAGCGGCGGCGGCCTCAGACGGTGGTGCCGATGCCGCCGTCTACCGGGATGACGGCGCCGGTGACGTAGGCGCCCGCCCGCGAGGCCAGGTAGATCGCAACGCCCGCCATGTCGTCGGGCCGGCCGATCCGCCTCAGCGGAGCCGCGTCGGCGATCGCGTCTCCCAGTGTCTCGAGGGTGGCGGCCATCATCTTGGACTCAAACGGCCCCGGGGCCACGGCGTTGACGGTGATCCGCCGTGGGCCGAGTTCGCGTGCGAGCACCCGGGTCAGGTGGTGCAGCCCGGCCTTGCTGGCCGAGTAGGCGTACGTCGGAAACGGCGGTACCCGCAGGCCGTCGATGCTCCCGATGTTGATGATCCGGGCTGGGTCCTCATCCGTTCCGGCGGCCTCAAGCAGCGGCAGAAACGCCCTGGTCAGGAAGAATGGTGCCTTCAGGTTGAGATCGACCACCTTGTCCCAGGACGTGGCCGGGTAGTCCGCCAGCGGCGCGCCCCAGGTGGCACCGGCGTTGTTGACCAGGACGTTCACGGCCCGTTCGCGCTCACCGACCTCGGCGGCCAGCCGCAGGCACTCCGGCTCCGCCGACAGGTCAGCGGGAATGGCATGGACGGGGCCGTGCTCGGAAAGCACCTTCACCGCCTCGGTGCAGGCATCGGCCTTCCGCGAGCTGATGTATACCCGTGCCCCGGCCTGCAGCAGGCCGCGGGCGATCATAAGCCCGATGCCGCGACTGCCCCCGGTGACGACGGCGGTCTTCCCGGACAGGTCGAACAGATCCATGGCCGCTCCCGCGCGGAACGCCAGCGGAGGCCGTCCCCGCCGCTGGCCCGAAGCGTATGCCAGCGCGGCTCCGGATCAACAGGGGCGGCTCCCCGCGCCCTGGGGCGGCTCAGGACGGCCAGGGGCCGGCCGGGCCTTGCCCGCCCGCCACGTTTGCGGCCAGCCGGCCCAGCACCGTTGCCAGACCGTCGAGGTCGGCGTCGCTCAGGCCGCCGCGGAGCCGGCGGTCGAAGGTGGTCGCCGCTTCCGCCAGACGGACAAAGGCAGCCTCGCCCGCGGGGGTCAGTTCCACGATGTGGATGCGCCGGTTGGCCGGATCGCGGGCCCGGGTAACCAGGCCCTGGCTGACCATGGCGTTCAGATGGTGGGTGAGGGTGGCCTCTCGCACCCCCACCGCCTCGGCCAGTTCGCGCTGGCTGGACACCTGCCGGGTTTTCAGGTTGAGCAGGACCAGCCACACCGGCAGCGAGCCGCCCGCCTCGGCCAGGGCGTCGTCGAAGGCACGGCTGACCGTCCGGGCCGCCCGGGCCAGTTCCAGCCCGATAGGTGTCCGCGCCGGTCGCATAGACCGAGCTTATACGATCCATTGATGTCTAACTGTTCGACCACGAAGCACTAAGGCCTGCGTGTTCGGTGGGACTCTCCCGCGGGCGCGGAGGTGTCCCCTGCTGGCGAGGGACGGTCAGACCGCGGCGGCCAGGAAGCTGACCGCGGCTTCGTGCAGCTCAGCCTGGTGTGGGCGGACGCCGGCCGTCCGGCCGGGCAGCGCATCCGGAGCGCCGGGTGGCTGACTGGGACGGCCGGGGGCCCGGTAGTCCCAGCCGCAGTCACGCCATGCCTCCGCGTCCAGGGCGTGCCGCGCGTCCACGACGGCCCGGCGGGCGACCGTCTTGGCCAGCACCTCGGGATCGGCGGCGGAGAACTCCGGCCATTCGGTGAGCACAAGCAGCGCGTCGGCGTCGCGGGCCGCGCCCAGCACCGAGCCGGTGTAATCCAGTTCCGGATGCAGCTTCCCGGCCCGGTCCATGGCCGCCGGGTCGAACACGGCCACCCGGGCGCCCAGGGCCCGGATCCGGGCCGCCACCTCGAGCGCGGGGGAGTCCCTGACGTCGTCGGACCCCGGTTTGAACGCCACGCCGAGCACGCCCACCCGGCGGCCCGCCAGCCGCCCGCCCGCCGCTTCCCTTGCCAGGTCCACGACGCGGGTACGGCGGCGCTGGTTGATCGCGTCGATCTCGTACAGGAACTCCAGTGCCTCGCCCGCGCCGAGTTCCGCCGCCCTTGCCGCCAGGGCCCTGATGTCCTTGGGCAGGCACCCGCCGCCGAAACCCAGCCCGGGGCGCATCCCGCCCGCGCCGATCCGCTGATCGCGGCCGAGCGCGCCGGCCAGGCTGAGCACGTCCGCGCCGGTCACCTCGCACAGCTCGGACATCGCGTTGATAAACGAGATCTTGGTGGCGAGGAACGCGTTCGCGGCGACCTTCACCATCTCGGCGGTAGCGGGGTCGGTGACCAGGAAGGGGATCCCCGCCGCCAGCGGTTTCGCGTACACCTCGCGCAGTGCGGCCTCGGCGAGGTCCGACCAGACACCGGCGACGATCCGGTCCGGCCGCAGCGTGTCGTCGACTGCGTGGCCCTCCCTGAGGAACTCCGGGTTCCAGGCCAGTTCCGCGCCGGGCCCGGCCGGGGCGGTGGCCGGCAGCCGCTGGCTGTAGGCATACACCGTGCCCGGTGGCACCGTCGACTTCCCCACGACGAGGCAGGGCCGCCGGAGCAGCGGGGCCAGCCCGGCGAAGCACGCCTCGAACTGGGACAGGTCCGCGCCACCGGAGCCGGGGCGCTGCGGGGTTCCCACGCAGATGAAGTGCACGTCGCCGAACTCCGCGGCGGCCGGGTAGGACGTGGTGAAGGAAAGCCGGCCGCCGCGCAGCCCCGCGCGCAGCAGCGGTTCCAGGCCCGGCTCGTAGAACGGCAGCGTCCCGGCCTGCAGGGCGCTGGCCCGTGCCGCGTCGACGTCCACGCCGAGCACCTCGAAGCCGAGCGAGGCCAAGCAGGCGGCGTGCGCCGTGCCCAGGTACCCGGTTCCGAACACGGTCAGCCGCGGCCGCCCGCTCATGGCGCGTGCCCGATCTCCGGCATGCCGATCTCCTGGCTGGGGGCCGGTTGCGCGGTCACCGGTATCCGGGGCGCCGCTGGAGGCTGCGGGCCGGGGCCCGGCCAGCATTCTCGTATCGCCATGACAAGCAGGTAGGGCACGAGGTCGGTGCATCGGCGCAGCACCCAGGCGGTGCCCTTGGTCGCCATCCAGGCCGCGGTGTCGAGCCGCGTCGGCGGCGGGCTGGTCGGCTCGGCACCCGGGCGCGGGCCGAGGTGATGCCCACCGGCGGCGAGCCGGTCATGGAAGCACCCGGCGATGTACCTGTGGCCGCGCTCGCTCGGGTGCAGCCGGTCCGCGCTCCACATCCGCCGGTCGTAGGTGGCCAGGTCCGCTGCCGCGTCGAAGTGCACCGTGCCGAACTGTTCCGCCACCTGGTCCATGGCCTCGTTGATCACCTGGAGCCGCCTGCCCAGGGGCCGGGCGAGCGCCGGGGGCAGGCCGAGCATCATCCCCGGATCCGGCAGCCGCATGGTGAGGACCACCGCGCCGGCCGCGGTCAGCGAGCCGGCCACGTGGGCGAGCGCGGCCTGCATGCGCGCCGCGTCGAAGCCGGCCCGCAGGGTGTCGTTGATGCCCACGACGACGCTGGCCACGTCGGGGCGCAGTTCCAGGGCACGGGGCAGTTGGGTACGCTCCACGTCGGCCGCCCGGGCGCCGTTGGCGGCCAGGTTCACCAGCCGCCCGCCGGGCAGGCTCTCCGCCAGGAACGCGGCCCAGCCGCGCCAGCCACCGCCCGGCGCGGGATCGCCCACGCCCAGCGTGATCGAGTCGCCGAGTGCCGCGAAAGTCGTCATCGTGCTGCCTTCCCGCGGTGCCGGAGGATCTCTGCGTAGTGCCCGATCAGTTCGTCGCCGAGCACCGGCCAGGTGCGGCCGGTGACCTTCTGCCTGCCCGCCTGTCCCATCGCGGCCCGCATGGCCGGATCACCGGCCAGTCGCGCCACGGCATCGGCCAGCGGCCCCGCCGCCCCGGGCGGCACGAGGAAACCGGTGATGCCGTCGCTGACGATGTCCAGCGGCCCGCCCGTGGCCGGTGCGACGACGGGCAGCCCGCTGGCCGCGGCCTCCTGCAACGTCTGCCCGAACGTCTCCCGCGTCCCGCTGTGCACGAAAATGTCGAGGCTGGCGTAGATCTCCGCGAGTTCGCCGCCGTATTTCGGGCCGAGGAACACCGCGCCGGGCAGGGATCGGCGCAGGGCAGCCTCAGCCGGGCCGCCGCCCACGACCACCAGCCGGACCCCGGGCAGCGCCGCGACCTGCCCGAGCAGATCCACGCGCTTCTCCTGGGCCAGCCGCCCGACGTACCCGGCGAGCACCTCGCCGCCGGGAGCCAGTTCACGGCGCAGCCGCTCGCTCCGCCTGCCGGGGCCGAACAACCGGGAGTCCACCCCGCGGCCCCACACCCAGACCCGCTCGACCCCGTTCGCACGCAGGCTGTCGGCGCTGGCCGTGGACGGGGCGAGGGTACGGTCGGCGGCATTGTGGATCCGGCGCAGCCAGCCCCACGCCGCCACTTCGCCGAGCCGGCCCGTCCCGTACACCCGGGCGTACCCGGGCATGTCGGTCTGGTACACCGCGACCGTGGGCAGCCGGGCCCGGCCGGCGCCCAGGATGAACGGGCTGGCCAGGTGGACCAGTTCGGCGCGGTGGCCGGCCACCGCGGAGCGGAGCGGGGGCCCGGGCACGGCAACGCGGAAGTTGCGGTAGCAGGGCACGGGCATCGAGCGCAGCCGGACCACCGGGCACGGGAACGGGCCGGCCGCGCCGGGTACGCCGCGGGCCGGGGCCGGGGCGATGACCAGTGGATGGTGGCCGCGGGCCACGAGATGCTCGGCAATGCGGAGGGTGCAGTGGGCCACCCCGTTGACGTCGGGCGGGAAGGATTCGGCGACGATCGCGATCCGCACGTTCACCAAGGTGAACTACGAGGTATCGCCGCAGGACATAACCCTCGTTATGTGTTGAAGAACAATCGGTGACATCTCTGCTGCGGCTTGTGCCGGGCCGGGGCCGGGCGGAGGGTTAGGCGTCGGCGGCAACCGCCACTACTGCCTGGTGGGGGAGGTGGCGGGGGTGGATGAGGAGGGCGCGGGCTACCTGGCGGATCTTCAGGCGTTGCGGGGTGAGGAGTGTCTCGGCGTGGCGCCAGGCGGCGAACTCGTCGGTGCCGAAGCGGGGGCGGATGTTCGCGCGAAACCGTTTTGCGTCGCCGCCGTCGCCTCGCCAGGTGGGCAGCCATTCGCGCAACCGGTCGTCGTCGAGCAGGGACCAGGCACGTAGTTGCTCGGCGATCTGCCCGGCGGCGTCCACCACGAAGGCCAGGTCGCCAGCGCCCTGAATGCCGTGCACCCGGCCCTCGGTGTCCCGGCCGGCATGGATGCTGGCCGAGCGGAACCGGGCGCCCACGGTAACGGCGGCCACGGCGTGACCGGCTTCGTGCCAGGCGGTGATCACGGTTGCCCGCCTGGCGTCGCCGACCGTGGCGAATTGGCCGCTGTCGTAGCGGCGCCGCAGCCACTGGTCGTTCACGATGGACTCGTCGTCGTAGCGGATCAGCCTGCTCAGCTCGGCCCCGATCGTGGCCAGCGCCCGCCGCTGCGCAGGGGTGATGCCGCCGCCTCCCGGCGCCACGGCGCGCCGGCCAGCCGGGCCGCGGCCGCGCCCGGCCGGGCTGGCACGGCTGCTCATCTTGTCTGCCCCCTTGACGTAGGCGTAACGCAGTCTTATCTTCCTTGAAATGCTGTTCGACGATACCGAATGGCATTCCATAAGTTGGGCTCGCATCGCGAGAGGGAGGTGAGGAGCCCGCCGCCTGCCCCGAGGTGGCCGACGGGCGAACCGCATGGCCGCAACACCCACAACCCCGCAAAAGCTCCTTGCGGAGGTTATCGGAACTGCCTGCCTGGTCTACATCGGAGCAGGCGCCGCCGCTGCGACCGGAGTGATCGCGGCCGGCACCAAGGTCCCGTTCTCGATGGCCCAACTCGGCATGATCTCGTTCGCGTTCATGTTCGTCATCGTCGGCATCGTCTACGCGATCGGTCACATCTCCGGCGGCCACATCAACCCGGCCGTCACCGTCTCCCTGGCCGCGTGCGGCAAGTTCCCCTGGCGCGAGGTGCCCGGCTATGTGATCGCCCAGGTCATCGGCGCGCTGATCGGCGCGCTCGGCTACTTCGTCACGCTCGGCAAGGCGGCGACCGTCGCGGCCGGCGGCGGCGTGACCGCCTACAACTCCTCCTCGATGGGGTTCGGGCGGGCCGGCCTGATCGAGGCCATCGGCACCGCGATCCTGGTATTCACGATCTTCGGCGTCATCGACCACCGCGCCGTGCCCGGCTGGGCGCCCATGGCCATCGGCGCCTCGGTCTTCGCGATCATCATCGTCCTCGGCCCCGCCACCGGTGCCGCCATCAACCCCGCCCGCTACCTGGGTGCGATGATCATGCAGAACGCATTCGGCGGCACCGTCTCGTGGGCCCAGGCACCTGCCTACATCATCGGAGAGCTTGTCGGCGGCCTCCTCGGTGGCCTCGCCTACCTGGGGCTGTCCACTACCCGCCGCCAGGCGGCGCTGAACAGCCTCGCCCCGGCCGACACCGACTCGACCGTCGAGAAGATCGCGGAAGGCACGTCATGAAGAAGCTCATCAACGCCCCTGACACCGTCGTCACCGACGCGCTGGCCGGCGTCGCCGCGGCGCATCCGTCGCTGGCCGTGGACATCGAGAACAAGGTGATCACCCGGGCGGGCGGCCCGACCCGGGGCAAGGCCGGGCTGGTGTCGGGCGGCGGTTCTGGTCATGAGCCGCTGCATGGCGGGTTCGTCGGCCTGGGCATGCTGGATGCCGCCTGCCCGGGCGAGGTGTTCACCTCGCCGGTACCTGACCAGATGCTCGCCGCCACCAAGGCGGTCGACGGCGGCGCCGGCGTGCTGCACATCGTGAAGAACTACACCGGCGACGTGCTGAACTTCCAGATGGCCGCGGAACTGGCCGCCGATGACGGGATCGAGGTCACCTCCGTGGTCGTCAACGACGACGTCGCCGTCCAGGACTCGCTGTACACCGCGGGCCGCCGCGGCGTGGGCGCCACGGTCTTCGTGGAGAAAATCGCCGGGGCGCTCGCCGAACGCGGCGCGCCGCTGGCCGACGTCGCGGCGGTGGCAACCGAGGTCAACGAGCGCAGCCGGTCCTTCGGTGTGGCGCTGACCTCGTGCACCATCCCCGCTGCGGGCAAGCCCACGTTCGAGCTGAGCGACGACGAGATCGAGCTGGGCATCGGCATCCACGGCGAGCCGGGCCGCCGGCGCGCCCCGCTGGCCACGGCGGCTGAGCTGGCGGCCGCCGCGATGGACGCCGTCCACGCCGATCTGCCGCTGGCCGGCGACCTGCTGGTGATGGTGAACGGCATGGGCGGCACCCCGCTGATCGAGCTGTACCTGCTGTACAACGAGGTGCACAAGTACGTCACCGGCAAGGGCGCGCGGATCACCAGGAACCTGGTCGGCAACTACATCACCAGCCTGGAGATGCAGGGCTTCTCGGTGACCGTGTGCCGCATGAGCGACACGCTGGAGCAGCTCTGGGACGCGCCGGTGGACACGCCTGCCCTGCGCTGGGGACGGTAGAGACATCTACCGCAAAGGAGCGCCCATGGACGCCGCATTCTTCCGCGACTGGCTGACCGCGGCCGCCGCCGTCGTCGAGACGCAGCGCGACCACCTGACCCAGCTCGACGCGGCCATCGGCGATGCCGACCACGGCATCAACATGGCCCGCGGCTTCGGCGCGGTCACCGCGGCCCTGGCACAAAAGGACCCGCCCACGCCGGGCGCGGTGCTGACGCTGGCCGGGTCGACGCTGATCTCCAAGGTGGGCGGCGCGTCCGGGCCGCTGTACGGCATGGCACTGCGCTCGGCGGGCAAGGCGCTGGGCGACGTGCCCGACGCCGACCTTGCCGCGCTGGCCGCGGCGCTGGAGGCGGCTCTGGCCGGGGTGCAGAAGCTGGGTGCGGCGCGGGAAGGCGAGAAGACCATGGTGGACGCGCTGGCCCCGGCGGTCAGCGCGCTCGCCAAGGCCGTTGCGGAGGGGGCGCCGGCCGACGGTGCCCTCGCCGCGCTCGCCGCCGCCGCGCAGGAAGGCGCCCAGGCCACCATCGCAATGCAGGCGCTCAAGGGCCGGGCCAGCTATCTGGGCCCGCGCAGCGTCGGGCACGAGGACCCGGGCGCGGCGTCGATGGCGCTGATCCTCGGCGCCCTCCGCGACGTCGCGGCGCGGCAGGCCCCATGACCAAGCTCGCGCACTTCACCGGCCGGCCCGTGTCCGAGGGGATGGCCGCGGGCCTGCTTTACGTCGCCGATTCCGGCCCGCCCGCCGGTGCGACGGCTGAGCAGGTCCGCGAGGCTTTCGCCGCCGTCGCCGCCGAACGTCATGATTTGGCCGAACGGCTCCACGTGGCCGGCCGGGATGCCGAAGCGGACATCATCGGCGTGGCCGCCCTCATCGCGGCGGATCCCGCGCTGGTGGAGCCCGCGGTGGCGGCGGTGACCGGGGGGAGCGGCGCCGCCGACGCCGTCCTGGCGGCAGCCGAAGCACAAGCCAGCGTGCTCGCCGGGCTGCCCGTCCCCGAACTGGCGGAGCGGGCCGGCGACGTCCGCCAGGTCGGCCAGGCCGTGCTGGACCGCCTGGCCGCGGTGGGGGCGCCGCCCCGCCCGGACGGCGACTTCATCCTGGTACGGCGCGAGGTCAGCCCCGCCGACCTGATCGAGCTCTCCGAGGAAGGCCTGGCCGGCGCGGTCTCGGTAGCCGGAGGGGGCAGCTCACACGCGGCGATCGTCGCCCGCGGCCTCGGCCTGCCCATGATCACCGGCGTGGATGCGGCCGTGCTCGCCGCGCCGGGCGGCGAACCCGCCGTGCTCGACGCCGTGGCCGGTGAGCTGAGGGTCGGGCCAGGCGCCGCGGCTGGCCTGGGCGCCGGGGACGGCCTGGGGGCCGGCGTAAGCAGGAGCGCTG
>DASXKD010000233.1:0-3558 GCA_036497045.1 Streptosporangiaceae bacterium | reverse complement strand
AAACGGGCCACCGCTGCCGGTGTGGAAGGGAGTGCCGCATGAGCCGATGGCTGCGCTCGTTCGGGGCGTTCTGGTACGACTTCATCATCGGCGACGACTGGCGCGGGGCCGCGGTGGTGGCGGCAGCCCTCGCCGCGACCGCCCTGCTGGCCCACGTGGCCTCGGTGAACGCCTGGTGGCTGCTGCCCGTCGCGGTGATCGCCGCGCTGGGCTGGTCGCTGCGCCGCGCCACCGCCGGCAAGACCTGACCGCGCCACCGCGCGGGCCTGCCCAGCCGGCGGCGGTTCCGGGCTACGCCGCCCGGCGCGCGGGCGGGATATTCCCCTCCGGGCTGAGGCCGGCGTGCGCGCTTACCCGAGGCCGCGCGCCTTGACCAGGCCGGTCTCGTAAGCGAAGACCACGGCCTGCACCCGGTCGCGGAGGCCGAGCTTGGCCAGCACCCGGCCGACATGGGTCTTGACCGTCGCCTCGGACACGAACAGCCGCCCGGCGATCTCGGCGTTGGACAGGCCCTGGGCG
The DNA here is from genome assembly GCA_036497045.1 of Streptosporangiaceae bacterium. Taxonomy (GTDB): domain Bacteria; phylum Actinomycetota; class Actinomycetes; order Streptosporangiales; family Streptosporangiaceae; genus DASXKD01. Next base: position 3,039 of record DASXKD010000233.1, on the reverse strand, counting down.
ACGTGCGCGAGCACCTCGCGCTCGCGGCTGGTCAGGCAGTCCACGCCGGGGGGTGCCGGGCCGTCGCCGGCGGGGAACAGCGGGGCGAAGCGGTCGATCAGGCGCCGGGTGGTGGACGGGGCAACGACCGCGTCACCAGAGTGCACCGCCCTGATGCCGAACAGCAGTTCCTCCGGCGGCACATCCTTGAGCAGGAACCCGCTGGCGCCCGCCTTGAGTGCCGCGTAGGCGTACTCGTCGAGGTCGAACGTGGTCAGCATGAGCACCCGGGGCCGCTCGCCGGCCTGGCAGATGCGCCGGGTGGCCTCGATCCCGTCCAGCCGCGGCATCCGCACGTCCATCACCACCACATCGGCGGTCACCGCGCGCAGCAAGCCGAGTGCGGCGGCGCCGTCCCCGGCCTCGCCGACCACCGACATGTCGGCTTGGGCGTCGAGCACCATGCGGAAGCCCGCGCGCACCAGTTCCTGGTCGTCCACGAGCAGGATGCGGATGCTCATGAAGCGCCCGCGTGTGCCGGGAGGAGCGGCAGCGTGGCCACCACCTCGAAACCGCCACCGGGCCGCGGGCCCGCGGTGACCGAGCCGCCGTACACCGCCACTCGTTCGCGCATCCCGGTCAGGCCATGCCCGGGTGCCCCGGCCAGCGTGGTGCCGCCCAGGTCGCCCAAGCCGTCGTCGCTGATCGTCAGCGCCACCCGGTCCGGCGAGTACCGGAGCAGGACCGACGCCGAGGCAACCGGGCCCGCGTGCTTGCGGGTGTTGGTGAGGGACTCCTGCACGATCCGGTAAGCGGCCAGCGCGACGCCGCCGGGCAGTGGCTGCGGGTCACCCTCGACGGTGAACGACACCGGCAGCCCCGCGCCGCGCGCCTGGTCCAGCAGTTCGCCCAGCTCGCCGATGCCCGGCTGGGGCGCCCGCTCGGAGCTGGCGCCGTCCTCCTCCCGCCGCAGCACGCCGAGCAGCCGGCGCATCTCGGCCAGGGCCTGGCGCCCGGTGGCGGAGATGGCGGCGAGTGCCTCCCTGGCCCGGGCCGGATCGTTGTCGAGCGTGTACGAGGCACCGTCGGCCTGCACCACCATGACGCTGACGTTATGGGCGATCACGTCGTGCAGTTCGCGGGCGATCCTGGCCCGCTCGGCCGCGACGGCGATCCGCGACTGGGCGTCCCGTTCGGCTTCCAGCCGGGCGGCCCGGTCCTCCAGGCTCGCGTAGTACGCGCGGCGGTAGCGCATCGAGTCGCCAAGCACCCAGGCCAGCAGGGTCGGCCCGGCGAACAGCATCGCGCCGACCGTCAGCCATTCCAGCAGGCCGTGGTTGATCAGGCTGATCCAGCGGAGAATGCCCACCATCGAGCCGGCCAGGCAGACGGCCAGTCCCCAGATCGAGGTGCGCCGCCGGGTGTAGGCGGCCAACGTGTACAGCAGGATGAGGATGGCCACGTCGGTGGCGGAGGGCCGGACGTCCAGCGCGACCTGGAGCCCGCCGGCGGCGATGGCGGTGTAGAAGGCGATGACCGGGTACCTGCGGCGGAACACCACCGGCACCGCGAGCCCGAGCGACAGCGGGACGCCAAGGAACATGCCCTTGCCGAATGTCGCCCCCACCCCGGCGAATACCAGCGCGGCCGCGAGCAGGCCGTCCACCAGCATCGGGTGGCGGCGCAGCCAGGCATACAGGGCAGACACGTGTCCAGGGTAGATCGGGGCGGCCGCGGTGGCGTCATCCTCGCGGGTACGCTGCCCTCATCCTCGCGGCCGACGGTTCGGTCCGGAAAAGGTGGATGCGTGACCGACTGTGTGTTCTGCCGGATCGTGGCGGGCGAGGTGCCCGCGCACATCGTGTTCGAGGATTCGGCCACGGTGGCGTTTCTCGACGCCCGGCCGGTGTTCAAGGGGCATGTCCTGGTCGTGCCGCGGCAGCACTACGTGACGCTGGCCGACCTGCCGCCCGCCGATGTCGGGCCGCTGTTCGAGCGGGTGCGGCTGCTGTCGGTGGCGGTGCCGGCCGGGCTCGGCGCGCAGGGAACGTTCGTGGCCCTGAATAACGTGGTCAGCCAGAGCGTGCCCCATCTGCATGTGCACGTGGTGCCGCGGACCAAGGGGGACGGGCTGCGCGGGTTCTTCTGGCCGCGGCAGCGCTATGCGAGCGAGGAGGAGGCCGCGCAGTACGCCCGCCGGATCCGGGACGCCCTGGCCGGCCTGGCCGCCTGAGCCGGGCTATCCGCCAAACAGCCCGCGGTGCCGGTGCCCGCGATGGCCGGCCCCGTTCGCCGGCGAGAAGTACACCGGCGGCAGCGCGGTGCAGCCCATGCAGGGCTTCGACCTGCCGAAGAAGGGCGGGACCGAGGGAGAGTCGGTCGGCGGGTTGGTTGGCAGCAAGAACGGCGGCCGTGGTGGCTGGTTGAAGTTGAAGTCGTTGACCAGGTTGCCGAGTTGTGGCGCGTTTTCCCGCACGTCGGGACGGGGATCGGGGCGCCCGTCGGTCTTCGGGTTGAGCCGGGCGCCGCCGAGGAAGTCGTCCTCGATGAACTTCAGGAAGGCGTCGCTGCTGAGCGTCTGATGGTCGATGACGCCCTTCTTGGCGTAGGGGGAGATGATGATCCCCGGGACGCGCAGCCCGTAGCCGTTGTGGTCGATGTGCGGCGGCGCCACGTGGTCGTAGAAGCCGCCCCAGTCGTCCCAGGAGAGGAAGATGGCGGTGGACTTCCAGTCCGGGCTCTTCATCGCGGCGTTGATGACGGCGGTGACGTAGGCCTGGCCCTGGTGGATGCTCGCGGGCGGGTGCTCGCTGTCGAGCTGGGACGGGGTGATCCAGCTCACCTGCGGCAGCGTGCCCGCTTTGGCCGCGGCGAAGTAGGCGGGCAGGCTGCGGATGTTGCCGAGCTGGTGGTCCTGCTGCACGTCCTCGAACAGCGGCAGAGGGTTCCAGATCCCCGGGGTGGAGGACCGCTGCTGGACCGGGGAGCAGGCGAGCGCCGAGGAGTTGGCGCAGTCCGGCTGGCTGCCCTTCTGCACGTAGTAACCCCAGCTCACATGGT
>DASXKD010000232.1:0-9622 GCA_036497045.1 Streptosporangiaceae bacterium | reverse complement strand
AACGTCGCCCGTCGCGAAGCTCGCATAGGCGTTTTCGATGATTTCCTTGTTGGTGGCCATCTCGTGTCCTCTTTCCTGTCGGCACCGTTACATGACAGTGTTATGCATAACACTGTCATGTGCCGATGTCAATGACGGTGTTATGGATATACTGTCGAGCGTGCCGCCCCGGTCTGCCGACCCTCATCTGCGCGACAAGATCATCAACACCGCCGCGCAGCTGCTTGCCACCGAGGGCGCCGTGTCGGCTCGGCGCCTGGCCCGCGAGCTGGGCACGTCGACGATGGTCGTCTACACCCACTTCGGCGGGATGGACGAACTGACCCGGCAGGTGATGCGCCGCGGGTTCGCCGATTTCGGAACCGAGCTGGACCGCGGCGCGGTCACCGACGATGCCGTCGCCGACTGGATGACCTACCTCTGGAGCTACCGCCGCTTCGCTCTGCGCGAACCCCACCTGTACGGGGTGATGTTCGGTCCTGGACTGGCTGCGTTCAGGCTCGGTGATCCCGCCGACCTCGAGGCGGCTAGATCCACCTTCGTCTCGCTCCTCCGTCGCATCCACGCCTGCGTCAACGCGGCCCGATGGGAGGTCGACGACGTCACCACCGCCGGCGAAGCTGTCTGGTCCGGTGTGCACGGCCACACCACGCTCGAGCTCACCGGGTTCTTCGGTTCGGTCGGCCGCGACCCAGTGCGCTCGTACAGCGAGATCCTCACCAGGATGTCGATCGGCCTCGGCGACCACGCCCTAGCCACCGCTCGCTCGCTGTCGACCGCGAGACGGCGGGCCGTCCGCGCAGATCGCGCCGAGGCCGCGTCTGCACGATGAGCGTTGAGACCAGGATGCCGATGTTGTCGATCGCATTCTCGAACATCCTGGCCCACAGGTCATCGGGCACGTCGGCCCGGTACGGGTAGATCCGGACGATCTCCGATTCGGTGATCTCGCTACGCCGCTTCGGCACCACTTCGGCACAGCCAGCCGCATACGTCTGCCAGGAGCCGCGCGCAGCCGCTCACGTCATGGCGGGAAAACGGGAAGATCGCCAGTAGGATGCGTGCAGGCCAGGCCGCTTTATCGCTGCTAATTGCGGAGGGTGTGGGATTCGAACCCACGAGGACGCGTCAACGCCCTAGCGGTTTTCAAGACCGCCGCCATCGGCCACTAGGCGAACCCTCCTAGCTGCGGTAACGCCCGGATCATGGCTAGCCAGGGGCCCGCTGGTCCGTGGCTGCTCCACAGCCTCGACGCTAGGCCCCAGTTGAGCAGCCCGACGTCGGCTCCTAGCCTCTCATACACCGCCATCCTCCAGCGCCCGCTCGATCCGGTCCTTGGCGGCTTGCTCCTGGCCGTCAATGAGTTGGCATAGCGCTTCAGCAGCATCGCTACGCTGTGCCCGAGTCGCCGGGCAGCTTCGGTGGCCGGGACGCCGGCATTGAGTATCAGCGACGCGCACGCATGCCGGAGGTCATACGGGCGCCGGGGCAAGCCGTGACAAGCGCTATTGATTGCTGTGCGGCAGTCTTCTATTTGCGGTCCGCAGTCACTGCGGGTTGACGATCGGCCGCGATTCGGCCTGCGGTCAGCCGGGTGCGGTGGCGGCTGGCCGTCTTGCCCGCTCGGTGAGCTTGTCCCTGGTGGATGCGGGCAGTTCCGCTCCGATCTGCACGGCGAAGTCGGCGAACCCGTCATGACCTGGCAGCCTGCCCAGGCACGCCTCCGTGAGCGTGCGGGCGGCGTCGGTGTCCCCCCGTAGCTGGGCCAGTCGCGCCTGGACAAAGGTGAGCTCGGGTCCGCCGAGAGCTGGATGCCCGGCGAGCCGGTCCAGCCTGTCCCCGGCCTCCGACCCTGCCAGGCGCTCTAGCAGCAGCGAATGCCATTCCGCGAGGTCGCGGGCCCGATCGCTGCGGCGGTAGTCCGAATCCGGGTAACTGTAGGAGGGCCGGGACGCGGGCTTGGCGGCCTCGGTGCGGGCGATCTGGTCCAGCGCGTCGAGGTAACGGTCCGCGAACGCGGTCCACGCATCCGGAGCGCGCAGCGTCCTTGCGAGCACCCTGGCGAGCGAGGTCTCCTTCTCGGCCAGCTTGCCCCACCCGCTGCGGGACCAGCCGTACGCCGACTCCCACCTGGGCAGCTGCGTCGCGGCGACCGTGGCGAACCGGGCGAAGCCGTGCCGCTCCCGCACGAACTCCCAGGTCGGCGAGCTTGGCGAAGAATTCGTCGCGGTTCATCCGGTTCAGAGCCACGGCAGCTGATGTTAGATCAATCAGACCGTCGTGCGAACTCCTCGGCCGGTAAGTGCGTACGCGCGCTGGCCGGAGTGCCACCCTGGAGGGTGATGGAATTTCATGACAGAGAATGGGCCCGCAAGGGCGCGACGCTGAGCGACAAGACGGCTCGCTCAGAGTACGGCCTGACGCAGGATGAGATCTTCGCGGCGATCGATGCGGGCAAGCTGCAGTATCGGCCCGCAGCGATGCACGGGAACCCGTGGCTGCGGCTGCTCCGCAGCGAGGTCGAAGATCTCGCCAAGACCCTGCACGGTGAGCGGCACCTGCGGGAGCAGCAGGCGCGGACCGAACTGGCACGGATCAACCGCGAACTGAAACAGCTCCGGGTTCAGCTCGCCGCCCTCGAGGAAAGGCGGTCCGTGCTGCTTTCCGAACTCGGCGAGTCATGACCCAGCTCGGTTCACCTGCCTGCCGTGCTGTCCGGCCGCACTCACGGCCGCCCTGCCGCTGGCCCAGCAGGCCAAGGACTACCGGGCAGCCCGTGAGCTGTCCGGAAAGATCTTCCGGCTCACCCGTCCTGGCAGCGCTCAGCCAGCGGTGCAGCGCCGCCAGCCGCGCTCCAGGCCGAGCAGATCGCGGTGGAAAGGCAAGCGCTGACCGAAGGACCGCTGGTTCACGGAGGAGCACGCGTGATGACTGACATGGGCAGCGGAGCCGGGCGGCCGCCGCTGTCGGCGCTCCTCTCCCAGGTGCTCGTGGCGTTCATCATCGAGTTTGACAACGAGTTCGAACGGCAGATGCCGCACCGCACCTCCGGCCACGGCAGGACGCAAGGCCGGGGCGCCGTCCCCTGGCTGGTGTCGATGGCGATGTGGTCGACCTGCCTGCGGTTCGTCGGCGACGGCGGGATCACCGTCCGCGAACTGGCCAAGCGCGTCCGCACCGGGACGAACCTTGCCGGGATGCAGCGCTGGGGATACATAACGGTCGCCCCGGACCCGGCCGGCACCCGGGCCAAACCGCCACGCTCCGACTGGGTCGTCCGCGCCACCACCAGCGGCTGCCGGGCACAGCACGTATGGCAGCCGCTGACAGGCGTCATTGAGGAGCGCTGGGCGGCCCGGTTTGGCACAAACACCATGGCGGCGCTCAAGGAGCCGCTCCAGGTGGTGTCGGAACAGCTTGACCCGGCGCTGCCCGACTGCCTGCCGATCCTGGGTCACGGCCTGTGGAGCACCCCGGATCGCGGACGGCCAGCGGACCATAAGCGGCCGGGCCCGGGCCACCGGCGGCCAGCCCCGGAACCAGAGCAGCACAAGGACCCTCCTCAGCCCCGGGCGGACCTCCCTGTGCTGCTATCCCGAGTGCTGCTGGCGTTCGCGGTCGAGTTCGAGCACGAATCCCCGGTGTCCCTCGCGATCAGCGCCAATGTGCTCCGCGTCCTCGATGAGCACGGGGTGCGGGTCCGTGACCTGCCCGGCCTGTCCGGCGTGTCCAAGGAAGGAATCAGCATGGCGATGGGCATCCTCGCCACGCGGGGACTCGCCGTCTGCGGGCCGGCCCCGGACGGCGGCCGATGGCAGGTGGCCGCGCTGACCCCGAGGGGCCGTAGTGTCCAAAACAAGTGTCGCGAGCGGCTCACTGAAACAGAGCGCCGCTGGCAGGCACGGTTCGGTGGTGAAGCCGTCACCGCACTGCGGGAGGCGCTGGAGCGGCTGGTGGGCGACCCCGGGGCGCGACTGGCCGCGGGTCTTGAGCCGCCCCCCGGCGGCTGGCGCGCGTCGGTGCGCCGGCCGGGCACGCTGCCCCAGTACCCGATGGTGCTGCACCGCGGCGGGTTCCCCGACGGCAGCTAGATAGGCTCGTGGCATGCTGTCCGCGTTCGGCTGGCACGCGGTGCTCACCCAGTGGCAGTTCGCCCCGGTCGTCACCGTCGCCGTCGTTGTCGCCGCGGCCGGGTACCTGTGGGGCGCCTGGCGCGTCGCCCGCCGCCACCCCGCGCGGCCTTGGCCGTGGTGGCGCACCGCGGCGTTCCTCGGCGGCCTCGCCGTCGTCGTGCTGGCCACGCAGAGCGGCATCGGCGTGTATGACGACGCGCTGGCCTGGGATCACATGGTCCAGCACCTGCTGCTTCTCATGGTGGCGCCGCCGCTGCTCGTCGTTGGCCAGCCGGTCACCCTGTTGCTGCACGCGAGCCGGAACCCGCTGCACTCCTGGGCGAAGCGCGCGGTGCGCTCTCGCACCGCGGCGTTCCTCACCTGGCCGCCATTTGGCCTCGCCGCGTACTGCGCCACGATCGTCGGCACGCACCTGACGGGCCTGTCCCGGCTGATCTTGCAAAATCAGACATTGCATAACGCAGAGCACGTGCTTTACCTGATCGTCGGGTACCTGTTCTTCCTCCCAATGTTGGGACACGAGCCGATCAAGTGGCGGGTGTCGTACCCGATCAGGCTGTTGGTCCTCGCGGTGGCCATGCCGGTCGACACGTTCACCGGGCTCGTGCTCGGCTACGCCAACCGGGGCGACGTCGTCCTCACCGGCCCCCGGCCGCCCGGCGCCCCGGCGCCGGTCCAGGACCTGCACTGGGCCGGGGCGGTCATGTGGGTCGGCGGCGACGCCATCATGCTCCTGTTCATCATGGTCGTGCTCTGGATGTGGGCCAGGGACGACCGGGCCTCGCTCGGCGGCTGGCTGGAGGCGGCGCGCAGGTCCAACTTCGAGGAGCTTGTCGGGGAACAGGCCAGAACGGCAGCCACAGCACCGGGGAACGCGCGCGGGTCAGGAGCGCCGGGGCAACCGGAGCCCGCGCCGGCCAGCCAGGGCGTGATCGACGACGACGAGCATCTGGCCGCCTACAACGCCTACCTCGCCCGGCTGAACACCGCGGGGCCCGACGCCGGCCAGCGGCAGCCCTGAACCCGGCTTTCTAGCCCCGTACGTCCCGGTTCGTCACGATCCGGGGGCGCGGCTGCCGATGCGCGCCCGACTTTGGTCACGAAGAGTTGAACCTGATCCCCCTGCCGTCCGTGAACAGTCAGTGGGCATGGTGCGCGTGGACGGCCGGAGAGGGCACGCGACGTCATGCGGTTTCCGGGCCGCTCACCTCCCGTGCTTGAAGGGACCCAACCAACCGTGGAATGGGGAGAGGCCCGTGGGGATCACAGGCAGGATTGCCCTGGCGTCTACCGCCTTGGCAGGGGCTGCGGCTACCGCGCTGTTCGCGGTCGCGCCCGCTGCACAGGCGGGGACCGGGGGATCCTTCATCGGAGGATTCAAGAAGCTCACGACAATCGGCTCGACCGTCCCGGCCAACGGGGATGTCAACCCGTACGGGATGGCCCGGGTCATTAAGAGCCAAGGCTCGCTCGTCAAGGGCAACGTCCTGATCAGCAACTTCAACAACTCGAAGAACCTCCAGGGGACCGGGACCACGATCGTCCAGGTCTCTCCGAAGGGCAGACTGAGCGTCTTCGCCAAGATCAACGCGGCCAAGCTGCCCGGCAAGTGCCCGGGCGGCGTGGGCCTCACCACCGCGCTGGTGATCCTGCGCGGCGGCTGGGTGGTGGTCGGCAGCCTGCCCACCAAGGACGGCTCCGCGGCCACCTCGTCCGCGGGCTGCCTGATCGTTCTGGACAACCATGGCCGGGCCCGCGAGACGTTTGCCGGCAACGGCATCAACGGCCCCTGGGACATGACCGCGTCCAGCCACGGGCCGTTCGCGCAACTGTTCGTCACCAACGTGCTGGCCGGGACCAAGGCGGCCGGCGGCACGGTGGTGCGCAGGGGCACGGTCCTGCGGCTGGACCTGATGGTCGGAGGGCCCCGGCCCCCGCGGCTGATCAACACCACCAAGATCGGTTCCGGCTTCCCGCAACGGACCGACCCATCGGCCATGGTCATCGGCGCGACCGGCGTCGGCCTCGCCCCGAACGGCACGCTCTACGTGGCAAACAGCCTGGTGAGTGCCGTCAATGCGATCCCGGGTGCGACCTGGCGCACCACCAGTGCGGGGACCGGCACGATGATCACCAAGGGCGGGGCGCTCAACACCCCGCTTGGCCTGATCACCGCGCCGAACGGTGACGTGCTCACCGTCAACGGCGCGAACGGTCTCATCGTCGAGACCACTCCGTCGGGAAACCAGGTCGCCAAGAAGCTTCTGGACGCTTCCGGGAGCCCGCCTGGTGCCGGTGCCCTGTTCGGCCTGGTCCTGGCGCCACACAACGCAGGCGTGTACTACGTGGACGACGCGGTGAACACGATGCGCCTGCTTCATTAGGTCTTTTACAGACCGCCGGGCGGGCGGCCGGCCCCTTACCACCGGCCGCCGTGGGTGCCGGCCGCCCGCCCGGTGACAAGCTTCCGCGGGTCAACTGCCCGGGATGCTTGGCGGACGTCAGGCGTGCGGACCCAGTGGCGTGAAGGGGTGCGGAGTCCTCAGGAGCGCGCCGTTGCGACACGCGCCCGTTGCAACACGCCCTAGTGCTTTCTAAGCCAATCTCGGGATTTTGCTAGATCGCGCCATAGGCTTTCATACCGTGGACCCGGTCCGGAATCCCTATGCGCCCGGGGCTGGCCAGCGGCCCCCCGAACTGGCCGGGCGCGACCGTGAGCTTGCCCAGTTCGAAGTGGTGCTGGAACGGATAGCCCGCGGCCGCCCGGAACGCAGCATGGTGCTCACCGGATTGCGCGGGGTCGGCAAGACCGTGCTGCTGAATTCGTTCCGGTCCATGGCACTCCAGCGGCTCTGGGGAACCGGGAAGATCGAGGCACGGCCTGAGCAGTCGATCCGGCGGCCGGTCGCCGCCGCGCTGCACATGGCGGTGCGGGAACTGGCGCCCCGGCACCGTGCGCCCGATCGGATCGAGCATTTCCTCGGCGTGCTCAAGGCGTTCGCCTCCCGCGACCCCAAGGCCCCGAAGGGCTCGTTCACCCCGCACCTGGGCATCGACGTTCCCGCGGCGCGCGGCCGCGCCGACTCAGGTGACCTGGAGATCGACCTCACCGAGTTGTTCGCAGACGCCGCGTCCGTGGCGACCGACCTGGCCGTGGGCATCGCCCTGTTCATCGACGAGATGCAGGACGTGCCGCCGGTGGATGTGTCCGCGCTGTGCGCCGCCACCCACGAACTGTCGCAGACCGCAGGACCACTGATCGTGGTCGGCGCGGGCCTGCCGCACCTGCCCGCGGTGCTGTCGGCGAGCAAAAGCTACTCCGAACGGCTGTTCCGCTATGTGCCGATCGACCGCCTGGACCGGGCCGCCGCCGACCAGGCGCTGATCGCTCCCGCCAGGAGGGAAGGCGCGGACTTCACTCAGGCAGCGCTGGACGCCCTCTACGAGGCGGCCGACGGCTACCCCTACTTCGTCCAGGCTTACGGCAAGGTGACCTGGGACGCGGCGGCGGCAAGCCCGGTCACCGAGGGGGACGTCACGGTGGCCGGCCCGCAGGCCGAGTCCGAACTGGCGGTGGGCTTCTTCGGCAGCCGTTATGACCGCGCCACCCCGGCCGAACGTGAGTACATGCGGGCCATGGCGATGCTGGGTGACGATCCGGTGCCGACCGCTCAGGTCGCCGACGAACTCGGCCGCAAGCCGTCGAGTCTTTCCCCGTCCCGGGACGGCCTCATCAAGAAGGGGCTTATCTACAGTTCCGAGCGTGGGCTTATCGCTTTCACCGTGCCGCACTTCGGCAAGTTCCTCCGGGCCCAGCCCGCGTGAGGCCGATGGGCGCCGCGGAACTCTCGCGAAGTATTGCCCGCTCTCCGGTCAACCCTAGAAAGCCTTAGAAAGCCGGAGAAAGGCCTGCTGCGCGACCGCGAGGACATGAGCGAAGCCGAGGTGGCCCCGGCGCTCGGCATCAGCCACGGCACGGTCAAAAGCACGGGTCCCCGCGCCGCGGCCAAACTCCGGATCGACGCCGAGCCACTGAAAAGATGACGTTACCGCTCAGTCATGGCACGATCCCCACAAGAAGTGGTGGCGCCCGGCGCGGGCAGATGCCGGTGCGCTGATCCAGGGAGGTGACCGTGCGCAGCACGATGATGGACGTTCCGCTGACGGTGACAGCGCTGATGCGTTACGGCACCTCCGCCTTTGCCGATCGTGAGGTCCGCACCTGGACCGGCGACTCGTCGCGGAGCCAAAGCTATGGGGAGACCGGGGCGCGCGCCGCGAAGCTCGCCGGTGCGCTGCGCGGCCTCGGCGTGGACGGCGACCAGCGCGTGGCCACCCTGATGTGGAACAACTCCCAGCACCTGGAGGCCTACCTCGCCATCCCGTCCATGGGCGCGGTGCTGCACACCCTCAACCTGCGGCTCGACCCCGCCCAGCTCGGCTACATCGCGAACCACGCGGAGGACTACGCCGTCATCGTGGATGAGTCGATCGTCCCGCTGCTGGCGCAGGTGCTCGACCATGCCACGACGATCCGGCACATTCTGGTGACCGGCCCGGCCGAATCGCTGGCCGACTATGCGGCCAAGCTCGCGGGCCCGGGCCGCGAGGTGCACTCGTACGAGGCACTGCTGGCCGGGATGCCCGGGTCCTTCGCCTGGGCGGATCCGGACGAGCGGTCGGCGGCCGCCATGTGCTACACCAGCGGCACCACCGGCATGCCCAAGGGCGTCGTGTACAGCCACCGGTCGGCCTACCTGCACTCGATGGGCGTCTGTATGGGCAACACCCTGGGCCTATGCGAGAGCGACCGGGTGCTGCCCGTGGTCCCGATGTTCCACGCCAACGCGTGGGGCCTGCCCTACGCGGCGGTCTTGTCGGGCGCGGACCTGATCATGCCGGACCGGTTCCTCCAGCCGGAGCCACTGGTCAAGCTGATCGAGACGGAGCGCCCGACCTTGGCGGGCGCGGTGCCGACCATCTGGGGCGGCCTGCTGCAGCACATCCGCCAGCACGGCGGCGACATCTCCTCGCTCCGCCTGGTCGCGTGCGGCGGTTCCGCCGTGCCGCACGCGCTCATGGAAGCGTTCGAGAAGGAACTCGGCGTGTACATCCTCCAGGCGTGGGGGATGACGGAAACCTCGCCGATCGGCAGCGTGGCGCGCCCGCCGGCCGGCACCCCGGCCGACCAGTCCTGGGCCTACCGGGACACCCAGGGCCGCCTGGTGTGCGCGGTGGAGGCGCGGCTGGTCGGCGACGGCGGCACCGTCCTGGCGCGCGACGGCAAGGCCGTGGGCGAGGTGGAGGTGCGCGGTCCGTGGGTGACCGGTTCCTACTACGGCGACGATGACCCGGAGAAGTTCCACGACGGCTGGCTGCGCACCGGCGACGTCGGGACCATCGACCCGCTCGGTTACGTGACGCTGACCGACCGGGCCAAGGACGTCATCAAGTCGGGCGGCGAATGGATCTCCTCCATGGAGCTGGAG
>DASXKD010000231.1:0-6415 GCA_036497045.1 Streptosporangiaceae bacterium | reverse complement strand
CAAGGGCGTGGCGACGCTGCTGCGGGCGTTCGCCAAGCTGGCCACCGAGCGGGACGTGCACCTCGTCGTGGTGGGCAGGCCAGGGCCGGGCGGCCCTACGGAGAAGCTCGTCGCCGAACTGGCGCTCGGCGACAAGGTGCGATTCGCGCACGGCATCAGCGACGCCGAGCTTGCCGAGCTTGCCGCCAGCGCCCAGGTCGCGGTGGTGCCCTCGCTGTACGAGGGGTTCTCGCTGCCCGCCGTCGAGCACATGGCGTCGGGCACGCCGCTGATCGTCAGCCGTACCGGGGCGCTGCCCGAGGTGGTGGGTGACACCGCGGTCATGGTCCAGCCGGGTGACCCGGAGGAACTGGCCGCCGCGCTGCGCGACCTGCTCGACTCGCCGCAGCGGCGCGCCCGGCTTGGCGAGGCCGCCTGGGGCCGGGTCCAGGAACGATTCGCCTGGCCCGCTGTCGCCCAGGCCACCGTTGCCGAGTACGAACGGGCGATCGCCGCCCGCCGCGGCGCGGCGCTGCCCGCTGCGCGTCCCGGCGGGCCGGCGCCCGCGGGCCGCACCTCGCTGAAGGGAGCCGGGCACTGCTGACCGTGGACTTCCGGCGGTTCCCCGTCGGGCCGGGCAACCGGCTGCTCGATCTGGGCTGCGGCGCCGGGCGGCACGCGTTCGAGGCCTACCGGCGCGGCGCCGACGTCGTCGCCTTCGACGCGGATCACGGCGAACTTCAGCAGGTCTCCGCCATGACCGCGGCCATGGCGGAGGCCGGCGAGGTGCCGCTGACGGCGCGGGCGCAGCCGGTACGCGGCGACGCCACGGCCATGCCGTTCGGTGACGGCTCCTTCGACCGGGTGATCGCGGCGGAGGTGCTCGAACACATTCCGCTTGACCAGCGCGCGCTCGGCGAGATCGCCCGGGTACTGCGGCCAGGCGGGCTGCTCGCGGTGACCGTGCCCGCCTGGCTGCCTGAACGTATCTGCTGGCGGCTGTCTGACGACTACCACAACACGCCGGGCGGCCATGTCCGCATCTACACCAGGCCAGAACTGGAGGCCAAGCTGCGCGTGGCCGGGTTCGAGGTGGGCGGCCACCATCACGCGCACGGCCTGCACTCGCCCTACTGGTGGCTGAAGTGCGCGGTCGGCGTGCACCGGGACGGCCACCTGCTGGCCCAGGCCTACCACCGGCTGCTGGTCTGGGACATCATGAAGCACCCGCCGGTGACCAGGCTCGCCGAGCAGGCCCTCAACCCGCTCATCGGCAAGAGCATCGTGCTGTATGCGCACAAGCCGCCCGGCGCCCCGCTGCCCGCCGCTCCCTTGTCCGCCGCGGGCAAGACCGAGCCCGCGCCAGCGCATGCCCGTGGGTGAGCATCTGGCCCGGTTCGGCGCAGGGCATTTGATGCCATACGCAACGCCCGTGACCGGCTCCGTCCCGGCCGTGCCCGGGATCCTGACCGAGGCGGAGATACGTGCCACCGGCGAGATCATCGCCGCCGGGCAGCAGGAGTCCGGGGCGATCGGCTGGCCGGACGGCCTGGTGGACGCGTGGAACCACGTCGAATGCGCCATGGCCCTTTCCGTGTGCGGGCTGCGTGGCCCGGCCCGGCGGGCCTACGACTGGCTGCTGGCCACGCAGCGCGCCGACGGCTCCTGGGCACGGCGGACCGGGCCCGATGGGCAGGTCAGCGATGACGTGGGCGAGAGCAACCACGCCGCGTACGTGGCCGTGGGTGTCTGGCACGAGTACCTGGTGACCGGGGACGCCGGGTTCGTGGCGCGGCTGTGGCCCGCGGTGTACCGGGCGATCGAGTTCACCCTGGGCCTGCAGACGCCGCGCGGAGAGATCATCTGGCAGCGCGGCCCCGGCGGGGTCCCGGCCAGTTACGCCCTGCTGACCGGCTGCTCCAGCATCTACCAGAGCCTGCGCTGCGCGGCGGCCCTGGCCGACTTCATGGGCGAGCCGCAGCCGGACTGGGAACTCGCCGCCGGCCGCCTCGCCCACGTGGTCGCCTGCCACCCGGAGGCGTTCGCGGACAAGTCCAGGTTCTCGATGGACTGGTACTACCCGGTGCTCGGTGGCTCGGTACGCGGGACGGGCGCCACCGCTTGGCTGGCCGCGGGCTGGCCGGATTTCGTGGTGCCCGGCCTCGGCGTCCGCTGCGTGCGTGACGAGCCCTGGGTTACCGGGGCGGAAACCTGCGAGCTTGTCCTGGCCCTGGACGCGGTCGGGGACCAGCCCAGGGCCAGGGAGATGTTCGCCGAGATCCAGTTCCTGCGGGATCCCGACGGCGGCTACTGGACCGGGTGGCAGTTCGCCAACCGCAAGCACTTCCCGAACGAGCGCAGCGGCTACACCTCGGCGGCGGTGATCCTCGCCGCGGACGCGCTGTCGGGCACCTCAGGGGGCAACGGCCTGTTCCGTGCCAAGGACGCCGGCACCGCCACGGCACCCGCGCCCGGCCCCGGTACCCCCACGGCACCCGCGCCCGGCCCCGGCAACTGCGGCTGCGCCATCACCACACGCTGACCGACCACCCCGGCACCCCAGCCCGTTCGTGATAATGGGGATTTGACCCACCCAGGTGCGCCATTTCCATGTTCAAGTGATTCTGTACATACATGCGATGAACAGAGTCCCGTGATCCTGGAACTCAGGGCTGCGGGGGGTGTTTGGGATTGGCACGCCACCCCCAAGGGCCACATTTCCATGATCATCGCCGTCATGGGCGGGGCTCCCCGGATTTGACTGAGGTGACCGGACGGCGGGGCTGGATGGTCCGTCGTTCGGCTAAATTCCCTCGCCGGTTCGTTCGAGAAGCCGCAGCGAGCCCTCGACGGCTACCTCGGTGAACCCGCCGGAAGCCAGCGCCCTGCGGTAGACGTGGTACGGCGCCTGCCCGCCGTCGGCCGGATCCGGGAAGACGTCGTGGATCGCGAGCGCGCCGCCGGGCGCCACCCGGGGTGCCCAGCCCTCGTAGTCGGACTGGGCGGCCGCTTCGGTGTGCCCGCCGTCGATGAACAGCATCCCGAGGGGCGCCTGCCACAGCCGCGCCACGTCCGCCGACCGGCCCACGATCGCGATCACATCCTCGTCCAGGCCCAGCCCGGCCAGGGTGGCGCGGAAGTGCGGCAGGGTGTCCAGCCGGCCGGTCCGTGGGTCCACCAGGCTGGTGTCGTGGTACTCCCAGCCGGGCTGGTTCTCCTCCGAGCCGTGATGGTGATCCACCGTGATGACGGCCTGGCCCGCCTGCCGGGCGGCACACGCAAGGTAGATCGTGGACTTGCCGCAATAGGTGCCGACCTCCAGCACCGGCCCGGCGGGAGCGTAGGCGGCCGCCGCCCGGTACAGGGCCAAGCCCTCGGCGGGCGGCATGAAGCCGCGCGCCGCCTCCGCCCCGCGGCGCAACTCGTCGGGCATGGCGGGCGGTTCACCGGGCAGGGTACGGGTGTCGGTCATGGTCCGATCCTGCCCTGCCACCGCCCCGGCACGGGCGCAGTCCCGCGCGCGAGGAGAATGACCAGCATGAAAGTGACCGTCGACCGCGACCTGTGTGAGGCCAACGGCGTGTGCGCGGGCCTGGTGCCGCGGGTCTTCCGCCTGGATGACGACGACGAACTGCACATCACCGACGGCGAGGTGCCGCCGGAACTGGCGGCAGAGGTCCGGTATGCCGTGCAGTCATGCCCGAAAACCGCGCTGAAGCTGAGCGAGTGAGCCGGCGTTAACACGGCCGAGGCCGCCGCGACGCAGTCGCGAGGGCCTCAGGCCACCGGGGGGTTCCAGGGGGGTCGCTCCCCCGGGCCAGCACCGCCGGGCTCCTGCAGCTCGATGCGGTTGCCGGCCGGGTCGTACAGGAACGACTGGCGCCCGGTGCCGACCGGGGCCGGGTCGGTGACGCGCAGGCCGCGCCCGCGCAGTTCGGCGACCGCGCCGTCCAAATCGGTGACGGCCAGGGCGAAGTGCTGGCCCCTGTCCGGCGGCACGTCCGCCTTGATGAGGTGTATCTGCTGGCTGCCGGCGTCCAGCCAGGCCCCGTCGAAGCTGAAGTCGGGCCGGTCGGCGCGCTCGGTCAGGCCTAGGACTCCGATGTAGAAGTCCCTTGCTGCGGACACATCGCGGACGTTGATCGAGACATGGTGAAGCCCGGCAGGTCGCATGCCCCCAGTCTGCGTCATGGGCCGTGCGCCGAGCTAGTGGCCCTGCCGCCCGGCCGGACGGACCGCCTCCAGCCGCGCCAGCGCCTCGGCCAGGACCTCCCGCTTCTTGCAGAACGCGAACCGCACCTGGGACCGGGCCGCCTCGACGTTGTCGTAGAACACCGAGCTTGGGATGGCCACGACCCCGGCCCGGTGCGGCAGTTCCTTGCAGAACCGCACGCCGTCGGCGTAGCCGAGCGGGCGCACGTCGGTGGTGACGAAGAACGTCCCTGCGGGCCGGTACACCTCGAACCCGGCCGCGGCCAGGCCGTCGCAGAAGAAGTCCCGCTTGGGCCGCAGGTCACCGGCCACGGAGGCGTAGTAGCTGTCCGGCAGCGCGAGTCCCTGGGCGATCGCGTACTGGAACGGCCCGCTGGACACGTAGGTGAGGAACTGCTTGACGGTACGGACCGCGGTCACGATCTCCGGGCTCCCGGTCACCCAGCCGACCTTCCAGCCGGTGAACGAGAAGGTCTTGGCCGCGGAACTGATGCTGACCGTGCGCTCGGCCATACCGGGCAGCGACGCGATGGGCAGGTGCGTGCCGTCGAACACCATGTGCTCGTACACCTCATCGGAGACGACAAGCAGGTCATGCTCGCAGGCAAGCTCGGCAACCCGGGCCAGTTCGTCCAGCGTGAACACCACGCCGGTCGGGTTGTGCGGGGTGTTCAGCAGGATCACCCGGGTGCGCGGGGTGATCGCGGCGCGCAGCGCGTCGAGGTCGGGCCGGAAGTACGGCGGCCGGAGGGTGACCGGCACCCGGGTCGCGCCCGCCATCGCCACCGAGGCCGCGTAGGAGTCGTAGTACGGCTCGAACGCGATGGCCTCGTCGCCCGGTTCGAGCAGCGCGAGCAGCGCCGCCGCGATGGCCTCGGTCGCGCCGACGGTGACCAGCACCTGGCTGTCCGGGTCCAGGTCGAAGCCGTAGAACCGCTTCTGGTGCGCGGCGATCGCTTGCCGCAGCTCGGGGACGCCGGCCCCGGGCGGGTACTGGTTGCCCCGGCCCGCCCTGATCGCCTCCGCAGCGGCCTCGGCGATCTCACGGGGGCCGTCGACGTCGGGGAAGCCCTGGCCGAGGTTGACAGCCCCGGTGGTGACGGCAAGCGCGGACATCTCGGCGAAGATCGTGGTCCCCATCCCGGCGAGCCGGGCATTCAGCAATGGTCGCTTCACCCGGCCATGACATCATGCCGCGGCGCCCCATGTGACCTTGGGCACCATGACGTACGCTGCGGGCATGCGTGTCGCTTTGTGCCAGTTGCCGGTCAGCCCCGATCCCGCGGTCAACCTGGACCGGGTGCGGGAAGCCCTCGCCGACGCGGCCGGGCGCGGTGCGGATCTCGCGGTGTTCCCCGAGGCCACGCTGGCCAGGTTCGGCAGTGACCTGCCCGCCATCGCCGAGCCGCTGGACGGGCCGTTCGGCAGCGGCCTGGCGCGGGCCGCACGGGGCACCGGGGTGGCGCTGGTGGCCGGGGTGTTCGAGCCAGCGCCCGACGGGCGTGTGTACAACACCGTGGTCGGTTACGACGCCACGGGCGCGCGCGTTGCGGCCTACCGCAAGATCCACCTGTACGACGCGCTCGGCGAGCAGGAGTCCGCCGTGGTCGCGCCGGGCGCGCAACCCGTGGTTGTGGACTTGTGCGGGGTCAGGGTCGGCATCATGACCTGCTACGACGTCAGGTTCCCCGAGCTCGCCAGGGCGCTGGCGGTGCGCGGAGCCGAACTGATCGTGCTGCCCGCCGCGTGGGCCACCGGCCTGTTCAAGGAGGAGCACTGGGTTACCCTGGTGCGCGCCCGCGCGATCGAGAACACCGTCTGGGTGGCAGCGGCCTGCCAGGTGCCCGACCATTCCGCGCCGCCCACCCGCGCCCCCACCGGGGTCGGCCGCAGCATGATGGTCGACCCGATGGGCACGGTCCGCGCCGACCTAGGGCCGTTCCCCGGGCTCGCGGTATCCGACCTGGACAGCGCGCTGACCAAGCAGGTCCGGGCCACGCTGCCGAGCCTGGAGCACCGCCGCGAGGACGTGTTCGGCCCGGCTTAGCCCCTCAGCGGTAGCGCGCGTGCCAGAGGACCGGGTGCTCGGCCGTGGTGCTCACGGCGAACCCGGCACCGGTGAGCGTCCCGTTCCCCGCGGTCACGGCGTTTATTTGCGTTACCAGCGACCTGCCAGGCCCGCCGCCCGCTGAGACACCGTCCTGCCAGGTCAGGCCGTCGGCGG
>DASXKD010000230.1:0-2674 GCA_036497045.1 Streptosporangiaceae bacterium | reverse complement strand
CCGGCTGGCCAGCCGGTTCCCCGATGAGCTGACCGTGGAGCCGCGCAAGGAGCAGCGCGGCCACCGGCTGTACCTGGACATCATGCGCAACGCCTACGCGCAAACCGTCGTCGCCCCGTACTCGGTGCGCGGCCGTCCCGGCGCCCACGTATCGACGCCGTTGCACTGGTCCGAAGTCGAGGACGCCACCCTGAACCCGGGCCAGTTCACGATGCGCACGATCGCAGCAGAACTGGAGCGCCGCAGCGACCCCTGGGCAGGGATGGCCAGGCGCCGCCGCCGCCTCCCGCGATAAGGAACCTAGGAACCTGACGGCACTTCGCGCACCACTTCGCGCGCCGCCTTGTCATCGCGCAGCCCCTGGAACCGCGGGTGGCGGAGCTCGCCCGCGTCGGTCCACTCGCTGAAGCCGACCTGGGCGACGAGCTCCGGCCTGACCCAGTGCGCACCCCGTTCCCGCACCGGCGGGCCCTGCTGGAACGGCGTGCTGTCCTGCTCCAGCGCGCCCAGCCTGTCCCGCAGGCTGCGCAGGGTCTCGGTGTCGAACCCCGTGCCGACCTTTCCGGCGTAGACCAGCTCGCCGTCAGGGTTGTAGTAGCCGAGCAGCAGCGCGCCGAATCCGACCCGGGAACGCTGCGGGTCGGTGAAGCCGCCGACCACGAGTTCCTGGCCGCTCTCGCACTTGAACTTCAGCCAGTTCTTGTTGCGCCCGCTCACGTACGGGGCGCTGGCCAGCTTGGCGATCAGCCCTTCCCAGCCGTCGTGGCAGGCCTGCGCGTAGAAGGCCTTGCCGTCGCCTACGCGGTGCTCGGTGTACCGCAGCGGGTCACGGTAGCTGACCGCGCGGGCCAGAATTTCCTTGCGCTCGAGGAGCGGCCGCGGCCGGGTGTCCTCGCCGTCGGAGTACATCACGTCGAACATGTGGTACACCACGGGCACGGAACGCAGCAGTTCCGGGTCAGGATGGACGAGGCCGAGCCGGTGCTGCAGCCGCTCGAACCTGGTCTGCGTGCCGTCGAAGGCCACCATCTCCCCGTCGAGCACCAGGCCACCGTGGCCGGCGTCCTCCCGCTGGGCGGCCAGGGCATCGGCGACTTCCGGGAACGTGCTGGTGATGTCCCGCTTGTTCCGGCTCATCAGCCGGACCCCGTCTGGCCCGCAGAAGGCCAGGCAGCGTTCGCCGTCCAGCTTCCGCTCGTACACCCAGTCCGGGTCGGAGAAACGGTCCCTGGTCAGGGTGGCGAGCTCCGGCTCCACCCACGACGGAAGATCGGCCTTGGCCATGCGTCCTGCCTCAGACTCTGGAGTTACCACGGACAAACCCAGGGTAGCGGGGCGCGCATGACCCGTCCCCGGCCGCCGACCCCCAGCCTCGGTCAGCCCGCGCGGCGCCAGTCCACGGCGACGGGCGCCGGCGGGCGGGCGGTCCAGAACGTCGGGTCGTGCTGCGCGCAGCCCGGGCAGGCGCGCCGCCCGAGCGCGTCGTAGCGCCATCCCGCGGCCAGCGCCCTGGCGCGCAGGTCACGCTCGCCGAGCGCGTCGGGGTGGGTGTACGTCGCATCGCAGGTCCCGAACTCGCACCAGATGAACGGGATCCGGATCTCGTCGCCGATGACGGCGCGCACGGGCTCCGGTCGCGCGCCCCGCGCGACGGCCGGCGGCGGCACGGGAGCCCAGCCCGCGCCCGCGGGCGGCGCGGGCCTGGCGGGAGGACGCTGGGGGAGCGGCGGCGCGGGGGCGTTCACGGCCGGGTCGTAGCCGGCGGACGCGGGGTCGTGGCTGGGGGTGAACCGCGGCATCCTCCTCATGGGACCGGTCCGCGGGCCGCCGCCGGGCTGCTGCACGTACGGCCGGGGCTCGTGCGGCTCCGCGGTGTCCGTGCTCGCGGGCCGGGTGCGCGGGCTATCGGAAGTGTCCATCGCAGTACCTCACATTCGTACGCTGAGCTGCTGTACAGGCTTCTCTCCCCATACCGCCGCAAATTGCACACCGGTCTTTCCCGTCACAGCCGTCTGAAACGTGGAACGGCGTGACATGCCGGTTCGTTACGTCCCGGGCAGCAGCCGGAGCTAGCTCACCCGAGTTCGGGCAGCGCCGCGGCCAGCAGGTCGATGACCCTGGCGGGCTCGGTGATGCCTTTCGCGGCGATGTAGGCCGCGGTGAACCCGAGGTCACGCAGGCCCGAGGCGGTGCGGACGATGTCGTCGCTGGTCGTGGCCGGGTCGATGATGATCATGGTCGTCTTCTCGACCTGTTCGTAGTCCCGGCCGACGTCCTCGCAGTGCTGCCTGAGCACGTCCAGCTTGTGGCCGGCCGCGGGGCTCGCGGAGATGTTGCAGGCGTCGGCGTACTTGGCGACGAGCCGCAGGGTCTTCTTCTCCCCGCCGCCGCCGATCATCAGGTACGGGCGCGGCCGCTGCAGGCTCTGCGGCGAGTTCAGGGTCCGGCCGAGGTGGTAGTGCTTGCCGTCGAACGGCGCCTCGGAGTCCGACCACATTTGCAGGCAGATCTGGATCGTCTCCTCCAGCCGCTCGAAGCGCTCGGCGACCGGCGGGAAGCGGAACCCCAGCCCCTCGGACTCCTCCACGTTCCAGGCCGCGCCGATGCCGAGGCCCGCCCGGCCCTCCGAGAGCACGTCGAGGGTCGTGACCTGCTTGGCCACCAGGGCGGGCTC
>DASXKD010000229.1:0-1974 GCA_036497045.1 Streptosporangiaceae bacterium | reverse complement strand
GCCTGCCGGTATGCCGACTGCAGCCGCTCGATGGAGACGTGCGTGTAGATCTGTGTGCTGGTCAGCGACGCGTGGCCGAGGATCTCCTGCACGCTGCGCAGGTCGGCGCCGCCTTCGAGCAGATGCGTCGCGGCCGCGTGGCGCAGGCCGTGCGGGCCCAAATCGGGCGTGCCGGGCACCGCGGCCAGGCAGGCGTGAACCACGCGGCGCGCGGTCCGCGGGTCGACGCGCCGGCCGCGCGCACCGAGGAACAGCGCATGGCCGCTGCCCGGCGTGACCAGGACGGGCCGCCCGGACCGCGCCCAGGCGGTCACGGCCTTGACCGCCGGGATCCCGGCGGGCACCGTCCGTTCCCTGTTGCCCTTGCCGAGCACCCGCACCGTGCGCCGTTCCTCGTCCAGGTCACCGAGGTCCAGGCCGCAAAGTTCGCTGACCCGGATGCCCGTCGCGTAGAGGAGTTCGAGGATCGCGGAATCCCGCAGGGCCAGCGCCTCGTCCTGGCCATCTTGGCCGGAACCCCCGGATGGGCCGGTTGCTGCCGCCGCCAGCACCGCGGCCACCTGGTCCTGCCGGAGCACCTCGGGAAGCCGGCGGGGGATCCGCGGCATGCCGAGCAGCGGCCCGGGGTCGGACGGCATCAGGCCGCGGGTATGGGCGAAGGCGGTGAAGGCCCTGGCCGCGGCGGCGCGCCTGGCCAGGGTGGCACGGGACTGGCCGCGGCCGTGCTGCTCGGCCAGCCAGGCCCGCAGGGTCCCGACGCTGAGATCCGCCGGGCCGGTGGCTCCGGCGGCGGCGGCATGCCCCAGCATCGCCGCGATGTCACCGAGGTAGGCCCGGACGGTGTGCCGGGACAGTCCCCGTTCGGCCTCGATGTGGTGCCGGAAGGCGTCCAGGGCGGCATCAAGCGCCGCGGGCAGGGCGGCGGGCCCGGGGGATGCCCCCGGGCGGGGGGACGTCGCCGGCTCGGGGGATGCCACCGGTCAGTTCACTCCACGGTCACGCTCTTGGCCAGGTTGCGGGGCTTGTCGACGTCATTCCCGAGCGCGACCGCCGCGTGGTAGGCGAGCAGTTGCAGCGGCACCGACAGCAGGATCGGGTCCAGCTCGGGCTCGTTCTTGGGCACCTCCACCATGTCGTCGGCGAGCCTTGCATCCAGCGTGCCATGGCCAACCACGAGTATCCGGCCACGGCGCGCCTTGATCTCGCCCAGCGTGGAGATGTTCTTATCGCGCAGTTCGTCGTCGGGCACGATCGCGACGGTCGGCAGGTCGGGGCCGACCAGCGCGAGCGGCCCGTGCTTGAGCTCGCTCGCCGGGTAGGCCTCCGCATGCAGATAGGAGACCTCCTTCAGCTTCTGCGCACCCTCCCGAGCGATCGGCCACCCCCGGACCCGGCCGACGAAGAACATGCCCTGGTAGCCGGTGAAGTCCTTGGCCAGCTCGGCGATCCGCTCCTCCCCGGCGAGGATCTGGCTGAGATGCCCGGGCAGCGCGTGCAGCCCGGCCACGACGCGGGCGCCGTCCGCCGGAGACAGGTCGTGGATCCGCCCGAGGTGCAGGCCAAGCAGCGAGAACACCACGCAAGTAGCGGTGAAGGTCTTGGTCGAGGTAACCGAGATCTCCGGGCCCGCGTGCAGGTACACGCCGCCCTCGCACTCCCGGGCGATGGCGCTGCCGACCGCGTTGACCACGCCGATCACGCGACCGCCCTTGCGCTTCAGTTCCCTGACCGCGGCCAGAGTGTCGTGGGTCTCGCCGGACTGGCTCACCGCGATGTACAGCGTGTCCGCCTCGACCACCGGGTTGCGGTATCTGAACTCGGAGGCGGCCTCGGCGTCCGCCGGTATCCGGGCGAGTTCCTCGATGAGCTGCGCGCCGACCTGCCCGGCGTAGAAGGCCGACCCGCAGCCCAGGATCTTCACCCGCCTGATGGCCCGCGCCTCGCGGGCGTCGATGTTCAGCCCGCCCAGGTGAG
>DASXKD010000228.1:0-6197 GCA_036497045.1 Streptosporangiaceae bacterium | reverse complement strand
GCCCGCCAAGTCAACCGCGCCCTGGACCTCATGCAAGACCGCGTCATCACCGACTTCCTGCAAAACCCACACCCACCCGGCGCCCTCGACCTGTCCATGATCACCCCCACCACCCTCACCAACCACCCCGACCAACTCCTGACCGTCACCGCCGACCTGCTGACCCACGGCGACACCGCCCACGCGGGCGACTACCTCGACAAGCTCGCCGAGATCACCGAGGATGCCCCGCTGGAACCCAAACTCGCCGGCCGCCTGGCGGCGATGCAGTGCTTCTACTACGGCCTGACCGGCCAGGTGACCGCCGCCGAGGGCGCGGCCGGGCGGGCGCGCGCCATCCAGGAGCAGACACAGCCTGCCGACGAGTGGGATGCCACTGTCCCGCTGGTCATGATGCGCCTGTATGCCAGCCTGGAAGACGTCAAGGCGGTGGAGCGTGAGGTGGACGCGGCTCTTGCGATACCCACGCTCACCGAGCCGGCCAGGCTCGTGCTGCTGCCCGGCGTCCGGGCATGGGCCTGGTGCGAGGCCGGCCACCTCGCCGACGCCAGTGCCGCTGCCCATACCGCCGCCGACGACGCCCGGCGGCTGGGATTCGAACAGCATTTCTTCGCCGTGGACTACCTTCGCACGCTGGCCGGCCTCGCCCTGGAACGCCGCGACCTCGACACCGCCGAGCACCTCACCGAACAAGCCATTTCCATCACGGAGCGGCAGCGCCCCATCTTCGAGTTCCTGGCCCTGCTCGACCGGGGCGCGATCTGGGCCGCCCGGGGGCAGATCAGCCAGGCGCTGGCCACGGTCGACTCAGCCCGCGCCATCCTCCCCGGCACCAGATCACCGCTGCTGTCCCGCGCCGACGAAGCCGAAGCACTGCTCCGCCTGTCCCTCGGCGACCTGCGCTCTCCCGCCAAGCTGGCCACCAGGCTCCCCGCCGCACGGCGCGCGATCCTGCTGGCCAGGATCGCGCTTGCCGCAGGCGATCATCACGCGGCACGGCAACACTTGCAATCGCCGTCACTGGGCGACCTGACGCCGCGCCGCGCCCTGGTGCGTGAGCTGCTGCTGGCCGGCACGGCGATCGAGCGTGGCGACCCCATGGCCCCCAGTACCCTCGGCAGCGTCCTGCACTCCGCCCGCGGCGAGGGCTTCATCCACACCGTCGTGACGACCGCACCGCAGGTGACCGGCTACCTCATCGAGCACGCCGCTGGGCGGCAGGCAGACCCCTTTGTCGACCAGGTGACCGCTGCCGCCCGCGAGGTCCGGGCCGCTCAGCCGAGCGCTTTCCAGCCCGGGCACGTGCTCGCCGAGCCGCTGACCGCCGCAGAGCAGCGCATACTCGAACTTCTGCCGGGCAGCACCTATCTGCAGATGGCAGACACCCTCTACATCTCGCGCAACACGGTGAAAACCCACCTGCGGTCCATCTACCACAAGCTCGGGGCGACATCCCGCTCGCAGGCCATCGAGCGTGCGCTCGAACTGCGCCTGCTCTGACGGGTCACTCCTGCCGCCATCACCGCGAGCCCAGCGCGAGTTGCCGCAGCCGGGGCCAGTTCATCTCCGGCTTGGGCCGCGGGACTCCCGGCCGGTGCCGCGGCACCCAGACGCGGAGCGCGCCGGGGCGAACGGTGCATTGCACCGGCGTGGGCAGGCGGACGGCTTCGCCGTCGATGCCCACCGGGATCTGCGGCGCATCGGCGGTGACCTCGATCTGCCGTGTCGTCAGCACGCTCAGTCCGGTGGCATGGGCGCCCCGGAGCAGGCTGACGGCCTGGGCCGCGCTGCCGACATTGACGCCGACCACGCCGAGAATGCCTTCGTCCAGCCGGGCGCGGCGGCCGAGGCCCGCCACGTCCCCCATGCCGTACGGGTTGTTGGCCACCAGCAGCGCCTGTGGCGCCTCGATCCGCGTGCCGTCGGCTCGTGCCTCCAGGCGTGCTCCCTCATGACCTTGCAGCAGGTCCGGGAGCAGCTCCAGTGTCGTCCTCAACTTGTCGCCGCGGTACGCCGGGGTCTGCACGACTTCGGCGTAGGCGCCGAAGGAGGCGTTGTTGACGAACGTCTGGCCGCCGATCTCCCCCAGGTCGACGTGCAGTTCGACGCCATCGGACAGCGCGTCAAGGCTCGCCGCAGGATCCTCGCGGTCCAGCCCGAGATCGAGCGCAAAGTGATTCCGGGTACCGGCGGTGATCACCACGAACGGGATGCCATGCTGTGCGGCCACGCCAGCCACCAGGGCCTGGGTGCCGTCGCCGCCGGCGACGCCGAGCAAGTCCGCGCCCCGGGCGACCGCGTCCCGTGCCACCGCGGCAACGTCGACTTCTTCCGGGCCGTCCATCAGAAAGACCTCCGCGCCCAGGCCCTCAGCCTTGCGCTTCAGGTCAAACCGGCCAACCTTCCCCCCGCCCGACTTAGGGTTCATGATCAAGAACGGATGGGCGGCGGGCGGCTGAGCCGGATATTCGGGCATGCGCCAGTGCGTACTTACGTCCCCGGCCAGAGCCAGCCGCGCCGTCACGCCCGCGAGCAGCCATACCGCGGCCGCCAGGATCGCGATCCACAGCAGGCCGGCGAACGCGTGGGCGACGATCACGGCGATCGGGGTAAGCACAAAGACCGCCAGCGACACCCAGCGCACCACACCCCGCCGGGACAGGAAGAGGTACGCCGCGGCCAGGGTCACCGCCGCGCCCACGACGCCAACAGCCACCATCGCGAGGCTGGCCAGCCCGGCAAAGGCCACGACGATGACGACCGCCAGGCATGCGAGCACCAAGCTCAGCCGCGCCAGCCAGCGTTGCGAACGGGTCGCCTCAGGGCCAGGGGACCTGTGCACATTGCCATAATCCGGTACTGGCGAGTGCCGCACATCACCCGGCCGCGGGTGACCTGCGGATCGGCTGCCGGCTAACGCTGCGACGCTCCACCGTCACTCTCAAGACACCTTACGGTTACCCGTGGTGACGCCCACGGTCACCCGTCGAAGGGTGATGACGCGGAGCCTGGCTACAGGGCACGCTAACGGCAAATGTTCAAGCTGGCACGCGGGCTGAGCCTTTCGCCGTTCCACCGTGAGTGGCTGGCCAAGGACATCGTGGCGGGGGTCGTGCTCACGACCCTGCTGGTACCGCAGGGCATGGCCTACGCGGAACTGGCGGGCCTGCCGCCCATCACGGGCCTGTACACGTCCATCATGTGCCTGCTCGGCTACGCGGTGTTCGGCCCGTCGCGCATCCTGGTGCTGGGCCCGGACTCCTCGCTCGGCCCGATGATCGCCGCCACGATCCTGCCGCTGATCGCCGCCAAGGGCGACCCCAAGCGCGCGGTCGCGCTGGCGTCGCTGCTCGCCATCATGGTCGCGGCCATCATGATCGTGGCAGCGGTAGGGAAGCTCGGCTTCATCGCCGACCTGATCTCCAAGCCGACGATGATCGGCTACATGAACGGCCTGGCGCTGACCATCCTGGTCGGGCAATTGCCCAAGCTGTTCGGGTTCAAGATCGACGCCGAGGGCCTGATCAGCGAGTTCACCGCCTTTGTCCGCGGGCTCGCGCACGGTGAGGCGGTCGCCGCCGCGGCCGCGGTGGGCATCGCAGGAATCGTGCTGATCCTGGTGCTGCAGCGCTGGCTGCCCAAGGTGCCCGCGGTGCTCATCATGGTCGTGCTCGCGATCGCCGCGACGACGGTCTTCGGCCTCGCCGACCACGGTGTCAGCCTGGTCGGGGTGCTGCCCAAGGGTTTCCCGCCGCTCACCGTTCCTTCGGTGCGCCTGGAAGATCTCGGGCCGCTGGCCGCCGGGGCGCTGGGAATCGCCGTGGTCTCCCTCGCCGATACGATCTCCACCTCCTCGGCGTTCGCCGCCCGTACCGGGCAGGAGGTGGACGGCAACGGCGAGATGATCGGGATCGGCGTAGCGAACCTGGCCGCCGGCCTGTTCCAGGGGTTCCCGGTCAGCACGAGCGGGTCGCGGACCGCGGTGGCGGAGCGGTCCGGCGCCAAGACCCAGCTCACCGGCATCACCGGCGCCGTCCTGATCACCCTCATGATCGTGCTGATCCCTGGCCTGTTCCGCAATCTCCCGCAGCCCGCCCTGGCGGCGGTGGTGATCACCGCCTCGCTGTCCCTCGCCGACATCCCGGGAACCGTGCGGCTGTGGCGCCAGCGCAAGGCGGAGTTCCTCCTGGCCATCGCGGCCTTCCTCGGCGTCGCCCTGCTCGGCGTCCTGCCCGGGATCGCCATCGCCGTCGGCCTGTCGATTCTCAACGTGTTCCGGCGGTCGTGGTGGCCCTATGACACGGTGCTCGGGCGGGTGGAAGGACTGGCCGGCTACCACGACATCCACTCCTACCCCGATGCCAGCCAGCTCCCCGGCCTGGTGATCTACCGGTTCGACGCCCCGCTGTTCTTCGCCAACGCCACGACGTTCCGCGACGAGGTCAGGCGGTTCGCCGCCGCCGAGCGGGCGCCCCGCTGGATCCTCATCGCGGCCGAGCCGGTGACGGACGTGGACACTACCGCCTCCGACATGCTGGAGGACCTGGACGAGGCACTGAACGCCGAGGGCATTTCGCTGGTATTCGCGGAACTAAAAGACCCGGTGCGGAGAAAGATCGAACGCTACGGGCTGACCCGCACGATCGACCCGGGCCATTTCTTTCCCACCATCGAAGCGGCCGTGAATGCATTCCGCCGCCAGACCGGGGCGGACTGGCCCGCAGTCACCGGCGAGCCCAGTGACATCGCTGCGCCGCCGGCTGGCTGAGCCGATATTCATGCGTGACGCAGCGGCGGTGCACTCTGACAGCGCACGTCACCGTGATTCCCCGCTGACCTCGGGAGAACTGACACCGCCCGGCAACCTGTGGGCCCTGCGGCGGCGGTAGTACCGCAACGCGAGCATGGCGCACCCCGCCGCGACCGCCAGCCCGGCGAGGAGCGCACTCAGGCTGCCCGCATCCTGCTGGCTGGCCGAGGCCTTGCCGACGCCGTACGCGGCCGGTCCCACCGACAGCACGAATACGGCACCGACGACAAAATTCCATACCAGGAATTGGGAGTACTTCATTCGCAGAATGCCGGAGATAATGGTGGAGGTGAAGAACACCGCGAGACGGCCCCATTTCGCGTAGACCGCCTCCGCCCTGGCGATGGCGCGCCGCCGCCGCTCCTGCCACAGGCCCGGCCGTTCCAGCAGCCTGCGGCCCCACCGGTCGCCGATCTCGTAACCGGCGATGCCGCCCACCTCGGCGCCAAGCGCCGCCACGGTCAGCACCCAGAAGACATTGAGCTTGCCCTGGCTGGCCAGTACGGCACCCCAGGCCACCACGGCCGCCCCGACTGCTGGCACTCCCGCGAACGACAGCACCATCAGCGCGAAGACGGCCAGGTAGGCCCCTAGGCCGTACGGTTCCGCCGATGAGGCGGCGGCAATGGCATGCACCGTGCCCGCCTACGACGGCCTTAGGGCCGTGATCTGCACGAGATCAGGCACCGTCTGGGGGCAACGCCACGAGGCTCACGTCAACTACCTTGAGCCCGAGGCCGCTGATCCGTTCCATGAGGCCCGAGAGGGCCCCCTGGTCTGGCAGGTCTGCACGAAGGGTCGTGGTGCCCGGGCCAACGGTGATCTCGCAGTCATCGAACTCTGCCGATAGCGTGCTGCCCGCCTGACCCAAGAAGGTGATCTCGTAGGTCTGTGATCGCACTGGGTTATGCCTCGCAGTCCGCTGGTACGCACGTGTGTCAAGCGTGCTTCACGGCGGCGCTCGGGGCATCACCCAGCCGAGGGTGACCCGGGACTGACTTCTGAGTGAATGTCGCGTGACCGGCGACCGAGTGAATGGGACATGACCGGCAACCATGCGGAAGTGAACGTCACACGACCGTGACCATGCCGAACTATACAAGCCCCCGCGCCGGGGCAGAACACCCACACTGGGTGATGCCCTGGCAACCGCTTGCGCGGATGCTGAGGTGTGACAGCGCGTCCCGACGGCGAGACGCGCACCGAGGCTGCCATGGACACCAGCCGGTAATTCCTTCGAGGCTGGGACTGCAGAGGACTGTGACACAGAGTGCGACCATCCGCGGCGCCTGGCCGGGCGCGCGGTTTGCGGTGATGAAGTTCCGGCCTGCGGGTTTGCCGTCGACGCTGGTGGCGCGGGGGGGTTTGGCGGGGCGGTTGTCCGGGG
>DASXKD010000227.1:0-2087 GCA_036497045.1 Streptosporangiaceae bacterium | reverse complement strand
CGCGGGGCGCATGTAGTCGCTGAAGGTCAGGAACGTTCCGCCGTAGGCGCGGGTGAGTGACTGCAGGGCGATGCCGTTCAGCGCGGCGGCCATGGCGTGCTCGCGGATGCCGAAGTGCAGCGTCCGCCCGAACGGGCCGCCCTGCCATTCCTTTGTCTGCCGACGGGAAGGGATGAAGGAGTCTGCCTCATCCATGGTGGTGTTGTTGCTCTCAGCCAGGTCCGCTGATCCGCCCCACAGCTCCGGCAGTACGTGTGCCAGCGCGGACAGGACCGCGCCGCTTGCCTTGCGGGTCGCCATGCCCGTTGGGCCGGGCTCGAAGCTCGGCAGCGCCCTGGACCAGTCCTCCGGCAGCTGCCGGGCCTGGAGCCGGTCCAGCAGGGCCGCCCGCCCCGGATTCGCCCGGCGCCACGCCTCGTAGCGGTCCAGCCAGTCGGCGTGTGCGGCGCGGCCCCGGCCGGCCACTTCGCGGGCATGCCGGAGCACCGGCTCCTCCACGGCGAAGGACTGCCCGGGGTCGAAGCCGAGCAGCTTCTTCGTCGCCGCGACCTCGTCAGAGCCGAGGGCCGCGCCGTGGGCCTTGCCGGTGTCCTGCTTGGTAGGTGCCGGCCAGCCGATGATGGTGTTGAGCACGATCAACGAGGGGCGGCCGGCCTCCCGCCTGGCGGTGGTGATGGCGTCCAGGAGGGCGTCCACGTCCTCGGTGTACCTGCCCTGGCGGCGCCAGTCCACGATCTGGGAATGCCAGCCGTAGGCGGCGTAACGGGCGGCGACGTTCTCGCTGAAGGAGACGCTGGTGTCATCCTCGATGGAAATGTGGTTCTGGTCGTAGAACACGATCAGGCTGCCCAGCTCCTGATGCCCGGCCAGGGAGCTGGCCTCGCTCGAGACGCCCTCCATCATGTCGCCGTCGGAGGCGATGACATAGACATGGTGGTCGAACGGGCTCTCTCCGGCCGGCGCCTCCGGGTCCAGCAGCCCTCGCTCCCGGCGCGCGGCCATCGCCATTCCGACGGCCGCCGCCAGGCCCTGACCGAGCGGCCCGGTGGTGATCTCGACGCCGCGGGTGTGCCGGTATTCCGGGTGCCCGGGAGTCTTCGACCCCCAGGTGCGCAGTGCCTCCAGGTCCCCGATCTCCAGCCCGTACCCGGACAGGAACAACTGGATGTAGAGCGTCAGGCTGGTGTGCCCGGCCGAGAGCACGAACCGGTCCCGGCCCAGCCACTGGTCGTCCGCCGGATCGTGGACCAGCACATTCTGGAACAGCAGATACGCCAGCGGCGCCAGGCTCATCGCCGTCCCTGGATGCCCGCTTCCTGCCTTCTGGACCGCGTCCGCGGCGAGCAGGCGCGCAGTGTCCACCGCACGGACGTCGATCTCCTGCCAACCGGCCCGCTCAGCGACCGGCCAGGCCAGCGACGGATCCCGGTAACCCAAGCCGGCACCCGGCATGCTTACAGCGGCCCCGGCCCTGGCGTGCTGCTGGTCCACGACAGCCTCATCTCACTCGAATCGGGCAGCCGGCTCTGCGCCCCGGATGGAGCTGGGCACTAACTGGCATCCTTAGGGCTGTGGGCATTACCTGCTGTCTGCCTCGACGAGGCGCTCGATGAGCTCGTCGAGGTTGCCGGTCTTGGGCAGGTCCCGCTGGACCAGCAGGTCGCTCAGCTCGGCCTTAGTCAGGCCTTCGTAGCGCTGGCGGGCCCTTTCGTGTGCACGCCTGGCGTGCTCGCGCTCGGCCTGGCGGGCCTGGCGTGCCAGCTCCTTCTCGGCCTGATCGGCCTTCGCGGCCTGCTCGCGGGCGGCCTTCTCGGCCTTCACCGCCTGCTCACGCGCGATGTCACCGGCCGCCTCAGCCTTGTCGCGGACGACATCACCGGCCGACTCAGCCTTCCCGCGGACCACGCCGGACAGCGTGCCCGCTGCCTCCGCCCACCTGACGGCGAGGCGGCGGTTGATATCTACCGTCCGCTGCACGAGGTCGAAGTAGCGTTCCACGGCCGGGACCAGGTCCACCTGCGGCAGCCCGGGAAGCCGGTCCGTCACCGTCCGCGCGCCGTCCGTCCAGACGTCGGCGGTCTTGTCCA
>DASXKD010000226.1:0-24192 GCA_036497045.1 Streptosporangiaceae bacterium | reverse complement strand
TGCTCGAGGCCCTCTTCGCTCCGCACGTCGTCGTCGGGGTAGAGCCGGTTCAGCTCTTTCACCAGGAGGTCATGGGCCAGCCGGTCACCCTCGGCACCGATGTCGCGCATGCGGGGGGGATTTTGTCGCAGCTCGACGAGGGCCTTGCCGGCCATGTCGGCCAGCGTGGCGGCATCACGATGCTCGGCCGCGAGTTCCGCCAACTCCCCCAGCTCCCCCAGTTCGGACATTCCTTACTGTCTAGACCAAGCGACGATCAGTGGCCCATCTGGTCAGCTCATGGCGCGTGGACAGTTGCAGCTTGCGCAGCACCGAGGAGACGTGGGTTTCCACCGTCTTGATCGAGATGAACAGCTCCCGGGCGATCTCCTTGTAGGTGTAGCCGCGGGCGATCAGCCGCAGCACCTCACGCTCGCGCGCGGTGAGCTGGTCCAGTTCGGGATCGAGGGGCGGGCGCTGCTGGCCGGGGCCGTTGGCGAAGGCGTCCAGGACGAACCCGGCCAGCCGGGGGGAGAACACCGCGTCGCCGGCCGCGACCCGGTGCACCGCGTCCACCAGTTCGGCGCCGGAGATCGTCTTGGTCACATATCCGCGTGCCCCGGCCCGGATCACGGCGATGACGTCCTCGGGGGCGTCGGACGCGGACAGCGCGAGGAAGCGCACCTCCGGATGTTCCGGCTTCAGCGCCGTCACCACGGCCTGGCCGCCGCCGCCGGGCAGGTGCACGTCGAGCAGCACCACATCGGGCAGGCACCCGCGGATCCCGGTGATCGCCGGCGTCACGTCGTCGGCCTCGCCCACCACTTCCACGTCGTCACCGAGTTCGGACCGCACCCCGGACCTGAACAGCCCGTGGTCATCCACGATGAACACCCGCGGCCTGGTACCGCTCATGACTGGCTCGTCTGCGTGACGGTGCGGGGCATGGTCAGGGACACCTCGGTTCCCTCTCCGGGGGCGCTGCGGATGGCGGCCTGCCCGCCGCGGCGGGCCATCCTGGCGCGCACCGACTCGGCCAGGCCCTTGCGATCGGTGGGCACCGTCTCGGGGTCGAAACCCTTGCCGCGGTCCCGTACGAACACCGACACCTCGGCAGGCTCCACCTCGGCGAAGATCGAGATGACGCTGGCGCCTGACCACTTCGCGGCGTTGACCGTGGCCTCCCGCGCGGCCGCGAGCAGGGCGCTCAGGTCGTCGTCCAGCGGGCAGTCGCCCACCAGGACGACCTCGACGGCCACCTCGTGCTGTGCCTCCACGTCCTGCTGGATCAGCCGCACCCCGCCGGCCAGCGTCATGGCCTGGTCGTCGATGGAACCGGGTGGCCTGCCGTCGAACAGCCACGAGCGCAGTTCCCGCTCCTGGGCCCGGGCCAGCGCGACCACCTGCTGCGGCTGGTCCGCGCGGTGCTGGATCAGCGCCAGGGTCTGCAGCACCGAGTCGTGCACCCGGGAAGCGATGTCGGCACGTTCTTCGGCCCGGACCCGGGCCTGCCGCTCGACCACCAGGTCCCGCGCGATGCGCAGCCACCACGGGCCGAGCAGCACCACAATGGCGGAGATCAGCAGCGCCACCCCGGCCAGGGGCTGCAGCAGCGCGATGTTCTCGTGCGCGGACCCGAGCGCGCCGATACCGCCGGCCAGCAGGATCACCGCGACGGTCAGCCGCAGGATCAGCCCGGTCCGCCGGGAGCCGGTGGTCAGGCCGAGCAGTGGCTGGACCTGGCGGCGCATCATCGCCTGCTCGTCGTCGGGGGCGTTGCGCCAGATCAGGATCAGTCCCGCCGCGGCGATGGCCAGTGGGAAGATGAGCGAGCCGAGCCACCCGGCCTTGAACACCGAGGCCAGGATGCGCACCATGATCAGCACCGACCAGAGGCCCGCGACGAGCGCCAGCCCGCGCCGGTCGGCCATCGCCTTACCGGCCAGGCCGTGCTCCGTGCCGGCCATCGGGATGAGCATCCAGGCGACCACATAGGCGGCCGCGGCAAAGCCACCGGTGAGCACGGCGGCGACGACGAGGATGATCCGAACGGTGGTGACGTCCCGGCCGATCTTGGCCGCGATGGCGGCCGCTACCCCGCCGACGAGGCGGTCCTCTCGAGGGCGCCGCAGCGGGCCACCTGGCCACCTGCTCCACCGTCCGGGGCCGTGCCGCCGGACGTGCCAGGGTGCCGGCTCCGGATCGCGGGAACCGTCGCCTGGCGGCACGCCGGAACGGCCCGCGGCGCGGGCAGCCTGCCAGGGCGGCATCCAGCGTGCCGGTTCTTCCACGAATCCATCATCGCGCCTCGCGCGCCCGCCCGGCTATCGGGGCGAACCCTGATCCTGCCGGTCAGACATCAGGGTCGAATCAGGGGTCTTCCCGATACCCCCGCGCCGCCTGCCCGGCCACGCTGGAGGCATGAACACCACCGCGGAAGCCAGCACTCAAGCCATCGACCAGAGCCGGCCCCAGGCGCTCCGCCGCCCGACCAGCGATCGGATGATCGCGGGAGTCGCCGCCGGAATCGCCGACTACCTGGGCGCCGACGTCACCATCATCCGGATCGTCCTCGCCGTGCTGACCTTCGTCGGCGGCGCGGGCGTGCCCATCTACCTCGCCTGCTGGCTGCTGATCCCGGAAGAGGGATCCGACCAGTCCATCGCCAGCAGCTTCGTCCAGTCCCGGCAAACCCGGTCGCTCTGAGCCAAGGAGGCCCGAACCATGCCAGCGCCGTACAATCCGCTATGGGGGCGCGGATCGTCAGGCCAGCGCTCCACCCCCGACCCGAACATCAGGGTCTCCCACGCCGAGCGCACCGAGGTCGCCGACCGCCTGTCCAAGCACTACGGTGACGGACGGCTCGACGAAGAGGAGTTCAACGACCGCCTCGACCGGGCCATGAAGGCCAAGACCCGTGCCGACCTGGACGGCCTGTTTGACGACCTGCCGGACTCCGACGCGCCGCCCCGGCCGTCGGCCGGGCCGGTAGCGCCACCGATGGTGCGGCCGCCGCGCCGTCACAGCCCGCTGCCGCGGATCGCGTTCCTCGCGTTCGTCGCGATCGTCGCGATCATGGTGGGACAGGCGCTCGCCGGGCCGCTGTTCGCCTTCCCGTTCCATGCGGTGTCGCCGTTGGGCTGGGGATTCCATATCCCCTGGCTGCTGATCGGGCTCGTGGTGTTCCTCTGGTATCGATTCGCCAGGCGCCGCCCGTAGCCGCCTGCGTCTCTCACGCCCGCCAGCGTCCCGCTCCGCTGGCGGGCGTGGCCGTGTCATCCTGGATTCCGCAACCGCGGCCGTAGCAGACTTTCCTCCCGTGCGGACTCGACCGAGACTCACCAGGACATGACCCTCGCCAGCCGTTTCATGGGCCAGGCCCTCAAGCTGCCGCCCGCCACGAGCAGGACCATCGACGTCGATCGTGACCTGCGGGTCCCTATGCCGGACGGGGCGGTGCTGCTCGCCGACCGGTACGCACCGCGGACCCGGCCCTGGCCACTGCGGCCGCCACCGCCGCTGGTGCTGGTCCGCTCGCCCTACGGGCGGCGCCGGTCGTGGGGGCTGCTGTTCGGCCGGCTGTTCGCCGAGCGGGGGTTCCAGGCCGTGATCCAGAGCTGCCGCGGCACCTTCGGCTCGGGCGGCACGTTCGACCCGTTCGGGCCCGACGAGCACGACGACGGCCTCGCGACGGTCGCCTGGCTGCGAAAGCAGCCGTGGTACCCCGGTTCCTTCGGCACCTGCGGCCCGAGCTACCTCGGCATGACCCAGTGGGCCATCGCGGCGGACGCGGGGGCGGACATCGGCGCGATCGCCGCCCAGGTGACCACCGCCGACTTCCGTGCCCCGTTCTACCCGGGCGGGTCGTTCTCGCTGGACACGGCCATGAGCTGGATGTGCCAGGTCGCGGGCCAGGAGCGGCCCCTCGCGACGCTGCGGAACCAGCTTGCCGAGCGGGGCAGGCGCCCGCTGCTTGACCACCTGCCGTTGGGCGACCTCGACCGGCTGGCCACCGGTCATCGCGTGCCGTACTGGCAGGACTGGCTGGCGCACGACGCACCGGACGACGAGTACTGGAAGGGCCGTAGCTTCGCCGCGACGCGCGGCGAGGTAGCCGCCCCGGTCAGCATGGTCGGCGGGTGGCACGACATCTTCCTGCCGCTGCAGCTTCGCGACTATGCGGCGCTGCGCGCCGCGGGCCGGGACCCGTACCTGCTCATCGGCCCGTGGCGGCACGCGGACCAGGAGGCCGCGCAGGCGTGGGTCGCCGACACCCTGGCCTGGATGCGCGCGCACCTGGCCGGGGACCGCGCCGCGCTACGGCCGCAGCCGGTGCGGATCTTCGTCACCGGCGCGGACGAGTGGCGCGACCTGCCCGCCTGGCCGCCGGAAACCCGGCCGCACCGCTGGCACCTGCACCCGGACGGCGCCCTCGCCCAGGCCGCGCCGCCCCAGGCGGACCCGGACCGCTACACCTACGACCCGGCGGACCCGACACCGAACCTGGCCGGGCCGACGGGCCTGTCCGGCCGGGCCAGGGTGGACAACCGCGCCCTCGAGGCCCGTCCCGACGTGCTGACCTACACCAGCGCCTCGCTCGCCGGGGACCTGGAACTGGCCGGGGAGGTGGTGGCCGACCTGTTCGTCTCCTCCACTCGCCAGCACACTGACTTCTTCGCCCGGCTGTGCGACGTCGGCCCGTCGGGCAGGTCGGAGAACATCTGCGACGCGCTGCTCCGGCTGACGCCGGGCCGCCCGGAGCGGCAGCCCGACGGCACGATCCGCGCCAGGTTCACGCTCTGGCCGACCGCGCACCGCTTCGCCCGCGGCCACCGGCTCCGGCTCCAGGTCTCCAGCGGCGCCCACCCCCGGTACGCCCGCAATCCCGGCACCGGCGAACCGCTCGGCACCGCGGTCGACCTGGTGTCCGCGCAGCAGCAGGTGTTCCACGACCCGGGCCACCAGTCCGCGCTGATCCTCCCTGTCCCGCTCTAAGCCGTGCGGCCAGCGGGCTGTCAGGCGTCACGGGTGGCCATCCGCCATGCGCCGATCACCGACCAGCCGACGATCCAGCCTGCGATCACTGTGATCATCGCCCAGGTGGGCATAGGCGGTATGTTGAGGACCCCGCGCCCGCCGAACAGCACGTGGCCCGGGCCGCCGGCCCCGCCGCCCGCCAGGCCCGCGGGCCGGAGCTGGTCCATGGCGATGCCCAGGACGACGCGCTGGCCGTTGATGAAGTACGGGATCACGTGGGCCGCAAGGATCGGGGTCACGATGATCTGGAGCACGATAATCAGCACGATGGACACGGTGCGCTGGCCGATGAGGGAGCCGACGCCGAGACCGACCAGAAACCCGGTGCCGATATCGAGCTCGAGCCACAGCCCGATCTTGACCATCTCGTTGACCGGCGGGTTGAGCTGACCAGCCTCGCTGGAGACGTAGTCACCGTAAATGGTGACGATGTCGCGGTCGATCACGGGCCCGGAGCTGGCGGAATGCGAGACCGGTATACGGCCTGGGGCCGGGCCGAACTGTGGGCCTCCGTGGGCGAAGGCCTGGTCGTACTGCCGTGGATGCTGCAGGATCCAGCTCTTGAGCTGCGCCTGGCTGAGCTGGGGCGGGACGGAGATCCCGTTGACGCCAACCGAGGCCGGCTGCGGGGTGCCCGCGTAGCTGGTCATCAGGCACACGATGGCGAAGGCCACGGCGACCAGCGGCAGGACGATCGACAGGCCGGCCGGGATCCGGGCCAGGTAGAGCGCGAGGCGCGAGCGGCCGGTGATCACGAGGTGCCGGAACATCCCGTCGGTCAGATCCGTCGTTCCCGCCGTGGCCCCGAGGGTCGCGGCGATGATGAACCCGAACTCGGCCATCGGCTGGCACAGGAACTGGAACACCGACGGACTGCCGGCCGGCCCGTAGCTGTGCGGGTCGGCCACGTGGAACAGCAGCCGGATGCCCAGGACGAGGACCGGCAGGCCCACGGTCAGCAGCACGGCGACCACCATGAGGCCGCGCCGCTTCCGCAGCTCAAGATGCTTCGTGGTGATCAGGCCCCAGCCCGGGATCCACGACCGGTACCGGCCGGGGATGGCGGCACGATCCGGCCGGGCACCGCCCGCCTCCGTTGCAGCGGCGTGCACCGCCGGGCCTGCGGTCGCGGTCGACGTGTCCTCGGTCATGACTGCTCTCCCAGGCGGCTGGTCACCGACAAGAACCAGTCCTCCAGGGTGGCGTGAACCTCCTGGAGGCCGTACACCGAGATCCCGCCCTCGACCAGCCGGCGGTTGACCTCCGCCACCGTCTCGCGCGAGGCGCCGGAGGGAAGCGTCACGGTCAGCATCGGCTCGCCGGGGGTAACGCCCGCGGTGATCCCGGACTGCTCGAGGAGGCGGCCCGCCGCGGCCGGGTCGGAGCAGTCCAGCCGCACGATGCGGGCGCCCGCGGTGCGGACGAGCTCATCGATCGGGCCCTGCCGGATGATCCGCCCGTGGTCGACGATCGCGACCGCGTCGCAGGTGCGCTCGACCTCGTCGAGCAGGTGCGAGGACAGCATCACCGTGCGTCCCTCGTCGGCCAGCGAGCGGATCATCGCGCGCATCTCGTGCATCCCCGCCGGGTCGAGCCCGTTCATCGGCTCATCCAGGATCAACAGCTCGGGGTCGCCCAGCAGGCACGCCGCCACCCCCAGGCGCTGGCGCATGCCCATCGAGTACGAGGCGACCTTGTCGTCGGCGCGCTCGGTGAGGCCGACCCTGGCCAGTGACCCCGGGATCCGCCCGTCCGCGTCGCCGCCTCGCGCGGCGCCCAGCAGGCGCAGGTTCTCCCGGCCCGTCAGGTGGTGGTGGAAGCGGGGCTCGTCGACGATCGCGCCGACCCGGGCCAGCGCCCGGCTGCGCTCGGACGGGACCCGGATCCCGAGCAGCGACATCGTGCCGGCGTCGGCCCGCGTCAGGCCGAGCAGGGTGCGGATCAGCGTCGTCTTGCCGGCGCCGTTGGGTCCGAGGTAGCCGAACGCGGACCCGCGGGGGACGAGCAGCTCGACGTTGTCGACAGCGACGTTCGCGCCGAACCGCTTGGTCAGGCCGTGGGCCTCGACCGCCCATCCGCCGGCCGGTCCCCCGAGGAGGCCGGCGGCGCGGGCCGCGCGCGGCGTGACGGGATCCGGCGCGGCGGCCCGGTCCCCGGATGGCGCCACGGCGCCCGCCGAGGAGGGCCCCTGCCGTTCGGGGCGCCAGGTTGAGTCCGCTACCCGGCCGCTGCGCCGCCGGCGGCGCAGGCGCGTGACGCCGTAGCCCCCGGCGGCGATCAGCAGGACCACCAGCAGGAGGAAGCCGGGCCCAATGCTGCCGCCGGGCCGCGCGACGGCCACGCAGTGTGAGCCCAGAGCGCATGAGACGTTCATGGCAAGTAATCGTGGGCGATCGGCGACGCGCTGTCATCGTGCCCGAGAAGCACCGGCGCGTCATTCCCGCGAACGACGCCGGGGGATTCACCGGACCGGTCAGGCCCGGGTGGCGAGCCCCGACTGGTAAGCGAGGATGACCAGCTGGGTCCGGTCCCGGGCACCGAGCTTGGTCAGGATCCGGCTCACGTGCGTCTTGGCCGTCGGGAGGCTCACATGCAGCGTCTGGGCGAGCTCGGCGTTCGACAGCCCCTCGGCGACCAGCGACAGCACCTCGTGCTCGCGCTCGGTCAGCTCGGCCAGGCCGGGAAGCGCTCTGGCGGGCGTTCTCGCCTGGCCGGCGAAGTGCGCGATGAGCCGGCGGGTCACGCTCGGAGCCAGGAGCGCCTCGCCAGCGGCGACGGTGCGGATCGCGTTCAGCAGCTCGTCGAGCGGCCGGCTCTTGAGCGCGAAGCCGCTGGCTCCCGCCCGTAGCGCCTCGAAGACGTACTCGTCGAGGTCGAAGGTCGTGAGGATGAGCACCCGCGCCCCGCTGGGCCCCTGGCCCGATGTGATCTGCCGGGTGGCCTCGATCCCGTCCATCACCGGCATCCGGACGTCCATCACGACGACGTCCGGCGCGAGGCTCGCCGCGCGCTCGACCGCCTGCCTGCCGTCGGCCGCCTCGCCGACGACCTCCAGGTCGTCCTCGGCGTCGATCAGCGAGGAGAACGCGGTGCGCAGCAGCGCCTGGTCGTCGACGACGAGGACGCCGGTCGTCACGGTGCCGCCTGGTTCGCTTCTCCGCCCGTAGCGCGTGCGCCGCTCACATCGCGCCCTCGATCGGGACCTCGGCGCGCACGCGGAAGCCGCGGGCCAGCGGTTCGGCCACGAGCCAGCCGCCGAAAGCGCCGATCCGCTCCCGCATCCCGACGATCCCGTGGCCCGTGCCCGGGATGCCGGGCCGTTCCTGATCGCCCGCCGCCCGCCCGGCTGATCCTCCGTCGTCGGCCACCTCGAGCCGGACCTGCGCGGCCGAGACCGTGAGGTCGACCGTTGCCCGGGCTTGCGGCGCATGCCTGACGACGTTGGTGAGCGCCTCCTGGACGACCCGGTAGAGCGTGAGCTCAAGCGCCGGGGAGAGCTGGCGGCCGGTGCCCGATGTTCGCAGCTCGACGGGCGTCCCCGAGGCCCGCACGGTGTCTGCGAGCTCCCTGAGGTCGACGAGCCCCGGCGCCGGGGCGAGCGCGGCGGCTCCGGCATCCTCGTCGCGCAGCAGCCCGAGCACCACCCGCAGCTCGTCCTGGGCGGTCCGCCCGATCATCTCGATCGATTCGAGTGCGGTGGCAGCCTCCTCCGGGCGCTTCGCCATCAGGCGCCTGCCCACCCCCGCCTGGACGGTGATCACCGTGAGCGTGTGGGCGACGACGTCGTGCAGTTCGCGGGCGATGCGCACCCGCTCCTCCCGGACCTCCTGCCGGGCGCGCTCGGCCTCGGCGGCTCGCTCGCGCTCCGCCTGCTCGGCCAGCCCGGCCACGTAACGCCGGCGCGCCGCCACGCTGTCTCCGATGAACCATCCCGCCGCCAGCGGCAGGAAGCCCACGACGGCCCCGGCCGCGAGCGGAGAGAGCCCGCTCGCCATCCCGGTGTACAGGAGCGCCGCGCCGAAAACCGCCGCCGCTGCCAGCACCGCGCGGATCGACAACCGCCGCGGGACGCCTGCGGCCACCGTGTACCCGGCCACGCCGAGCACCAGGCTCACCAGCAGCGACGTGGTACCCGATGCCACCTGCGCGGCGGCGGCGGCGGCGCTGGCCAGCGCGAGGACAGGAAGCGGCCATCGCCTGCCGAATGAGAGCACCGGGATGCACATCAGGACCGCCAGATCGAGCCTCGGCCCGGGCACGTGCCCCAGCTGAATGATCACCAGGGCGATCGCGGCCGCGCACGCGAGCGCCGCCAGGGCGGCGGCGAGCCCGGGTCGCCGCCGCCCGGTGATGGCCGGCAGCAGCGGCGGCCGCGGCGGCCGCGCGGCCGGAGAATTGGTCGACACCTCACCGACGGTAGCCATCGCGCCCCGTCACCGCATCATTCCAGAGGATGACCGCCCGCCCGGCTCCCGCGCGCTAGGCCAGCTCAAGGTAGTCGAGCGCCGCGCGGACGCCCGCGGCAGCAGGTGTTCCATGACCCGGCCACCCGTCCGCGCTGACCCTCCCAGTACCGCTCTAGACGCCCGGCCGTTCCTTGGCCGACCACCGCAGCAGTCCGACATCGGCCACCATCTTCACATGGCGCCGCATGGCCTGGCGGGCACCCGGAGGGTCGCCCCGCTCGATGGCCTCCAGGATGCGCTGATGGGCGTGCAGTGACCGGGGCGGCCGCCCCGGCTCGCCCAGCGAGCTTCGCCTGGTCTCCGCGATCGGCACGGCCAGCGCGGCCATGAAGTCGGCGAGCAGTGGGCTGCGCGCCGCGGCGGTGACCGCCTCGTGGAACAGCCGGTCGCCCTCCTCGCCCAGGCCCCCTGCGGCGATGTCGGCGGTCATGGTGTCCAGCGCCTTGGCCATCGCGGCGAT
The DNA here is from genome assembly GCA_036497045.1 of Streptosporangiaceae bacterium. GTDB lineage: Bacteria > Actinomycetota > Actinomycetes > Streptosporangiales > Streptosporangiaceae > DASXKD01. Next base: position 14,250 of record DASXKD010000226.1, on the reverse strand, counting down.
GTCGGCGTCGGTCCGGCGCACCGCCGCCAGCGTGGCTAGCTGGGTCTCCAGCCCCTCCCGTGCCTCCAGGATCTCCGGCAGCCGGTGGCGCCGCGTCATCAGCTCCATCAGGCGGCCCGGATCGTCGGGCATGGATCGCAGGTAGATGCCGTCGCCGTGGCGTACCTCCAGGATGCCGCGCACCTCCAGCGCGACCGTGGCCTGGCGGACCGACGCCCTGCTCACCTGGAGCGCATCGGCGAGGTCCCGCTCTGCCGGCAGCCGGTCGCCAACGGCCAGGCCGGTGACCTCGACATAGTCGAGGAGCCTGTCGGCTAGCTGCTCGTAGAGGCGGCGCCGGTCCGGAGCGCGCAGCGAATCGGTACTCGGCCGGGCGGCCCGCTGGCCCGCCCGCGCTCCCCGTTCGGTCACATCTGCCTCGACTGCGCTCGGTCCTCCGCGTGATCTCCCCAGGTCAAGATACCGCCTGCGGGGTTTTACCCGCGATTTACCTACGATTCCGGGGCTTCGGCTGGATCCGTTGACACCCACGATAGCCAAGATTTATCGTCAGTGGCCTAGCCACTGACTCTCTTTGTCACCAGTCATATAGGGCATCGCTGGGGAGGCCATGAGCACCTTCCTCATCAGCGTCGGCATCGGACTGGCGACGGCGGCGATCCTCGCCCTCTCGGCGGTCGCGTTCACGCTCGAGTACGCGGTGAGCCGGGTCGCCAACTTCGCGCACGGTGAACTGCTGACGATCGGCGCCTACGCGGCCTACTCGGGGCAGCGACTGTTCCACCAGAACGTGGGCGCGGCGGCCCTGCTCGCGGCTGGCGCCGGGCTGGTGGCCGGGCTGGCCATGAACGCCGGGCTCATCGAGCAGTTCCGCGGGCGCAGCGCCACCACGGTGTTCATCGCCACCCTGGGCGCATCCCTGGTGCTGCAGAACCTGATCGAGATGATCTACGGCGCCGCGGACGTCTCCTACTCCTTCACCCAGGGCGGCCTGCATCATGTCGGGCCGTTCCTGTGGACTACCTCCAACATTGAGGTGATCATCTCGGCCCTGGCCGTCGCCGGGCTCATCTACCTGCTGCTGCAGCACACCAGGTTCGGCAAGGCGGTGCGGGCCGTGTCACAGGACCGCGCCTTGGCGCAGGTGAGCGGCATCCCCGCGCGCCGGGTGGTGATGGGCACCTGGGCGCTCGCCGGGGCGATCGCCGGGTTCGCTGGCTTCACCCTGGCCGACACGATCGGCACCTTCGGCCCTGGGCTCGGATTCAGTTTCCTGCTGCTCACGATCACCGCCACGGTGGCCGGCGGGATCGGCAGGCCCTACGCCACCCTGGGCGGCGCGCTGCTTGTCGGCCTGGTGATCCAGGTCGCGGGCACCTACACCAACTCCTCCTACCAGGAAGTCTGGGCGTTCGGGCTGCTGGTCCTGCTCATGCTGTTCCGGCCGAACGGGCTGTTCGTCCGGCGCAGCGCGACGGCGGTGCGGGCCTGATGTACTGGGTCAGCATCGTCACCGAGGCGGGCATCTTCGCCATCCTGGCCCTCGGCCTCGACATGGTCTGGGGCTGGGCCGGGGACTTCGACCTCGCGTTCTACGGCTACCTGGCGCTCGGCAGCTACATGACGATGGTGCTGACGATCGGCAAGCCGGTCCCCCCGGTCTCCTACATCATCGGGTGGCGCCTGCCCTACCCGCTCGCGCTGCTGCTCGCCGTGGCCGCCGTGGTCGCGCTCGCCGCCGTGATCGGTGCCATCGCGCTGCGGAACCTGCGGGAGATCTACTTCGCCGTCACCACGCTGAGCGCGGTGAGCGCGCTGTACCTGTTCGTGGAGAACTACACGCCGCTTTTCGACGGGTACAACGGTGTGTACGGGCTGATCAACCCGGGGCAGACGCTGTTCAACCTCACCTACAACGGGTACCGCATCGTGTTCCTCGGCGCGGTGCTTGTGCTGCTGGTAGTGGTGTACCTCCTGGTGTCCCGGTTGTCGGGAAGCCCGTTCGGCCGGATGCTCCGCTCGATCCGCGAAGACGAGCACGCCGCCGCTGCGTATGGCCGCGGTGTTTTTTCCGCGAAGTATCGCGCCTACCTGTTCGGCGCCGCACTGGCGGGACTGGCTGGCGGCCTTTTTGCCGTGTTCATCAGCGCGTTCAACCCGTCGGCCTGGACCCCACAGGAAATCCTGGTGATCTACGCGGCGATCCTGGTCGGCGGCAGGGGAAACCCGCTCGGCGTGGTGGCGGGCGTGTTCGCCGTCTACATCGGCTTCATCGAGCTGACCAGGTTCCTGCCTTCCCCGGCGTCCCGGCCGGAGTTCGGCCCGGCGCTGCGCCAGGTGCTGATCGGGCTGCTGATCATTCTCGTGCTCAAATTCCGGCCCGAGGGCCTGTTCCGGGAGCGGCTGAGCCGGGACCGGAGGCAGCAATGAGCACGCCGGTCCTGCAGATCGAGAACCTCAGCAAGTCGTTCGGCGGTATCCGCGCGGTGCATGACTGCTCGTTCGCGGTGGGGCAGGGCCAGGTGCTCGGCCTGATCGGGCCGAACGGGGCGGGTAAGAGCACGGTGGTGGACCTGGTGTCCGGCTTCGGCCGGCCGGACGCAGGCAGCATCAGGCTGGCCGGCCAGGAACTGGTCGGGATGCGTCCCGACGTCATCTCCAGGCTCGGCCTCATCAGGACGTTCCAGACGCCGCGGGAGTGGCGCGGGCTGACCGTCATGGACAACGTGCTGCTGGCCCGCAGGAAATTTGGCCGGGAGTCGCTGTGGCGCTGCCTGACCCGGGCGGGGCGGCTGCGCCGCGAGGAGGAGCCCGACCGGGTGCAGGCCCGCGCCATCCTGGACCGGTTCCAGCTCACGGAGCTGAAGAACGCGCGCGCGGGCACGCTCAGCGGCGGCCAGAAGCGGCTGCTTGAGTTCGCCAGGATCGCCGCCGCCGACCCGCGGCTGGTCGTCCTCGACGAGCCCATGGGCGGCGTCAACCCGGTGCTCGGCGCCCAGATCCGTGACGCCGTCCGCCAGTTCGCGGCCGCTGGGCGGGCCGTGGTGGTGGTGGAGCACAACCTGCCGTTCATCGAGAAGACCTGCGACGAGGTGGTGGTGATGGACCTCGGAGAGGTGATCGCGCAGGGGGCGTTCGGCGGGCTGCGCGGCAACCCGAGGGTCGTCGATGCCTACCTCGGGATGGACCTGAGCCATGACTGAGCCGGCGGCCACGCCCGTGTTGCGGGCCGAGGGGGTGTGCGCCGGGTACGGCGGGCCGCCGGTCATCGAGGATGTCTCGATCGTGGTGCACGCAGGGAAGATCACCGCGGTGGTGGGCCCGAATGGGGCCGGGAAGTCCACGCTGCTCAAGGCGATGGCCGGGGTGCTGCGGACCACGCGCGGCGAGGTCTTCGTGGGCGGCGTGCGCACGACGAACATGGCACCGGAGAAGCTGGCCAAGCGTGGGCTCGGCTACGTCCCCCAAGTCTCCAACATCTTTCCCGACCTCACGGTGAAGGAAAACCTGGAGATGGGCGGGTTCATCCGCCGCGGCGGGGTGAGCCAGCGTATCGGCGAGCTATGCGAGTTGTTCCCCGATCTTGGCCGGTCGCTTCGCCGCAGGGCGGCGATGCTGAGCGGAGGCCAGCGCACCATGCTGGCCATGGCCCGGGCGCTGATGATCGAGCCAGCGGTGATGCTGCTCGACGAGCCGAGCGCCGGGCTCTCCCCCCTGCTCCAGGGCACCCTCTGGGAGCAGATCGAAAAGATTGCCGAAACCGGCGTCGGGGTCTGCGTGGTGGAGCAGAACACCCGGCGCACGCTGCGCCACGCGCACTGGGGCTACATCCTCGTGCTCGGGCGCAACCGGCTGGACGGCCCTGCCCAGGAGCTACTGCACGACGACACCGTCGTGGAGCTCTATGTCGGCCGGATGAGCTGACCAGCATGAGCCATTGGTCGGGCCGCGACCGCCCTGAGCCGGGCCGCAGCCCTGGGCAAAGGAGAACTTGACGTGACACCCTCCATGATCAGCAAGACAGCCGGCGCCTGCGCCGCGGGGATGTTGCTCGCCGCGTGTGCGTCCTCAAGCAGCAGTACCGGCGGGGGCGGCGGATCCGGCCCGGTAACCTACGGAGTGCTCTCCTGCTTCACCGGCCGGCTGGCCAGCCTCGGGCAGGCAATGATCCAGGGCGCGAAGGTCGCACAGAGCGAGATCAACACCGCCGGGGGAGTCCTCGGCAAGAAGATCACCCTGGTGACCGGGGACACCGGCTGCGACGTCGCCGATGGCGTCACCGCGACGAACCAGATGCTGACCAAGCACGTCAGCGGCGTGATCGGCCCGGAGACGCAGGAGATCAACGGCGTCGAGCCGATCCTGGACGCCAACAAGATCGTCGATGAGTTCCAGGGCGGCGACACGGCTCGCGACCACCAGACCGACCCGCTGTTCTTCCGGGACAGCCCATCGGACTCCCAACTCGGGGTGGCCATGGCGCTGTACGCCCACCTGCATCACTACACCAGGGCCGTGATGCTGTTCTACTCCGACCCCGCGGCGCAGACGTTCCTCAAGCCGGTTTCCACTACGTTCACCAAGCTCGGTGGGACGATACTCAAGACCGTCATCGTGACCCCGGACCAGACCTCCTACCTGAGCCAGGTCCGCTCGGTGATCGCCACGCACCCGCAGGTGATCTTCACCCAGGAGGACCCGCCCACCGCCGCCGTGCTGTTCCGCGAGTTCAAGCAGCTGGGCGGGCAGAATATCCCCTGGATCGGCACCGACGTCACCAGCGGCAGCGACTACCTCAAGGCGATCGGCTACGCCACCGCCCACGCCCACCTGACTTCGGTGTTCGGCACCTCGATCAGCGGTGCGGCGAACTCCGCGTTCCTCGGCCTGTTCGGCAAGCTGTACCCGAGCCAGAAGGCGGCCGGCCCGCTCGCCAACGCCAACTACGCCTACGACGCGCTCATCTCGCTCGCGCTGGCCGGCGACTACGCCAAGACCACGGCGGGCATGACGGTCGCGCACGACATGACCAAGGTGACCAACCCGCCAGGCACCGCGTGCTACACCTACGCGTCCTGCCTGAGGCTGTTGAAGGCCGGCACGAAGATCAATTACCAGGGCGCCAGCGGGAACCTGGACTACAACAAGTACAACAACACCTTCGGGCCCTACGGCGCGTTCCAGTCCACCCCCGCCGGAGTCGAGAAGCTGGTCTACGTGATGTCGGCGAGCGCGCTGGCGGCGGCGACGCCGTAGTGAGCACCGACGGGCCCTTGGCCGGCATGCGCGTGCTCGATCTGGCGCGCGTGCTGGCCGGGCCCTATGCCGCGATGCTGCTGGCGGACCTGGGCGCCGAGGTGATCAAGGTGGAGCGGCCGGACACGGGCGACGATACCCGGTCATGGGGCCCGCCGTTCGTCGGCCCGGAGGACGGCAGGCAGAGCACCTACTTCCTGTCGGTCAACCGGGGCAAGCGCAGCGTCACCATCGATCTCAAGGACCCGGCCGAGCGTGGCTTCGTGGCGGATCTCGTCCGGTGGGCCGACGTGCTGGTGGAGAACTTCCGCCCTGGCGTGATGGAGCGCCTGGGCCTGGGCGACGAGCGGCTGGCGGAGCTGAACCCGGGGCTGGTGCGGCTGTCCATCAGCGGCTTCGGCGAGGCGGGCGCGGACGCCGCCCGGGTCGGCTACGACCAGATCGTGCAGGCCGAAGGCGGGCTGATGAGCATGACCGGGATGCCGGGCGGGCCGGTGGTCAAGGTCGGCGTGCCGATCGCAGACGTGACCGCGGGCCTGTTCGGTGTGATCGGCGTGCTTGGTGCCCTGGTGGAGCGTGGCCGCAGCGGGCGCGGCCAGCGGGTGGCCACCTCCCTGCTGGCCGCGCAGGCCGGGATCCACACCTTCCAGTCCACCAGGTACCTGATCGCCGGGGAGACCCCGGGCCCATCGGGCAACCACCACCCGACCGTGGCACCGTACGGGCTGTTCGAGGCGGCGGACGGGCCACTGGTCATCGCGGTCGGCAACGAGGACATCTGGGGGCGGTTCGCGCCGTTGGTCGGGGTGGACCCGGCCGATCCGCGGTTCGCAGCCAACGCGCTGCGGCTGCGGCACCTGGTGGAACTGCACCGGATCCTCGGGGCCGCGCTGGCCGCCCGGCCGGTGGGGGAGTGGCTCACCCTGCTGGCCGGGGTCGGAGTACCGGCGGGCCGGGTCAAGGCACTGGACGAGGTGTACGAGGGCGGCCAGCTGGACTGGGCGGTGGACCACCCGGCGCTCGGCCGTATCCGGCTGGCGGCCAACCCGCTGCAGTTCAGCCGCAGCAGGCTGGGACCGGGGCCGCCGCCGCCGCTGCTGGGCGAGCACAACGACGAGGTGCGGCAGGCCGTGACCGGCCACCTGCAGGCCGCGACCGGTGACCGGCAGGGCGCGACCGGTGACCGGCAGGGCGATGCGCGCTGACCGGCCGATGCGTCGCGACCGGCCGGCCCACGGTGACCGGCCGGGGCCGCTGTACTGCGAGGTGGCGGACCCGGGAAGCCTGGTCCCGTTCGGCGAGGAGGCGCAGGCGGGCAACCCGAGCGGCTGGCCGGGGTATGTGAACCTGCTGCGCCGGGCCCGGCTGATCGCAGGGGCGCGGCACGCGGTCACCACGGGCCTGGCCCGGGTCGGCGGGCACCCCTGCGTGCTCGTGGGGTTCGAGTACGCCTTCCTGGGCGGCTCTGTCGGCGTGGCCGAGGGAGCCAGGATCGCCCAGGCGTTCGCCACCGCCACCGCCCGCCGCCTGCCGGTGGTGAGCGTGACGGCCTCCGGCGGCGCGCGGATGCAGGAGGGCACAAGCGCGCTGATGCAGATGCAGGTGATCGCCGCGGCCATCGGCGCGGCGCGCGACGCCGGCGTCCCGCATGTCGCCGTGGCCGGCGACCCGACCACCGGCGGGGTCTGGGCGTCCCTGGCCGCCGGCGCGGACGTGCTGCTCGGAGTGGCCGGGGCCAGGGTCAGCTTCTCCGGCACGCGCACCCGGCCCGCCGGCACCGATCCGGCGGCCCCCGAGTTCAGCGCGTCCGACCAGTGGCAGCACGGCTTGCTTGACGCCCTGGCGCAGCCGGCGGAACTCAGGGAGCGCGTCGCGGTCATCCTCGATCTGCTCTCCCCTGGATCGCGTGGCACTGACAACGGCCCTGGCCCCGCGCTCGGCCTGGATGGCGGCGCGGGCGGCCTGGGCGCCCGCGCCGAACGGCACCTCCCCGGCGAGCAGGACACTCCCGGGCGCGGCGTCCCCGGCGGGCCTGGCGCCTCCGGCGGGCTGGCCGCGGCCGGAGCGGACGTGTGGGCCCATATCAGCGCGGCCCGCGACCGGCGCGGGGCGCCGGCGGACCGGTGGCTGGCCGCCTGCTTCCAGACCACGTTCGAGATCCGCGGGGACCGCTGCGGCGGGGTCGATGCCGGGGTGCGCTGCGGTTTCGGCGCCCGCGACGGCGTGACGACCGGATACATCGCGCAGACCGGCCAGCCCATCACCCCGGCCGGGCTGCGCACCGCCACCCGCCTGATGACGCTGGCAGGCCGGTTCCGGCGCCCGGTTCTCACGCTCATCGATACCCCCGGCGCCTCCGCCACACCAGGCGACGAGGCGGCCGGCCTGGGCAACGCACTGGCCGAACTGCTCGTCCTGCTGGCCGGGGCCAAGGTCCCTGTCACCTCCGTGGTGATCGGAGAGGGGGTGTCGGGCGGCGCGATCGCACTGGCCGCCCCGGACCGCCTGTGGCTGGCGCCGGAAGGCTACCTGGCGGTGATCGCGCCGGAGTACGCCACCTCGATACTCAAACTGCCCGCCAGCGCGGTGCGCCAAGTGGCGGCCCGGCTGCGGTTGCGGCCCGCCGACCTGATCGGCCGTGGCCTCGCCCGCGGCCTCGCGGAGCCGCCGGAACCGCCGGGGGAGCGCCGATGATGCCACAGCGCGGCACGAGGGCGGTACCGTGCCCGCTAGGGCTGCGGCCCGGCGGACTCCAGGTAGTCAAGCGCCGCGCGGACTCCGGCGCGCTCGATCGGCACCCCGGCCAGGGCCAGCCCCATCTCGACCCCGCACAACGTGCCCGCCAGCATCAGATCGCCAAGGTCGCCGAGGTGCCCGATGCGGAACACCCGGCCGGCCAGCCTGCCGAGGCCCGCGCCCAGCGACGCGTTGAACCGGTCAAGGACGATCTCCCGTACCCGGTCGGCGTCCTGCCCGTCGGGCAGCAGGACGGCGGTGAGCGTGCTGGAGCATTCGGCAGGGTCGCGGCACACGATGTCCAGGCCCCAGGCCCGCACGGCACGGCGGGTGGCCTCGGCGTGCCGCCGGTGCCGGGCGAAGACCGCGGGAAGCCCCTCCTCGCCGAACAGGGCGAGGCTTTCCCGCAGCCCGTAGAGCAGGTTGGTCGGAGGTGTGTAAGGGAAGAGCCCAGTGTCCGCGGCGTCGAGCAGTGGCTGCCAGGCCCAGTAACTTCTCGGCAGGCGCGCATCGCGTGACGCGTCGAGCGCTTTCGCGCTGACCGCGTTGAGGCCTAGGCCCGGGGGCAGCATCATGCCCTTCTGGGAACACCACACGGTGACGTCGACGCCCCATTCATCGTGCCGGTAGTCAACGGATCCGAGTGAGGAAATCGCATCCACAATAAGCAATGCCGGATGCGCCGCCTTATCGATTGCCGAGCGGATTTCTGGAATTCTGCTGACCGTGCCAGTGGAGGTCTCATTGTGGACCACGGTGACCGCCTTCACCGCGTGGGAGGCATCGGCGGAGAGCCGGTCGAACACCTGCTCAGGCCGCACGCCGGAGCGCCAGTCTCCGGGCACTAGGTCCACGTCAAGCCCCAGGTTCGCCGCCATGCCGGCCCAGAGCGTGGCGAAGTGACCGGTCTCGAACGCGAGCACCTTGTCGCCTGGCGAAAGCGTGTTGACCAGGGCGGCCTCCCACGCGCCCGTGCCCGAAGAGGGGTAGAGCGCCACCGGTCTGTCCGTGCCGGCCAGGCCGCGCACCCCGCCGAGCACCTCGCGGGCCAAGTGGGCGAACTCCGGGCCCCTGTGGTCGATGGTGGGCGCCGCCATCGCGCGCTGCACCCGGTCAGGGACATTCGTCGGCCCGGGGATCTGGAGAAAATGCCGGCCGCTTCGGTGATTCATTGTCCTATTATGTGACCTGAAGGCCGAGCATCTCCAGGGAGGCGGAATTAACATTCCCGATTCCGCTACCACGCGGGATAACAAGGAACTGGCGGCGGCGCTGCGCCGCGTGGTGAGCGGCGGGGTGCGCTTCGACTCCTACAGCCGGCACCTTTTTTCCCGGGACGCGAGCATGTACGCGATCGAGCCGCTCGGCGTGGTGTTCCCCAGGGACGGTGACGAGGCCGCGGCCGTGGTGGCCACCGCCGCCGAGTTCGGCGTGCCGGTGCTGGCGCGGGGCGCCGGGACCAGCCTGGCGGGGCAGGCCGTTGGGCGCGCGGTGGTGATGGACTTCTCCAGGCACATGGACCAGATCCTCGCGATCGACGCCGAGGCGCGGCGCGCGCGGGTCCAGCCGGGAGTGGTGCAGGAGCAGTTGAACCTGGCGGCCGCCCGGCGCGGGCTCCTGTTCGGCCCGGACACCTCGACCAGCAACCGGGCCACGCTCGGCGGGATGATCGGCAACAACTCGGCGGGCAGCCATTCGGTCACGTACGGCATGACCGTCGACCACGTGCTCTCGCTGGATGTGGTCCTGTCCGACGCGAGCCGGGCGGTGTTCGGGCCGCTCTCGGCGGCCGAGGTCGCCGGCCTGGCGGCCCGGCCGTCGCTGGAAGGCACGATCTGCCGGGAACTGCCGCTGCTCGCGGAGCGGAACGCCGAGGCCATCGCCACGGGGTACCCGCGGTTCTGGCGCCAGTCGGGCGGGTACCGGCTGGACCGCCTGGCCGGCCGCGGCGGCCCGGGCGGCATGGACCTCGCCAGGTTCCTGGTCGGCTCGGAGGGAACCCTGGTCACGGTGGTCGCGGCGGAGGTTGCCCTGGTGCCCGCGGCGCGGCACCGGGTGATCGCGGTGGGCCATTTCACCTCTTCCGAGGCCGCGATCGACGCGACCGGGGACGCGCTGGCCTGCAAGCCCGCCGCGGTCGAGCTGATGGACCGCACCATCCTGGAACTGGCCCGCACCAAGCTCGAGTACCGGGAGCTGTCGTCGATACTGTCCGGCGACCCGGGCGCGCTGCTGTTCGTGACGTTCTTCGGGGACACCGAAGCGGAGGCGGCCGCCGGCATCGACCGGCTCGATGCGCTGTGGCGGCGGCACCGGCACGGCTACCACACCCTGCGGGCGGAGGCCGCCGCGGATCAGGCGGCGCTGTTGAAGGTTCGCCAGGCTGGCCTGGGCCTGCTGATGGCGGCCAGTACCGGGGCCCGCCGTCCGCTGGCGTTCGTCGAGGACACCGCGGTCGACCCGGCCGTGCTCGGCGCCTACGCCCGCCGGTTCCGCGAGGTGCTCAGCGCGCACGGCCTGTCCGCGGGCTTCTACGGGCACGCCTCGGTCGGCTGCCTGCACGTCCGACCGTTCGTGGACCTGACCGAACCGGGACAGGTGCAGACCATGCGCGCGGTCGCCGAGGAGATCCGTGACCTCGTGCTCGAGTTCGGCGGCGTCAACTCCAGCGAGCACGGCGACGGACTGGTCCGCAGCGAGTTCAACCGCGCCGTGTTCGGTGACCCGCTCTATGAGGCGATGTGCGAGGTCAAGCGGCTCTTCGACCCCGATAACCGGATGAACCCCGGCAAGATCACCGGCGCGCCGCCGATGACAAGCAACCTGCGTGAGGCGGCCCCGCCTTCCGGCCGCGGCTACGTCAGCAGGATCGGCTTCCCGGGCGGCATGCACGCGGCGGCGGACCGGTGCATGAACATCGGCCTGTGCCGCAAGAGCGCGTCCGGGGTGATGTGCCCGTCCTACATGGCCACCCGCGACGAGGAGCATTCCACCAGGGGCCGGGCGGGCGCCCTGGTGAAGGCCCTGGAGTCGCCCGACCCGCGAGCGGCCCTCGGCGATCAGCGGCTGCACGAGATCCTGGACCTCTGCCTGGAGTGCAAGGCCTGCAAGAGCGAATGCCCGCTCGGCGTGGACATGGCCTCGCTCAAGACCGAGGCCCTGGCCGCCTACCACGACCAGCACGGCGTGCCGCTCCGCTCCCGCATGTTCGGCTCGGTCCGGGCGCTGAACCGGATGGGCTCCGCGACCGCGCCGCTGGCGAACCTGCTCGGCGGCGTGCGGCCGGCCCGGCTGCTTGCGCAGCGCTGGCTGGGGGTGGCGGCCGCCCGGCCGCTGCCCCGGTTCCAGCGCCAGCACCTGGCCAGGTGGCATGCCCGCCGCCCGGCGAAGCCCGGCACGCAGGGTGAACTCGTTTTTCTCGCCGATTCCTTCACCAGCTTCACCGAGCCGTCGGTGCCGCGGGCCGCGATAGAACTGCTGGAAGCCGCCGGGTGGACCGTGCGGCTGGAGGCGGCGGCCTGCTGCGGCCGCGCCAGCCTGTCCAAGGGCCTGGTCGGCCAGGCCCGCGACCGGGCCAGGCACATGGTGGACCGGGTGGACGGCCATGGACCGGTCGTCGGCGTGGAGCCGTCCTGCCTACTGACCCTGCGCGACGAGTACCCCGCGATCCTGCCCGGCGATCCCCGCGCGCAAGCCGTCGCCGCGGCCAGCAGGCTGCCCGAGGAACTGCTGCTGCAGGCGATCGCCGAGGGGCGCCTGGCCCTGCGCCCGATGGCAGGCACGCGGATCCTGTTCCACGGCCACTGCCACCAGAAGGCGGTCATCGGCACGGCCGCCACGATGGCGCTGCTGCGGGCCATCCCGGGAACAGCGGTCACCGAGGTGGACGCGGGCTGCTGCGGCATGGCGGGCTCGTTCGGCTTCGAAGCCGAGCACTTCGACCTGTCCATGCGGATCGGCGAGCTTCGGCTGTTCCCCGCCGTTCGCGCCGAGCCCGCCGGCACGATCATCGCCGCGTCCGGCGTCTCCTGCCGCCAGCAGATCGCCCACGGCACCGGCCGCGCCGCCCGTCACCCGCTGGAGATCGTCAGGAGCGTGCTGATACCGCCAACCGGTTAGTACTCCGCGGGCGCCATTACCCCACGGCGGCCAAGGCGGCCGCCGTGGGCGCGCCAACATCGGGGCGGCATCGCCGGGCGGGCCGTGATCGCCGAGGATGCGGGCCCGGTCCGGGCTGTCAACGGGGGCAAGTGAGACAGGGCGATGGGGCCGCCCTAGGGAGGTTCACCGATGGCTGAACAGACGGGACAGCCTGGCGTGCCGGAGGCCGCGCGCGGCGCGCAAGGGACCAGTGCCGCGCAAGTGACGAGGGGCGAACCAGGGACCGGGCCGCGCAAGGGACCGGGGGCCGTCCGGGAACCGCGGGCGGACCAGTAGCCGGGGGCGAACCGGGAACCGGGGGCGGTCCGGGAGCCGCGAACGAACTAGGAGCCGGGAGCGGTCCGGGAACCGGGGGCGAACCGGAACCGGGGCGAACCGGGGACTGGGGAGGAACACCAGAGCGATGCCAGCGGCCCGGAGCGTGACAGCCAGAGAACTGAGGTGATCGCGGCGGTACAGGCCCGGTGGATCTCCACCCTCACCGACCTGGGCGGCCGCAACACCCTGCTGTACTACAAGGACCGCCGGGCCAGGACCCTCGACCTGGCCGGCGCCGACCCGGACATGCTCGAACGGTTCTGCCGGACCGGGTCGATCAGGCTGACCCGGCTGTTCAGCGACGCCGACCTGCGCGCCGACGCGATCCGCCGGGTCCAGGCGATCCACCGGAAGGCCAGGGAACTGCAGGAGGAGCGCGGCATCCGCGCCGCCTACCTGGCCACCGGGATGGCGCGCTGGGACGAACTGTTCCTTGAACCGGCCGGCCCGCCGCGGCCCTGGGGCAGGAACTTGACCTCAGTGCCCGGCCGGGGCCTGTGCGCCGAAGTTCACCGTGATCCGGCGGAACCCCAGGGAGCTGAGCATCCCGTTGAGCATGCCCCTGGTGTTGCGTTCGGCCTCGGCAAGCAGCGGGCTGTGCCTGGCCGCGGTCTGGATCCGCTGCTGGGCGGCGATGTAGACCTGCTGCTGGCCGTTCGGGTTGCCGCCGAAGAAGTTCCCGATCCGGTTCAGCAGACCCTGCTGCTGCGCAAACACGTAGGACTGCTTCACGTTGAGGACGGCCGGTTCGAGCTGGGCGTGCGGCAGCGTGACCGTGACCGCGGAGCGGTTCGCCGACACCTGGATCGCCTTGCCCTTGAGCTGGGAGAAGTTGACGAACGCGATATCCGTGCCCTGCCCGATGAACAGGGTTTCGCTGCCCTGCAGGAAGGACGGCAGCAGCGAATGCTGCGAGAGGTCCACCACGACCTGGAAGGAGCCGCTGGCTGCCTCGTAACGGCTCAGCGCGGTGATCGACTTGAGCAGCACCGGCTGGCTGGTCACCGTGGTCTGCTCGGCGAACGGGTTCCGCAGTCGCGGCAGCAGCCGCACCGCGGACAGCGCGATGGCCAGTACGGCCACGGCTACCAGCGCGGCCGCTACCTCGCCGAGCTTGCCTGCTAATCCGCCGGTCTTCCGTATGCGCAACATCGCCGTCTCCTTTATCGCGGGGCCGCGGGTCGCGGGGCCGGGGCGCGCCCGCTCACTACCCGCGCAGCGGTGAATGATTCGCGCGCTCCGGGGTACCCGGGAGATCGTGTCCGGCGTGGGCTGGCACGGTCCCGGCGGGAGGCGACATGCTGAAGTGGTACGGCCGCCGTGAGGGGCGGCGCATGCCCAGGCTTGTGGGCTGCCTGATCTGGCTCATCGCCCTGGTCGTCATCCTCATCGTGCTGTCGCTGCTGTTCGGCGGCTTCACCAAGGGCACCAAGGTCAGCGGGCTGGGCCAGCTGGGCCCGCTCGCCGCAGCCCAGCACGCCCGCCTGCCGCCGCGGTAACCGCGACGAGGAGCCCCGCGCCAAGGAACACCGGGCGGGGGTCACCGATGGCCGCCGCCAGCGAGCCCGCGATGACCACGCCCAGCGGGTCGGCGGTGAGGAACAGCACGCGCACGGTACTCGTTACCCGGCCGAGGAGTTGTCGCGGGACGATGAGCTGCCGGTAGGTCCGGTTGGCCAGGCTGGCCACGGTGATCGCCCACAAGTACGCCAGGTTGGTGGCACCGAGTGCGACCAGCGAGTGCGTGGCCGCCACCGACCCGAGGGCCAGGCCGCTGGC
>DASXKD010000225.1:0-10499 GCA_036497045.1 Streptosporangiaceae bacterium | reverse complement strand
CGCTGCGCCATGGTCGGCTCCGGCACCAGGAAGGCGCGGGAGATCTGCGCCGTGGTGAGCCCGCCCAGCAGCCGCAGGGTCAGCGCGACCTGCGCGGCCTGCGCGAGCGCCGGGTGACAGCAGGTAAAGATGAGGCGCAGCTGGTCGTCGCGCACGGGGCCCTCCTCGGCAGGTTCGCCACGGGCGTGCAGCAGGGCAGCCTGGGCATGCCGGTCCGCACGGGACGCCTCCCGGCGGAGGCGGTCGACGGCCCGGTTGCGGGCGGTGGTGATGATCCAGCCGGCCGGGCTCGGTGGCAGGCCGTCCGCCGGCCACCGCTGCACCGCCACGGCGAATGCGTCCTGTGCCGCGTCCTCGGCGATATCGAGGTCGCCGAAGGTCCGGGTCAGGACAGCGACCGCGCGGCCGTACTCGGCGCGGAAGACCTCTTCGATCTCCACAGCCGACGGGGCCGACGGGGCCGGCATCAGTCCCCGGCTTCGCCCTGGAACGGGCGCACCTCGATGGGCAGGCTGGTCACCAGCGCGTAGCGGCGGCCCCACGCCAGCGCCGCGTCCAGGTCGGGGGCCTTGACGATGGTGAAGCCGCCCAGGTGCTCCTTGCCCTCGGCGAACGGGCCGTCGGTGACGAGCACGTCGCCGTCCTTGGGCCGCAGCACGGTAGCGGTGCTCGGGGCGTGCAGCCCGCCGCTGAAGACCCAGGACCCGGCGTCCTTAAGCTCGGCGCGGATCGCCTCGATGTCGGCCATCACCTTGTCCAGGATCTCCGGCGGCGGGGGCGGCCCGTCGGGCTGGTAGATGCTGATCAGGTACTGCTTCATCGCGTGTTCCTCCCGGTGATCGCGGGCGCTCTCACCTGCTACACGAACGTGCCCGCCCCCGATCGACGTCCGCGCGGGCCCGTCTTGCGAAGAATTTCGGGCCCTCCCTGCAGAAGAACGTACGCCGGTTCGGCCTGATCCTTATCAGGCCGTGCCCGGTGATCCCGTCGGGATCGCTTGACGGCGGGCGCGGCGTGCGCGGATGGCCAGCCGTGCCGTTCCTCCTCGTAGGCGATGCAGGCGGAAAGCTGTTCTGCCGTCCAGGCGTGGACCTGGATGCCGTCCCGTGAGGGCGGCGGCTACCTCCTGGTCTTGCGCGGCCGGGGCACCTACGTGCGCGAGAAGGGCTCCGGCGGCCGAGGCTAGAGCGGCTTGCGGAGGGTTAGGTCGAGCATGAAGGGACTCGTCAGCCAGCCGTTATCGACGGATGCGGCCTGACGCAGGGAGCGTTCGAGTTCGTCGACTTCTGAGCCTGCGGCCACGCCGGTGCCCACCAGGCGGCTCTTGAGCGCCGCGACCGCGCTGGCGTGGATGTCGAAGCCCACGGACGGCTCCATCACATTGAAGAACCCGTTCGCCGCGGCAACCTCGAAGCCGACCCGAACGGCCGAGACACCCAGGTTCTCGATGGCATCGGGCGCTACCCCGGACTTGGCGGCGGCTTCGTGCATCAGTTCCCAGTAGCGGCCGACGGCGCCGACGTGCGGATAACTCTGCGGTGGCGGGGTTCTGAGCGGCTCCTGGACGATCAGCCATCCCCCGGGCCGGAGCATCCCGGCGATTGTGCGGAGCGTGCGCTCGGGATCGGCCTGGTGCATAAGAAAGGCACGGGTGTACCCGAGGTCGAACGGCCCGCCAGGGCCGACCGCATCGAACTCATGGACATCGCCGGCCACGACCTCGGCATTGCCGATGCCAAGGAGGGCGAGCACCGACCGGGCACGCTCGACCGTGGCCTGGCTGAAATCGACCCCGACGACCGTCCCGGCCGGGCCCACCAGTTCCGACAGCACCGCCAGGCAGCCCAGCGGCCCGCAGCCGCACTCGATGGCGCGCCAGCCCCCGATGTCCCCGATGCGGCGGATCGCCGCGCGCGCCGACTCGGCCTGTACCTCGGCAACGCTGAGGAGCCGCCAGTGTAAGCAGGATCGTTGTCCATCTGGCACGAGACACCGTGCGCCTCCTGTCGATCAACGAACACACAACTGCCGCCGTCACTAAGCATCACACGAGCCCGGGCAGCGGCGAAGCACGCCTGTTCCGCCGCCCGCCGGACCGCGGCACTGGCTAGAGTTGCCTCTCGTGCGGCTGGTCATTGCGCGGTGCAGCGTGGATTACGTGGGGCGGCTCAGTGCGCATCTGCCGATGGCGACGCGGCTGATCCTCGTCAAAGCGGACGGCTCGGTGCTCGTCCATTCCGACGGTGGCTCCTACAAGCCGCTGAACTGGATGTCCCCGCCGTGCCGCATGGAGGAGTCACCGGGCACCTGGCGGGTGGTGAACAAGGGCGGCGAGGAGTTGCGCATCACGCTAGAAGAGGTGCTGCACGACTCCAGCCACGAACTCGGGGTGGACCCGGGGCTGCAGAAGGACGGCGTGGAGGCGCACCTGCAGGAACTGCTCGCCGCGCAGGTGCAACTGCTCGGCCAGGGCTGGCGACTGGTCCGCCGGGAGTACCCGACCGCGATCGGCCCGGTGGACCTGATGTGCCGGGACGAGGGCTCGGCGGCCGTGGCCGTAGAGATTAAAAGACGCGGCGACATCGACGGCGTCGAGCAGTTGACGCGATACCTCGAACTGCTCAACCGGGACCCGGCGCTGTCCCCGGTGCGCGGCGTGTTCGCGGCTCAGGAGATCAGGCCCCAGGCCCGGGTGCTCGCCGAGGACCGCGGCATCCGGTGCGTGACCCTGGACTACGACGCGATGCGCGGCGCCGTGGACGACTCGCTCAGGCTGTTCTAGCTGTACCGGCTTACCGGGTCCGGTAGACGTCAGCGCCGTGGTCAATACGGACGACGTGCACGATCCGGTCGGTCTCATCGATGCGGTAGATCACCCGGTAAGCGCCACGACGCACCGAATGGTAGCCGCTCAGTTCGCGGGTGAGACGCTTGCCGACCCGGTGCGGGTTGTCCAGTAGCGGACCGGTCAGAAATTCGGTGACCGCCGCCGCGACTGCCAACGGCAGGCCGCGAGGTGGCCCTTCAACGAGGATGCGGCGAGCGGAGGAAGCCAGGGACAAGACGTATGCCTTGTCACTCACTCGCCACTCTGTTCGGCTCGCATGCGCTGCTCCATCTGCCGCTGTAGCTCCTCGGCACCGATGGCTTCGCCGCTGGCGATCTCGGCCTCCGCCGCCCGGATCCCATCCAGCGCACCCGGCGTTGACAGCAGATCCAGGGTCTCCTCAAGCGCCTCCAGATCCGATACGGACATGATCACCGCCTCGGGGCGGCCATTGCGCGTGATAACCACTCGGTCATGGGTGTCCCGCACCTCATCCAGTACCGCAGACAGGCGGGCTTTCGCGTCCGCCAGTGGAATCACTGTCATGACCTGAATTATAGTCACGAGATGCCGACTGCACCTTGTCGCAGGCCGCGCGGGTGTCCCGAGGGGCCGCGACGGGCTCGATAAACAGCTGTGACCCGAAATTGTCCGCACTGAGGCGGCCTGCTTGGTTACGATGCGCTGATATGAGCGCTGACCAGGACCCAGGAGCGGTCCTTCCGGTCCGGACCTCCCGATACCGCCGGACCGGGCGGCATTCCAGCCCGCATCAGCTCTCGCTGCCGTCCGACAGTCCCGCGCTGGTGATTGCCGTCCCCGGATCGGCCAGGCCTGAAAGCGAAGAGATCGCCGAACGGGTCGCCGACGTGGCGGCCGCTTCTTGCCATGGCGCCGAGGTACGGATCGGCTTCCTGCGCGGCAACAGGGATCACCTGGATGACGTGCTCGCCGACCTGGTCAGCCAGGAGGGGACCCTGGCCGGTGTGGTGGTGCCGCTGATGCCGTTCCCGAATCCGGAGGTGGACCAGGCCATCTCGGACTCGGTCGCGGCAGCCGAGGCACTGCTGCTCATCGCCGACCCCCTGGGCCCGCACCCGCTGCTCGCCGAGGCGCTGCACGCGCGACTGGCCGACGTCGGCCTGGCCCGCACCGCCAGGGTCGGCCGGATCAGCATCGTCACCGAGACCGCCGCCGACGGGGTCATCGTGGGCGCCGTGGGTGGCGAGGAAGCCGTGCAGGCGGCCGAGGTGGTCGCGGTGCTGCTCGCGTCCCGCCTCACCACGCCGGTGGCCGCCGCGTCGCTCAACGACCCCGGCAGCATCAAGGATGCGGCCGCCCGGTTGCGCCAGGCGGTGCCGCGTGTCGCCCTGGCGCCCTGCATGGTCGGGCCGGAGCTGACCTCGGGCACGCTGGAGGCGATCGCCGCGCTGACGAGCACCGACTGCGCGCCGCCGCTGGGCAGCCACCCTGCCGTGGGCAAGCTCGTGGCGATCCGCTACGGCGCCGCGCTGGCGGATCCCCAAGTTGCGGCCATGGTCGCCCGGAGCAAGACCGCGTCCGCGCAGCCGGCCACCAGCAACGGCGACGCGCCGTCCGCGAGCCACGCCGAGGCACCATCCGCGAGCCACGCCGAGTCGCCGAAGGCGGCCGAGGACGGCGCCGAGTCGCAGCCGGCATCCGCCCCGCCCGCCGGCACCAGCGCCCAGTAGCGGCCTGGCAGGCCAGCTCGGCAGCCCCTTCGCGGCCGGCAACGTGGGCGCGGTCAACGAAGCTGAGATCCGGCGTGGCATCGGCGGCGCGGGTCCGGGCGGTTCCCGCCCTCAGTGCGCGGAGGCCGGGGACGGCACCCCGAAGGCAGCGGCCAAGCGGCGGAACGCGCCGACGGCGGTGTCAGCGTCGGCAACCCCCACGTCCGCGTGGGTCAGCATGCGGAGTTTGCCCGCGACGATCGTCACCAGGACGCCCTCGCCCGCCAGGGCGGCGGCCCACGCGTCCAGCGGCTGCCCGGTGCCCGCCACGTCCACGAACACGATGTTGGTCTGGACCGCGGCCAGGTCGACGTGCCCGGGCATGATCCCGGCGATCCCCTCGGCCAGCCTGCGGGCGTTCTGGTGATCCTCGGCCAGCCGCCCCGGCCCCTCGGCCAAGGCGATCAGCCCGGCCGCCGCCATGATCCCGGCCTGCCGCCAGCCGGCGCCGAAGAGGATCTTCAGCCGCAGCGCCTCCTCGATGAACGCGGCGTCCCCGGCCAGGATCGAGCCGATCGGCGCGCCGAGCCCCTTGGACAGGCAGAACATCGTCGCGCTGGCCTGGGCCGCGTAGTGCGACACTGCCGTGCCGGTCACCGTGCACGCGTTGAAGATGCGCGCGCCGTCCAGGTACAGCGGCACCCCGCGGCCTGCGCAGACCGCCGCGATCTCCGCCAGCGCGCCGACCGGCATCACCGTGCCGCCGCCGACCTGGTGCGTGTTTTCCACGGCCACCAGGCCCACCACGGCGGGATCGTAGGGCACGGGCTCCACGGCGGCCGCCACCTGGGCGGCGGTCAGCAGGCCGCGCGGACGGCCGGCGATGGTGCGGAACGTGATCGAGGACAGCATCGCCGACGAGATCAATTCGTGCGTGCCGACGTGCGCGGTCTGTTCGCACACCACGACGTGCCCGGGGCCGGCCAGCACGTGCATGGCGATCTGGTTGCACAGCGTGCCGGTGGGCAGGTAGAGCGCGGCCTGCTTGCCGGTCAGCCCGGCGGCCTGCTCCTGCAGCCGGATGACCGTCGGATCGTCGCCGAACAGGTCGTCACCCACCTCGGCATCGGCCATGGCGCGCCGCATCGCCGCCGTGGGCCTGGTCACCGTGTCCGAGCGAAGGTCCACGTACCCGCTGTCAGCCATCGCACCCCTTCCACCCAGAGCAGACAGGTCATAAAGCCGGGCCCTGCGCGCTGAGGACCGCGGCGTTGACGGCGCGCGCCTCGGCGGCCAGGCCGGGGACCTCCACCACGGTAATGCCTGCCTCGCGGAGCAGGGCGGCCCCTCCCCCCGGGGCGAAGACCGGCGGCTCCAGCCAGGCGATCACCACGCGCCGCAGGCCCGCGGTGATGATGAGCTCCGCGCACGGCGTGGACCGGGAGGCGCGGGCCCGGCACGGTTCGAGCGAACTGTAGAGGGTAGCGCCGGCGAGCCGGGAGTCGGCCGGGTCGATCTTTGCGAGCGCGGCCTCCTCCGCGTGGCCACGCGCGCTGGTCTCCCGGGAGTAGCCGGTGGCCATGACCGTGCCGTCGGCCGCCACGACGACGGCACCGACGCAGAATGCCGACGACGAGGGCGGGCAGCGGCGTGACAGCTCGATCGCCTGGGCCAGCCAGCCCCGGTCGGCGGCGTTCGCCGTCGCGCCGACGCCTGGTGCGCCCGGGTCCCCGGCGGTCTCGGTCCGCCCCGGGATCCCGCTGGATTCCGGGCCCCGGTCGCCACGGTCTCGTGCCTCCGGCTCGCCCTGGAACCCACCGGCTTGCAGGTCCCGGTCGCCACGGTCCGGCCGCGCCCACGCTTCGCCGCGCGCCCGGGGGCCGTCCCCGCCGAGCAGGTATCGCAGCAATACGACATCGTCGAGCTGGCGTACCTCCACCAGCTGCATCGGCCGTGCGGGGTCATGCGGATACACGCCGGGCCCGGCGAACCGTGGCGCCGCCGCCGCGCCGACGAAGAACGGGGCCACGGTCAGGGCCAGTTCGTCCACGAGCCCGTTCGCGAGGAACTCGCGTCCCAGCCGTGCCCCGCCCTCGACCAGCAGCCGGTGCACGCCGCGGCGGGACAGGTCGGCAAGGATCGCCCCGAGTTCCACCGGCGGCGGGACGGCGATGACCGGGGCACTATCGTTCAGCATGTTCTGGAGCTTGGGCGCCTGCGGGGCGGCGCAGTAGACAACAGGACCGCCGCCACTGGTGGCGTCGAAGAACCGGGCTGACGGGTCCAGGTCGCCGCTGGCGGTGAGAGTCACCCTGGCCGGGTTCTCGGGGAGTCCGCGCCCTATCCGGCTGGCCCGGCGCGCCGCGGAGCGGATCACCAGGCGCGGGTCGTCGCGGCGGATGGTGCCCGCGCCGACCATGATTGCGTCCGCCTCGGACCGCTCGGCATCCACCCGGTCGAGGTCGGCGTCACCGGACAGCACCAGCCGCTGCGGCCCGGGCGCATCCAGGCAGCCGTCCACCGACATTGCGCAGCTCAGCTGCACATAGGGCCGTTCGGGCGGCTGCAGCGGCTCGGTGTGCACGATCCCCCAGTCAACCAGACGAGCGGTGCCCGGCCGGGTCAGGCTCGGTGGCGGTATCTGCGCGGGCGCGGGCGATGGTTTACTAACGCGTAACGGGCGGCGCACGGCGCCCCGGGCGAGACGCGAGGACGCGATGGACACGCTGCACGCAGGACAGACCAGTGCCCCGGAGACCTTCGATTCGGTCA
Organism: Streptosporangiaceae bacterium; assembly: GCA_036497045.1. Lineage (GTDB taxonomy): Bacteria > Actinomycetota > Actinomycetes > Streptosporangiales > Streptosporangiaceae > DASXKD01. The sequence continues at coordinate 3,209 of DASXKD010000225.1, read as the reverse complement.
ACCCGGCGACCTCAGAAGTCATCGCCACCTTCCCTGTCTTCGGCCAGGCCGAGGTGAACGCCACCGTGGAGCGGGCGCACGAGGCCGCCGCCTGGTGGGCCGGGCTGGACTGGAAGGAGCGGCAGGCCCGCCTGCTGGCCTGGAAGTCGCACCTCACGCGGTACATCGGGCGGCTTGCCGCACTCGTGCACACCGAGACCGGCAAGCCGCTGGACGACGCCAAGCTGGAGATCGTCCTGGCGATCGTGCACATCGACTGGGCGGCCAAGAACGCCCGCAAGGTGCTGAGCCCGCACCGGGTGCGCAGCGGGCTCACCGCGCTGAACCAGGCCTCCTACGTCGAGTACGCGCCGCTCGGCGTGATCGGCGTGATCGGCCCGTGGAACTACCCGGTGTTCACCCCGATGGGCTCGCTGGCCTACGCGCTCGCGGCGGGCAACGCCGTGGTGTTCAAGCCGAGCGAGTTCACCCCCGCCGTCGGCGGCTGGCTGGTCAGTTCGTTCGCCGAGGTCGTGCCGGAGAAGCCGGTGCTGCAACTGATCACCGGGGCGGGCACGACCGGCGAGGCGCTCGCGCTGAGCCCGGTCAACAAGATCGCGTTCACCGGGTCGAGCCCCACCGCCCGCAAGGTGATGGCCGCGTGCGCGCAGAACCTGACGCCGATGATCGCCGAGTGCGGCGGCAAGGACGCCATGCTGGTGGGCGCCGACGCGGACCTGGACGCGGCCGCCGACGCCGCCGCCTGGGGAGCGGTGTCGAACGCCGGGCAGACCTGCATCGGGATAGAGCGGGTCTACGTCGTGGACGAGGTCTACCAGACGTTCGTGGACAAGCTGTCCGAGCGCATGGCCGCGGCGCGGGCCGGCGACGATCGGGAGGCCAGCTACGGGCCGATGACCATGCCCAGCCAGCTTGACGTGGTGGAGGATCACATCGCGGACGCCCTGGCCCGGGGCGGGCGGGCGGTTCTTGGCGGCATGCAGAGCATCCGCCGGCCCTACGTGGACCCGGTGCTGCTGGCCGACGTGCCCGAGCGGAGCATGGCGGTGCAGGACGAGACGTTCGGGCCCACCATCACGGTGACCAGGGTGGACGACCTGTCCGAGGCGGTGAGACTGGCGAACGCGAGCCGGTACGCGCTCGGTTCCGCGGTGTTCGCCAAGAACGCCAAGAAGGCGATGGCTACCGCGCGGGCGCTGCGCAGCGGCATGACCTCGATCAACTCGGTGATCGCGTACGCGACCGTGCCGTCGCTCCCGTTCGGCGGGGTGGGCGACTCAGGTTTCGGCCGGATCCACGGCGCGGACGGATTGCGGGAGTTCAGCCGGCCCAAGTCGATCACCAGGCAGCGGATGAAGCCGCCGCTGAACCTGACCTCGCTGGCGCGCAGCGACAAGGACATGAACCGGCTGCTGACGCTCACCACCCTGCTGCACGGCAAGCGCTACCGCTGAGAGGGCCCCCCGCTCCCCTTCGGGACCCACTCAGCGGTAGCTCCTGGGCGGCTAGGCCCCCGCGGCTGGCCGCCCTGGCACCTGTCCGAGCGGCCATCCCCCGCTGGCTGGCCGCTCAGGTACTTGCCGGAAGCATGTCAGCAGAGGATGTAGCGAGGATTAAGCGCGGATTGCACCAGCACGGGGCTGGGCCAGGCCGCAACGGCCCGGCGCCGTTCCGCCGCCCGGACTACCCCGATGGGCGGTCTCCGGGCGGCCGGGGCTCTAGGCCAGTTCGACGGGGAGCGGCCCGGGTTCCAGTGCCGGGTCGCTGGGCTCCAGGGGGGCCCGGCCGAGAATCAGGTCCGCGCCGCGCTCGGCGATGGCGATGGTGGGGGCGTTGGTGTTGCCCCGGGGCACCGCCGGCATCACCGACGCGTCCACGACCCGCAGGCCCTCGACGCCGCGCACCCGCAGTTCCGGGTCCACCACGCTGGTGATCTTGGCGACGGCCAGCCGGGAGTCGCCGCCCATGGCGCACGTCCCGACCGGGTGGTACAGGGTGCCGAGGTCGCGCCGGATCCACTCGCGCACCTCGGCGTCGGTGTGCACCTGCGGACCTGGGGCCAGTTCTTCGGTGCAGACCTTGGCCAGCGGGCTCGCCACCGCGAACTCGCGGGCCATCCGAACGCCTTCCACCAGCGGGGCGATGTCCGTGCTGTCGGACAGGTAGGCCGGGTCGATCGCGGGCTTGTGCCGCGGGTCGGTGCTGCGCAGCAAGATCCGCCCCCGGCTGCCGACGTCGACCAGCGTGATGAGCAGCGTGAACGCCCGGGTCTGCGGGTCGGCCAGGCCCTGGTTCAGGAACGGGGTGGGCAGCGCGTGCCACTGCAGGTCGGGCGCGGACAGTGAGGGCCGGGTCCGGCTGAAACCGCCGGATTCGGCGACGTTGGAGGTGAACGGGCCGGCATGGCGCAGTTGCCAGCGGAACAGGTTCCTCGGCCCCGCCTTCTCCCACAGCGCGGGCACCTTCGGGGTCCGCCAGATCGCCGGCACGACCGGATGATCGGACAGGTTCGCGCCCACACCGGGGCTGTCCACGACCACCCTGGCGCCGACGTCGCGCAGGTGGTCGGCGGGCCCGATGCCGGACAGCATGAGCAGTTGCGGGCTGCCGATGGTACCGGCGCTCAGGATGACCTCACCCTGGACGTAGGCGGTCTCCTCGACGCCGCGCTGCAGGTACCGCACCCCGGCGGCCCGGCCGCCCTCCACCACGACCTCGGTGGCGCGCGCGTCGGTCTTGACCTCGAGGTTGGGCCGGGCCATGGCCGGGCGGAGATAGGCGTCCGCGGCGGAGCAGCGGCGGCCATCCTTCTGTGTCACCTGGTAGAAGCCGCTCCCGTCCTGCTGCGCGCCGTTGAAGTCGTCGTTGGCGGGCAGCCCGCACTCCTGAGCGGCGGCGACCCACGTCTTGGTCATCGCCGACTGGAAGCCCAGGTCGGACACGGACAACGGCCCGGTCCCGCCGTGGTAGGCGTCGGCGCCGCGGGAGTTGTTCTCGGCCCGGCGGAAGTACGGCATCAGGTCGGCGTAACCCCAGCCGCTGCAACCGTACTCGTCCCGCCAGGTGTCGTAGTCGTGCCGGTTGCCCCGGATATAGATCATGGCGTTCATCGACGACGACCCGCCGAGCGTCCGGCCGCGCGGCCAGTAGATCTCCCGGCCCGACGCCCGCTCCTGGGGGATCGTGCGGAAGTCCCAGTCGTAGGTGCT
>DASXKD010000224.1:0-2167 GCA_036497045.1 Streptosporangiaceae bacterium | reverse complement strand
GCCGCTGACCTGGGAATGGCTGCCGTACTTGGGGGGCTTGCCAGAGCTTACCGGCGACGCTGATGCCGACGGCACTGCCAGTGTCATGGGCCTGCCTGATGACCGCGGTCACCGCCGCCACGTCGGCACCGGGCACCGCGACGATGAATCCGTACAAGTCGGGCCCTTTCGCCTGGCCCGGCGGGGGCCGGTAGGTGAGGACCGGGGAGACCGCGGCGGAGGTGATCGTTACCGGCGTGCCGGCCGGAAGGTAGCAGGGGGTAGGGGCAGGCACCGCGGACGGCGGGGGCGACGCGGCCGGCGGGGGCGACGCGGGCGACGCGGACGCCCCCTGGGGGACCACGCGGCGCGGCCGGCCCACGGGGACGGCCCCCGCGGCTATGCGCGGCCCGCCGCCGGCCGGCAGGGAGACCGCGGCCCAGCCGGCCGGGCACCCGCCCGTTGAGTTGGGGGGCTGAACGCGCATGACCTGCACGATGATCGGTGACCCTAGATGGCGTGCCGGCGGCATGGCCACTGGCCCTCGGTCCGGCCCTAGGGGAGTGATGTGGCTGCAGCCGGCGACGGCGAGCACCAGGCCCGCGGTGGCCAGCGCGCTGGCCAGGACCGGCAGCGGGCGCTGGTGCGGCATGTCCCGGGGTCCTCCTAGGCGGCGATCGTGCCCGGATATGGCGGTACGGGGGTGGCTGCCTGGACGCGGGCGGCGTCGGGGGCGACCAGCGCGGCGGCGGCCACCAGGATGACCAGTTCGGCCAGGCTTACGGCGATCATGTGCGGGTCGTGCTGGTAGGCGGTGAGCGTGGCGATCCGGTACGCCCCGGCGACCGCGGCCAGCAGGGTCAAGGTCAGCGACCACACGCCCGACCCGGTGGCACGGCGGGACCAGGCCCGGGGCGCGTGCGCCAGGCAGGCGAGGGCGGCCAGCAGGCAGCATAGCCCGGGGAAGTCCGGCAGCCAGGCGGAGTTACCGGTCGCCAGGAGAGCCAGCACCGGCCCGAACACCAGCAGGTAGCCGGCGGGCAGGGCCAGCAGCCAGGGCCAGCGCGCAAGCGGCGGGGCGTCGCGGTGGAACGCGGTCATGGCCACGACCAGGGCAAGATTGAACAAGACCCACCAGGCCCACGGCCCGAACGGCGCCGGCATGATGCCGGTGAGCTGGGCTTGCAGCAAAGCGGCCAGGCCGGGGACGATAGCCAGCGCCGCGAGGACCCGGGCCGTGCGGTAATGCCCGAGGGCCAGCGTCACGAAGATCACGACCCAGGCGATGTTCACCACGTCATACACCGAGGGCCAGATGCCGCCGGGCGTTCCGACCACCAGGCTTGCCGGCGCGGGCAGCCCGAATACCCGGCGGCTCCAGGCCGTCCGCACGAGCACCTCCAGGCCCAGCACCGCGTGCACCAGCATCACGGCAAGCACCGCGCGCCGCACCGCCTGCCCCCAGGCGAAGTACCGGCGCGGCGTGGCCGCGCCGCCCAGGTACAGCCGGGCGGCCAGGCTGGCCACGCTGGCAACCTCACCCCAGTTGGGCCTGCAGAACTTGAGAACGGCCTCATCAACCTCCGGGTCACCGGTCAGCCAACTGTCCAGGAACGCGGCGACCATGTCCGCTTCCCACTGCTCCCGGTAGTAGCCGGGCAGCAGCCGCAGCACCCGCCGGTACCGCTGCTCCAGGCCCACGCCGCCGCTCATCCGGCTGCTCCCGCTGCCGCCGGGCCCGTCAGGCCCAGCCTCACCCGCACGGCACGAGCGGCAGCGGCGTGAACCTCGGCCTCCTCCGCCAGCGTGCGCCGCCCGACCTGAGTCAGCCGGTAATAACGGCGCAGTCGGCCGTCGTGCGCCTCCTCCCGGTCGGCCTCAATCAGCCCCTCGGCGGCGAGCCGGTCCAGCACCCCATACAGGCTGCCGATCTTCAGATTGACCCGGCCCTGCGACAGCTCGGCCACCTCACCCACGATGCCGTACCCATGCCGCGGGCCACCGGCCAGCGCGGTCAGCACAAAGAACGCCTGCCCCGTCATCGGGTTGCCAGCCATGCCCCCAATATACTGGAAACCAAGATATTAGTCCACGGCCAGCACCGGAGCCTGGCGTCACGGGCAGCGGGTTTTTGATGCTGGCATGGTCGCCAGGCTGCGGGGTATCGGCAACCTCACTGGGTCGGCTG
>DASXKD010000223.1:0-5677 GCA_036497045.1 Streptosporangiaceae bacterium | reverse complement strand
CGGGCATGAAAGGGGATGCAGGATGGCGGCGATGAAGCCGCGGACGGGTGACGGCCCGCTCGAGGTCACGAAGGAAGGCCGCGGCATCGTGATGCGCGTACCGCTCGAAGGCGGCGGCCGCCTCGTGGTCGAGTTGTCCGCTGACGAGGCGGCACAGCTCTCGGCTGCGCTGAAGTCCGCCACTGGTTGAGCCTTGCCGATCGATATCAGGCTGACAGCGATCCCCGCGCCCGCTGGGGCTTCGCTGGCTGCCCATCTTGCCGCGGTGACCGGCGAGGCCGACGACGGCGCGGACATCGTGGTCGCGGTCCAGGGCGCGGAAACGGCGGGCCTTGATCCCTATCTCGGCAGCCCGGCGGCCGATGTGCTCGCCGCCTGCGACGCGACCGGCAAGGCGGGCGAGGTCACGCCGGTGGCCATCCGGGCCGGTGACAGGCCCCGGCGGCTGCTGTTCGTCGGGCTGGGCGACGAGTCCGTCGCGGACATGCGGAAGGCGGGAGCCGCCCTGGGCGGCCGTGCCGCACCGGAGCGGGGAATGCTCGCCGCCGCCGTGCTTGGCCAGCCTGCGGGGGCGGTCCGGGCGTTCGCGGAAGGCCTGCTGCTCGGTTCCTACCGGTTCTCGCTCGCCTCGCAGGCCGCGTCCAACGGGCCCAGCGAGGTGCGGTTGCTGGTCTCCGCGGGGGACGAGCAGGCCGCCGGGGCGGTGACGGCGGCCAGCACGGTCGCCGAAGCGGTGGGCCTGGCCCGCGACCTGGTAAATATGCCGTCCGGGCGGAAAACCCCGGCCTGGCTGGCCGGGGAGGCGGCCGGGGTCGCGGCGGCCAGCGGGCTGACCGTGCGGGTACGCGAGCCTGCCGAGCTAGCGGCCGAGGGCTTCGGCGGCATCCTCGCGGTGGGCGCGGGCTCCGCGCAGCCGCCGTGCCTGATCGAACTCGGCTACCACCCGCCCGGCGCGCGCACCCATGTCGTCCTCGTGGGCAAGGGCATCACGTTCGACAGCGGAGGGCTCTCGCTCAAGCCGAACGAGGGCATGAAGGCCATGAAGACCGACATGGCCGGGGGCGCCGCGGTGATCGCCGCCACGTCGGCGCTGGCGGGCCTGCGGGCCGACGTACGGGTCACCGGCCTGGTGGCGACGGCCGAGAACATGCCCTCGGGCTCCGCGATGCGCCCGGGGGACGTGATCACCCACTTCGGCGGCCGCACCACCGAGGTGCTCAACACCGACGCCGAGGGCCGGCTGGTGCTCGCCGACGCACTCGCCTACGCCGACACCGTGCTGGAACCTGACGTGATGGTGGACATTGCCACGCTGACCGGCGCGGCGCGGGTGGCGCTCGGCGGGACGCTGGGCGCCCTGTATGCCAGCGACGACGGGCTCGCCGGGGCGCTGCTCGCGGCCGCGGCGGAGGCAGGGGAGCCGCTGTGGCGGATGCCGCTGGTGGACGACTACAGCGATGCGCTGGACTCCCCGGTGGCCGACCTGGCCAATGTCCCGCACAGCAGCCGCGCGCGGGCGGGCTCCATCGAGGCCGCGCTGTTCCTGCGCGAGTTCACCGGTGGCCGCCCCTGGGCCCACCTGGACATCGCCGGCGCGGCCCGGTCCTCACCGGACAGCGGCGAGGCGAAGGGCGCCACCGGGTTCGGCACCAGGCTGCTGCTGCGCTGGCTGTGTGAACTGGGTCAGGGAGCCCCGGTCACTGCTTGACCGCGGCCAGCAGGCCGTCGCCCAACGGCAGCAGCAGCGGTACCAGTCGCTCGTCCTGGCGGACCGACTCGACCACTTCCCTGATGGCCGAGGTTTCCGCGTCGGTGCAGGACGGGGTGGCCACCCGCCCGCCCCAGAGCGCGTTGTCGAAGGCCACGACGCCGCCGGGCCGCAGCAGGCGCAGGGCGGCGGCCAGGTAGCTGGGGTAGTCGTGCTTGTCCGCGTCGCAGAAGACGATGTCGTAGCCCCCGTCGGTGAGCCGGGGCAGCACGTCCGCCGCCTTGCCGCCGATGAGCCGGTACCTGTTGGCCGGGAAGCCCGCCTCGACGAACGCCTTGCGCGCCAGCCGCTGATGCTCAGGGTCGACATCGACACTGGTCAAGACTCCGTCGGCACGCATCCCGCGGAGCAGCCAGACACCTGAGGTGCCGCAGCCGGTACCGATCTCGACCACCGACCTGGCCGACAGCGCGGCGGCGACGAACCGCAGGGCAGCGCCGGTGGCCGGGCTGACCGGCGGCGCCCCGCCCACGTCGGCGGCGTTGCGCCGAGCCATGAGCAGCGGCTCGTCCTCCGAGAGGTACCCTTCCACGAAGTCCAAGGTGGCCTGAGCGCTCACGATGCCCCCTCCAGCGGTGCACATGGGGCCTTCCCGGCCGCAGCCTACTCCTCACGCGCCGTGAAGCGGGAACCAGCGAGGGCACCTCGAGCGTTCTGGGGAGTGATAATAGGCAGGCGGAGACTGGCTGGAGGGCAAAGGTGGGCGACACCGGGGGAACGGAGCTCGAGGTTCTGCCTGACGCTGCGCCCTGGACGCCGCCGAGCTGGGACAAGGTGGTCAGGGACCACTCGGCCAGGGTGTACCGCCTCGCCTACCGGCTGACCGGCAATGTGCCCGATGCCGAGGACCTCACCCAGGAGGTCTTTGTCCGGGTCTTCCGGTCGCTGTCGAGCTACACCCCGGGCACCTTCGAGGGGTGGCTGCATCGGATCACCACGAACCTCTTCCTTGACATGGCCCGGCGCAGGCAGCGGATCCGGTTCGAGGGCCTTGGCGATGACGCCGCCGGTCGGCTGAGCGGCGATGAGCCGACCCCGGCTCAGGCGTTCGACGCCCGGCATCTGGACGGCGACGTGCAGCAGGCACTCGCCGCGCTGGCGCCGGAGTACCGCGCCGCCGTCGTGCTTTGCGACATCGAGGGCCTGTCCTACGAAGAGGTCGCCAGCACCCTCGGGGTGAAGCTGGGGACCGTGCGCAGCCGCATCCACCGGGGCCGGGCACAGCTCCGGGTGGCCCTGGAGCACCGCCGGCCGCGCCAGGCGACCCGCCCGGTGTCTGCGGCGGCCGCGACCTCCACAGCCACCGGTGGGCCGGCGTGAGCCACCTGGGGCAGCGCCTGTCGGCCCTGATCGACGGTGAGCTGGGCCACGCGCAGCGGGAGCGGGTGCTGGCCCACCTGGCCAAGTGCGAGCCGTGCCGCAGTGAGGCGGCCGCGCTGCGGGTGCTCAAGCAACGGATGCACGCCCTGGGCGAGGCGACCGCGAACACCGGCCTCACCGACCGGCTTGTCGCGCTGGGCGCCAGGGGCCAGGTACCGGTGAGCACCGGCCTGCTCCGCCGGCGCTGGCCGGTGCGCTCGATCGCTGTCGCCTTCCTGACCATGGCGGGCCTGGGCGTCCCTGCGGCCGCGTTCATGGCCGGTGGCGGCGGCCAGGCCGGGCCAGGGCCCGGCGTCACGCCCGCGATCGGGGAGTTCATGACGCAGCACGAGCTCAGCACCGGTGACGTGCCCGCCATCATGACGTCGGCGTCCCCGTCGCCGTCCAGCACGCCGCGGCAGCACGGGATCCGGCACCACCTGGCGGCGCCCCAGCTAGTCCGGGCTGGGTGAGCCAGAGGTGGACACCCGGTCACGGCCTGCTGTCGGCACGACTCCCGGCAGCGATCCGGCCGCGCTCCGCGTCATCACCGTCGCGGTGCTGGCCGGGCTCGTCGTCAGCGGCATCGTGGTGATCTCGCGGCATGCCACCGCAAGCCTCGGCGGCGCGGGCACGGCCATGGAGCTGCAGTCGGCGCCATCCGGGCTTTTCCGCCTCCCCGAACGCAGCGTCTCATCGGTGCGGCTGCTCAGCCAGGCGGCGCGGGCCTGCCGCACGACGGCCTACCAGGGCGAGGAGATGCTGGGCGACTGGGGCCAGGCTGGCCCGGCCACCTCGGTCGTGGAGGTCTGGCACGCCTCCGGCGGGGTCACCATGGCGCATCCGGTCGCGGTGGCACCGCCCTGGTCAGGTGAGGTGCCGCATATCGTCGCGCCCGCGTCCTACCTGGGCGGCCAGGCCCCTGTAGGCAGCGTCATGCTGGGCATGAGCCCGCGGCTTGCCGCCTTGCTCAGCGCCAACTACCAGGTGGCCGCCGTGGGCTGGGGGCAGGTGGCGGGCCGGATGGCGCGGGTGATCACGGCGCGCCGCGACGGCAGGCTGGCCGCACGGATCTGGCTGGACAGGGCCACGACGCTGCCGCTGCGCCGGGAGACCTTCGACAGGCAGGGCCACATCGTCAGCGTCGCCAGCTTCATGGCGCTGACCGTGGGGGCCGCCCCGGCCGGGCCGCCAGCGGGCACGGTCCCCCGGCAGTGGGTCACCGCCCGGCCGGCCCGGTTGCGCGCCGAGGGCTGGCCGCTGCCGGGGCCGCTGCCGGGCGGCCTGGTGCTGCTCGGTGCGCGGACGGGCAACACCGCCACCGGGCCGGTGGTGGATCTGGACTACTCCGACGGGCTGTCGCTGGTCTCGGTGTTCCTCCAGCGCGGCCATCTCCAGTCCCGGCCGGCCGGCTGGTGGCAGATGACGCTGGGGGGCAGCCCGGTCTACGCCCACGACTCCACCGGGCAGACGTTCGTGTGGTCGGCACAGGGCTTCGTGTACACCCTGGTCGCGGCGGCACCGCCGCAGACCGTGGCGCAGGTCGTGGCGGCCCTGCCGCACAACGGCAGCCCCGGACTGCTCGGCCGGCTGGGGCACGGCCTGCACCGGCTGCTGTCCTGGCTGATCCCGTGATCGCCGCGCACGGCCAAGGCCGCCGCGACGAAGTCGCAGGGGGCGCAGGCCACCGGGGGGTCCGGGGGGTCGCTCCCCCGGGACAGCACGGTCTACAGTGAAGGGAACGCGCGCGCACGCGCCGGCTGCTTGCCTGGAGACGCCCTGTGTTTGACCTGTCCCTCACCAAGATCGCGGTGCTCTTGGTTATCGCCATCGTGATCTTCGGGCCGGACCAGCTTCCCAAGGTCGCTGCCCAGGCGGCCCGCACTCTGCGCGATCTGCGCCGGCTGGCCGAGGGTGCCCGCCAGGACCTGACCGAAGGGCTGGGGCCCGAGTTTTCGGAATTTGACCTCGCCGACCTCAACCCGCGCACGTTCGTCCGCAAGCATCTGCTTGACGAGTTCGAGGCGGACCCGGTGGTCCCCGAGCCGGAGTCGCCGTACTCCAGCGGGGTGCCGTACTCCAGCGCGATGCTCGCGCCCGGCGAATCCCCGCCCTACGACTCCGAGGCCACCTGAGTTAGACCGGGGTCAGGCCGAGGCGCCGCCCGGCCAGCCCGCGTGACCTGCTGGCCAGCGTCTCCGCGACGGCCGCGAGCTGACGGGCCGCGGGCGCATCCGGGTCGCTGAGCACCAGCGGGATTCCCTCGTCGCCGCCCCGGCGCAGCCGGGGATCGATCGGCACCTGCGCCAGGACCGGCACCTGCGCCCCGGTGACCCTGGTGAGCGCGTCCGCGACGGCCTGGCCGCCACCGGTGCCGAACACGTCCACCATCTCGCCGCAGTGCGGGCAGGGCAGGCCGGACATGTTCTCGATCACGCCCGCGATGCGCTGATGGGTCTGCACCGCGATCGCGCCGGCCCGCTCCGCCACCTCCGAGGAGGCGAGCTGGGGCGTGGTGACCACAAGCAGTTCCGCGGTGGGCACCAGTTG
>DASXKD010000222.1:0-2006 GCA_036497045.1 Streptosporangiaceae bacterium | reverse complement strand
GTTGAGCACGCCTGTGAGGAAGGGCCAGCAGCCACCGTGGATCGTCCCGGACGAGTTATGGGAGCGGATCGGGCCGCTGTTGCCGCAGGCTGAGCGGCGGTACCGGCATCCTGGCCGGAAGCGGCTCGATGACCGCAAGGTCCTGTCGGGCATCTTGTTTGTCCTGTACACCGGCATCTCGTGGGAATTTCTGCCGCAGGAGCTGGGGTTCGGGTCGGGGATGACCGCCTGGCGGCGGCTGCGGGACTGGCAACAAGCCGGTGTCTGGCAGCAGCTGCACGAGGCGCTGCTGGCCGAGCTGAACGCCGCGGGGGCTTTGGACTGGTCGCGGGCGGTGATTGACAGCTCCCACGTGCGGGCGCTGAAGGGCGGCCCAAAACCGGGCCGAGCCCGGTCGACCGTGCCCGGCCGGGCTCCAAGCACCACCTGATCACCGAGGCGCACGGCATCCCGCTGGCAGTGTCTTTGACCGGCGGCAACCGCAACGACGTCACCCAGCTCATCCCGTTGATCGAGGCCATCCCGCCGGTGCGGGGCCGCCGCGGCCGGCCCCGCCACCGCCCGGAGAAGGTGTACGCCGACCGCGGCTATGACCACGACAAGTACCGCACCCAGGTCCGGGCCAAGGGCATCACCCCGGTCATCGCCCGCCGCAGCACCGAACACGGTTCCGGGCTGGGCACCTACCGCTGGGTCGTAGAGCAGACGATCGCCTTGCTGCACTGGTTCCGCCGCCTCCGCGTCCGCTGGGAGATCCGCGACGACATCCACGAAGCCTTCCTCAGCCTGGCCTGCGCCATCATCTGCTGGCGCCGGCTACGCAACCTCTCACTTTGTTAGGACCTCTTAGGCGCGTTATGTGGGTTGATCTACGCACCTGCAAGGCATATCCGCAGGAGCGTGTGGGCTGCGATGGTGGCGGCGGTGCGGGTGAGCAGGCCCCAGAACGTGTGCGCGCCGTGGCGGGCCAGCTCCATCTGATCGGTGATCTCTTGGAAGGTGGTCTCGATCCGGTTGCGCCACTGGGCGATGACCTTCTGCAGGATGGTGGGCATGCTGGCACGCTGGCCTTTGGCGGGCGGGACGAGCACGGCGGTGCCGCGGGTGGCCTGCGCGGCGGCGAAGGCCTTGCCGGCGAAGCCCTTGTCGGCCAGCAAGTCAGGCGGGGGCGGGCCTGCTTCCAGCAGTTGTTCGGCGATCTCGCGCTCGTTCACGGCGGCGGGCACGATGCCCCACGCGCGGACGATGCGGGAGCCGAGGTCGGTCTTGACCGCCAGCCGGAAGCCGTAGAACCATTCGGCGTGCGCGCCGTCGCGGCCGAACCGGGCGGCCAGGTCGTTACCGGGGCCGGTCCAGGAATCTGGGCCGCGGACCCGGGAGGGGTGCTTGACCGGCAGCGCGCTGGTATCGACCTGCTGGCAGCCATCTTCGGGCAGCCGGGCCGCCAGCGCCGCCCGGAAGTGCTCGAAGGCGCCCCACAGCCAGCGGATGCGGCGGTTGGCCTGGGACTGATGCGGCCGCCGCGGGAACAGGTGTGCCCAGTCGCGGGCCACCTCCTCCAAGAATCCGGCCTCGCTGCGCCGGCCGAGCAGGTGGCGCACCAGCGCGATAGTCAGCAGTTCGGCGTCGCTGCAGGCAGGCGCGGGCCCGGGACGGGGCGGAACGGGAATGGCCCCCGTCGCGAGCGCATCGTCGACGAGCACGTAAACGTAGACAAACAGATCCTCGGTCGGCAGCATGGAGTTTCGCCTCCGCGGTCGCACGGTCTTCGACAACCGCTTGTCTGCCGCGGAGGCATCTGCATGATCAAGCCGACATGCCGTAACGAACCCACATAACACGCCTAAGTGGATGTCGTCACCGCTTGGCAGTCTTGGAGTCATGACCGGAGAAGGACCGCCGGCGCACTCGGTGCTGCGCCGGATACGTGCGCGGCCGGAACTGCAGCTCGCGGCCGCGCTGTCGCGCGCCGACCGGCCGATGGCCGCCGGCTGGTGGTCGCTGCT
>DASXKD010000221.1:0-12688 GCA_036497045.1 Streptosporangiaceae bacterium | reverse complement strand
CCCACGAAGATCACCGATGGGCGGGCCGGGTCCACCCCGTACTGATCCAGCACGTCGGTCGCCGGGTCCGGGGCGTACTCGGCGGTGTCGATCCCGTTGCGGATGACGTGCACCCGGCCGGGCGCGACCGCCGGGTAGGCGGCCAGCACGTCCTCGCGCATGCCCGCCGATACGGCCACCACGGCGGCGGCTGCCTCCACGGCCACCCGCTCACACCACGAGGACAGCGCGTAACCCCCGCCGAGCTGCTCTGCCTTCCACGGCCGCAACGGCTCCAGCGAATGCACGGTGACCAGGTGCGGCACCCCGTAAAGCAGCGAGGCCAGGTGACCCGCCAGGTTCGCGTACCAGGTGTGCGAGTGCACCACGTCGGCCGATCCGGTGGCCGCCGTCATGGACAGGTCGGCCGACATCACGCCAAGAGCCGGGTTCGCACCGGCGAGGTGGTCCCAAGGCCGGTGCGCCACGGCATCCGGCCGGTCGGCGCCCTGGCAGTGCACGGTCACGTCGACCAGGCTGGCCAGCTCGCGGGCCAGGTAGGCCACGTGCACCCCGGCACCGCCGTACACCTCCGGCGGGTACTCACGCGTGAGCAGGGCCACGCGCAGCCGCGCGCCAGACGCCGCGGCGGTCACGAGCGGACCTTCTGGCCCTTACCGACGACGGTGATCCCCCCGGCGGACACCAGGAAACCGCGCTCGCGGTCGTACTCCTTGTCCACGCCCACCTCGGCTCCCTCGGGGACCTCGACGTTCTTGTCGATGATCGCGTCCCGTACCACGGCGTGCCGCCCGATCACCGTGTTGTGCAGGATCACCGAGCGCTCGACCGTGGACCAGCTGTTCACCCGCACGCCGGGAGATAGCACCGACTCGCGCACCGTCCCGCCGGACACGATGACCCCGTTGCTGACCAGGCTGTCCAGTGCCCGCCCGATCCGGTCGCCCGAGTCGTGCACGAACTTGGCCGGCGGCTGGGAGGGCACGAGGGTCAGAATCGGCCAGCGCTCGTTGTACAGGTTGAACACCGGGTGCACGTGGCACAGGTCCATGTGCGCGTCGAAGTAGGAGTCCAGCGTCCCGACGTCGCGCCAGTAGGCCTTGTCCCGCTCGGTCGCCCCGGGCACCTTGTTGGTCGCGAAGTCGTACACCTGCGCCGTGCCGTTGCCGACCATCATCGGGATGATGTCCCCGCCCATGTCGTGCTTGCTTGCCGCGTTGGCCGCGTCCTCGCGCAGCGCGTCCACCAGCACGCTGGCGTCGAAGACGTAGTTGCCCATGGACGCGTAGGCCTCGTCCGGGCTGTCCGGCAGGCCGGGTGGATCCGCCGGCTTCTCCAGGAACTCCTCGATCTGGTGACCCTCCTGGGCGGCCCGGATCACGCCGAACTCGGTCGCGTCCAGGCGGGGGGCCCGGATCGCGGCCACGGTGACCCCGGCGCCACCCTCGACGTGCTGGTCGATCATCTGCCTGGGGTCCATCCGGTACACGTGGTCCGCGCCGAACACCACCACCAGGTCGGGCCGCTCGTCGAAGATCAGGTTCAGCGACTGGTAGATCGCGTCCGCCGAGCCGGTGTACCACTGCGGGCCCAGGCGCTGCTGCGCGGGTACCGGGGTGACGTAGTTGCCGAGCAGCGAGCTCATCCGCCAGGTGGTCGTGATGTGCCGGTCCAGGCTGTGGCTCTTGTACTGGGTCAGCACGCAGACCCGCAGGCATCCGCCGTTGACCAGGTTGGACAACGCGAAGTCCACCAGCCGGTAGAGGCCGCCGAACGGCACCGCCGGCTTGGCCCGGTCCTCGGTCAGCGGCATCAGCCGCCGCCCTGCGCCGCCCGCCAGGACGATTCCCAACACCCGCCGGTCTGCCATCACGCACCTCGCCCAAGGTCGCGCTCACGTCGCTGTGAGGATGACCGTCGCCGCACCTTATTATTTTGCATTACGCATTGACCGGGGAACAGGTGTGACATTCAGTTCACCTGGTGCACGGCAATGCGGCCCCCCGATGAAATACGCCGTTGGGGTATCCATAATACGCCGGCCGGGTATCCGCGGCCGGCCGGAATCGCTGGCTGGCACCGCCACTGGCCAGCGTGAACCCTCGTTGCAGGCCTGCTAGCTGCACACTCTTGTGCCGCGGGAGCGCGCCATCTACCCTGGCGAATCAAGGGCAGGAGGCCAAATTGATTGCGCATCGTAATACCCCCGGCGCGTTCGGCTATCCGAAGGAGCCCCGCACTGAGACTGCGTATTAGCCGCCCACGTGGCGCGAATGGCGCGGCCGGGGCGGGCGCGGGCGGGCCGGGCCCCGCCGCGGCGGCCGGCTATCACCAGGGTCACTACGGGTACCGGGCATCGACGGTGGTGGTGACACGTCCGGTGGCGACGTCGTACACGTGGCCGGAGACGCTCACCTTCGGCGAGAGCATGGGCGAGCTGAGCAGGCGCTCAACGTCGGCCTTGACGGTGGTGTGCGGGTCGACCACCGCGGCGGCCTCCAGCGCTGCCTCGGACAGGCCGGTCGCCCGGGCTGCCTGATGCCGGAAGCCAGGGTCGCCGAGCAGGCCCGTTCCGCATTGGGTGTGGTGGATGACCGCGACCTCGAAGAGCTTGCCGGGCTCGACCTGACCGGCGAACAACTGCTCGGCGAGGAAGGCAAGGTAGGCGATATCGTCGATGACGGGCTGGGTCACGCGTCCCCCGGCGTTGCGGATGACCGGAGCCTCGGCGAGCTGGAGTCCGAGGACGATCGCGGGGTCGACCCGGTGGTCGAGGCAGGTGACGACGAGCACCTGAGCCGTGGGCACGCCGAGCGCCACGGGAGTGTAGCCACGGGCGAACTGCTCGTTGCGGTCAAGCAGCGGAGTCATCCTGGTCATGACGGTTCCGTTCTTTTCCGGGGACCATGCCCCGCCATTTAGTGGACACTGTCCACATTAGCGATTGTTGTGGACACTGTCCACTTTGCTATCCTGCCGCCGTGACGACCAGCCGATCAGCAGCGGACACACCTCAGGCGGAGCGGCGCCGCCGCCCGCGCGGCGCCGTCCGCGACGGCCTGGTCGCGGCGGGGCTGGAGCTGGCCAGGACCGGTGGCCCGGACGCCGTGGTGCTGCGGGAGGCGACCCGGATGGTGGGCGTGGTGCCCAACGCCGCCTACCGGCACTTCACCGGCCGTGATGAGCTGCTCGCCGCGGTCTGCACGGCGGCAATGGACGAGCTCGCCGCCCGCATGGCCGCTGGCGTCGGCCGCGTGCGCGGCAAGCACGGCGACGCCGCCGCGGCCCGGCGCCGGCTGCGCGCGATCGGTATCGAATACCTGAACTTCGCCCGCGAGGAACCAGGCCTGTTCGCCACCGCGTTCGCCCTGCCGCAGCGGCACGCCTACGGCGCTCCGGACGACGGGACCGGGCGGGACCGTACGCCCCTGGGCCAGCTCCGCACGGTGCTCCACGAACTGGCCGACGCCGGCGTGCTGCACCGGCAGCGCCGCGACGGCATCGAGTACCCCATCTGGGCCGCGGTGCACGGGCTGGCCGTACTCGCCGGGCAAGGGCCGCTGCGCGACGTCCCCGATGCCGCCCGGCATCGCCTCGACGAGCTCACCCTCGGCTTCATCGACGGTGGCCTGGCATGAGCCAGCGCGCGGTCAGGTGCCCGGGCGGGCGTGTACCACGGTGCCGTCGACCAGGGTCAGGTCCACCTCGGCCTCGGCGATCTCCGCGGCGGGCTGGGCGAACAGGTCGCGGTCGAGCACCACGAGGTCGGCGCGCTTGCCGGCCTCGACCGAGCCCGCGTCCCGCTCGTCGTGATTGACGTAGGCGGAGCCGATGGTGAACGCGGCGATCGCGGCGGGCAGACCGATCCGCTCGCCGGGCAGGAACGGGGTGCCGGTGTCCGGGCCGCGGAACGGGTAGTCCGGCGCGGTGGTCCGGTTCACCGCCGTGTGCATCTCCCACATGGGGTTCGGGCTGGACACCGGCCAGTCGCTGCCGAAGCACAGTTGCGCGCCGGATCGGGCCAGGCTGCCGAACGGGTACTGCCACGCGGACCGCTCCGGGCCGAGGAACGGCAGGGTCAGCTCGGTCATCTGCGGCTCGTTGCTGGCCCACAGCGGCTGGCAGTTGGCCACCACGGAAAGGTCGCGGAACCTGGGCACGTCCTCGGGGTGGATGACCTGCAGGTGTGCGATGTGGTGCCGCCCCTCGGCTCTGCTCGCCCCGGCCCCACCGCCGCGCCCAAAGCTGGCCCCGGCTCCACCGCCCCGCCCGAGCCCGTTCGCGGACCGGGCGGCGGCGATCGCGTCCAGCGCCTCGCGGACCGCCCGGTCCCCGATCGCGTGGATGTGCACCTGGAATCCCTGGGCGTCGATCGCCGTGACCGCCTCTTTCAGTTCGTCGGCGTCGAAGAAGCTGGTCCCCCGGCCGTCGGTCTCGTGGCCGTGCCCGTCGAGGTAGGGGCTCAGCATCGCCGCGGTGAAGTTCTCGCAGACGCCGTCTTGCATGATCTTCACGCTGGTGGTGCGGAACCGGGAGCCGTCAGCGATGGACCGTCGTTCGGCCAGAAAATCCAGTTGTGACAGCCCGGCCGCGCGCTGCCACCAGAGCGCACCGGTGACCCGGGCGGTCAGCAGGCCCTGCCGCTCGACTTCGCGGTAAGCGTCGAAGCAGTCGGGCACCACCGCGTACTCACCGACGATCGCCTCCTGCCAAGCGGTGATGCCGAGCGAATGCAGGTACCGCTGGCCTTCCAGGATGCCGGCCACCTGCTCGTCCAGGGTGACCGCGGGCGCCACCCGCCGGATCAGGTTCATCGCGCCCTCGTGCAGCGTGCCCTGCGGCTCACCGGCCGTGGTCCGCTCGATCCGGCCGTCCGGGGGATCCGGGGTCGTGGCATCCACCCCGGCCAGGGCCAGCGCTCGCGAGTTCACCCAGGCGCCGTGGTGGTCGCGGTTGGACAGGAACACCGGCCGGTCGGGGACCACCGCGTCGAGGTCCTCTTTGCTGGGCACGCCGCCGGGGAACACGTCCATCCCCCAGCCGCCGCCGGCGATCCATTCCGCGTGGGGGTTACGGTCGGCGTAGGAGCGGATCGCCGCCAGGTAGCCCGCACGGGTGTGCTCGCCGGTCAGATCGCACTGGCTGCGCTCCAGCCCGCCGCCGGACGCGTGCACGTGCGCGTCCTGGAACCCGGGCAGCAGCATCCGGCCGCGCAGGTTGACCACCTCGGTGCCCGGGCCCACGTAGGGCCGCATGTCCGCATCGGTGCCCACCGCCGCGATCCGGCCATCCTTGACGGCTACCGCATGCGCCCAGGTCTGCGCGGCGTCGACCGTATAGACGGCTCCCCCGGTCAGCACCAGGTCGGCCGTGCCCTCGGCGGTCACTAGTCGCCCAGCTCGGTGCGGCGGCGGTTGACGTAGTCCTCCAGTTCGGCCCGGATCGCCGCATCAAGCGGCGGCGGCTCGTACTCCGCCAGCGTCTTGCTGCAGATCTCGCCGGCCCGCGCCACGGCGTCCTTGCCGCCCTGCTTCAGCCACCGCTCGTAGTTGGCGGTGGAGGACAGCAGCGGCCGGTAGAAGCAGGTGCGGAACCGCTCCATCGTGTGCGCGGCACCGAGGAAGTGGCCGCCGTGGCCGACCTCTTCGTGCGCGCCGAACGCCAGCGACGCCTCGTCGATCTCCAGCGGGGTGAACTGCACCCGCAGCATCCGCAGCAGTTCGATGTCGATGATGAACTTCTCGTAGCAGCTCACCAGGCCGCCCTCCAGCCACCCGGCGGCGTGCATGACGAAGTTGGTGCCCGCGAGGAACGTGGGCAGCAGCGTCATCAGCGCCTCGTAGGCTGCCTGCGCGTCCGCGGTCTGGCTGGAGTTCAGCCCACCGCCGGTACGGAACGGCAGCCCGTAGTGCCGGGCCAGCTGCCCGGTGCACAGCAGGCCGATGGCCGACTCCGGGGTGCCGAAGCTGGGCGACCCGGACTGCATGTCGATGTTGGACAGGAACGAGCCGAAGATCACCGGGCAGCCGGGGCGGATGAGCTGGGCCAGCGCGATGCCGGTGAGCGCCTCGGCAAGCTGCTGCGCCAGCGCGGCGGGGATCGCCACCGGGGACATCGCGCCCATGAGCAGGAACGGCGTGAGCACCACCGGCTGGCTCGCCGCGCAGTACTCGAACTGGGCGTCGAGCATCCGGTCGTCCCAGCGCAGCGGCGAGTTGCAGTTGATCAGCGAAATGGTGGCCGGCGTCTGCTCGATCGCGGCCCGGCCCTTTTCCAGGCCACCGAACAGGATCGAGGTCATCGCGATCGTGTCGGCCGCGTTCGGCCCGGAGACCACGTTGCCCATGTAGATCTTGTCGGTGAGGGTCTGCAGGGCGTAGATCATGTCGAGGTGCCGGGAGTCCAGCGGAGCATCGTTGGGCTCGCAGATCACCCCGCCCGCGGAGTCCAGCTCGGGGAAGGACTGGGCGAGCATCGCCAGGCGGCGGAAGTCTTCCAGCGTGGCCTCCCTGCGGACCTCGCCCTCCCGGACGAACGGCGACCCGTACACCGCGCTGAACACCATGTCGTCGCCGCCGATGTGCACGCTGTTGGCCGGGTTGCGGGCCTGCACGTTGAACTCGCGCGGCGCCTTGGCGACCTGTTCGAGCACGAAGTCCGGGTCGAACTTGACCACCTCGCCGTCTACCTGCTGGCCGGCCTTGCGGAACAGCTCGACGGCCTCCGGCTTGGCGAACTGGATGCCGATCTCGCTGACGATGCGGCGCCAGCCGCGCTCCAGCACCCCGACCGCGTCGGCGGAGAGGATCTCATACCGCGGCATCGTGTTGCGGAACATCGCCACCTGCCTCTTCCGGCTGACCCCGGGGTGGCCTGGAGGCCCTGAGACGGGCCGGCGCAGCCTTGACCGGCCAAGACCCCGATCGTAGGATCACATAGTAGAACAGAGTTCCGCAACGTGGAACTCTGCTGCACAGAACTATGTGACCAAGCTTGGCGTGGGCCGGGCTGGCGCGGCAACCCCCAGGCAGGCGCGGTGAGTAGTCCCAACGGAACCCAGGCGGTGGACCGTGCCGCGCGGCTGCTCACCGAGGTGGTGCACGCGCCAGGGTCGGTCACGTTCACCGAGCTGGCCGCGGCCACAGGGCTGGCTAAGAGCACCACGTCGCGGCTGCTGCTCGCGCTCGAGCGCAACGGGCTGGTCCGCCGCGACGACGCGGGCCGGTTCCGCCCCGGGGAGATGTTCGTCAGGTTCGCCTGGCGCGGCGGTGCCGAGGCGGGGCTGACCGAGGTCGCCCAGCCCTACCTGGACCGGCTCGGCGAGGCCACCGGCGAGACGGTGAACCTTGGCGTCGGGCGGGACGGCATGGTCGAGCAGATCGCCCAGGTGGACGGCGTCTACCTGATCGGGGCCACCAACTGGCTGGGCCGGGGGGTGCCTCTGCACTGCAGCGCGATCGGCAAGGTGCTGCTCGCCCACGGCGCGGCGAAGCTGCCAGCAGGCCGGCTGGAGCGGCGCACCGAACAGAGCATCACCAGCCGGGTGGCGCTGGAAGCGGAACTCGCCGCCGTCCGTGAGCGCGGCTACGCGGTCATCGACGGTGAACTGGAACCAGGTCTGGTGGCGGTGGCCGCCCCGGTCTACCGCGACGGCGGCACCGTGGTCGCCGCGCTGTCGGTGTCAGGCCCGGGGACCCGGCTGACCCTGCCCCGGATCGCCGACGTGGCGATCGCATGCATGGCCCAGGCCAGCGGCCTGTCCGCGGTCCTGGGCCACCGGCTGGACGGCCCCGCGCCAAGCGCACCGCGCCTGGCGCGCGCGGCCCACGCACCGCATGCAGCCCAAGCACAAGGAGCCCAAGCACAGGGAGAAGGTGCCGCGTGACCCCCGACGAGCTTCTCAAGCAGTTGTACGACGACACCCTGGTGGGTAACGCCCCCGCCGTGCTTGAGCTGACCAACACCGGGCTCGGGCTGGGCATGGGCCCGGAGAGGCTGCTCTATGACGCGCTGATCCCGGCGCTCGAAGAGGTCGGCGCGCGGTTCGAGCGCGGCGACTTCTTCGTGCCGGAGATGCTGATCGCGGGCAAGGCGATGGCCGGGGCGCTGGAGGTACTCCGGCCGCTGCTTGCCGAGACCGGCGCCGCCACGATCGGCAAGGTGGTCATGGGCACGGTCAAGGGCGACGTGCACGACATCGGCAAGAACCTGGTGAACATCATGTTCGAGGGCGCCGGGTTCGAGGTGATCGACCTGGGCGTGCAGGTGTCACCGGAGAAGTTCATAGATGCGGTCCGCGAGCACCAGCCCGACATCCTGGGCTTCTCCGCGTTCCTCACCACGACCATGCCGATGTTCAAGGCGAACATCAACGCGCTGGAGAAGTCCGGGCTGCGCGACCAGGTGATCGTCATGGTTGGCGGCGCCCCGGTCACCCAGGAGTACGCCGACGTGGTGGGCGCCGACGGGTACGCCGCGGACGCCTCGGCGGCGGTGGTCCGGGCCAAGGAACTGATCAAGCGGCGCCGCGCCGCGCTGCCCGCGTAGGCGGCCGGCGTGGACACCGTTCTTTCCTCGGCGGCCAAGCAGACCGTGATCGGCCCCGGCCAGCCGTTCTGCGTCATCGGCGAGCGGATCAACCCGACCGGGCGCAAGGCGTTCCAGGAGGAACTGCGGGCCGGCGACCTGTCCCGGGTGGAAACCGACGTGGCACAGCAGGTCGCCGGGGGCGCCATGGTGCTCGACGTGAACATGGGCGCGCCCCTGGCCGACGAGGCAGAACTCATGAGCCGGGCGGTCCGGCTGATCCAGGGGCTGACCGACCTGCCGCTGGTCATCGACTCCTCGATCATCGAGGTACTGGACGCGGGCCTGGCGGCCTACCAGGGCAAGGCGCTGGTCAACTCGGTCACCGCCGAGGACGACCGGCTGGCGGCGATCCTGCCGCTGGTGAAGAAGTACGGCGCCGCGGTCATCGGCCTGCCCAACGACGAGGAGGAGATCCCCGAGGAGCCGGCCCGCCGGGTGGAACTGGCCCGCAAGCTCATCGACGTGGCCACCGGCAAGTACGGCATCGCCATCGAGGACAGCGTGATCGACCCGCTGGCCATGCCGGTCGGTGCCGACACCGGGCACGGGATGCGGACGCTGGAAACGATTGCACTGCTGCGGGAGGAATTCGGCGTGAACATGACGCTGGGCGCCTCGAACGTGTCGTTCGGCATGCCGGACCGGCACGCGATCGGGGCCGCGTTCCTGCCGGTGGCCATCTCGCACGGCCTGACCAGCGCCATCATGGATGCCCGGTCGCCGCAGATCGTCCGTGCGGTCAAGGCCGCCGACCTGCTGCTTGACCGCGACCCCTGGGGCGCGTCCTGGATCGCCGCGCACCGGGCCCAGCAAGCCGCTGCCGCTGCGGCCGCCGCCGCACAGGCCGCTGCGGCCGCGGCGCCGCCGTCGCCATGACCAGCACCGTGGACCTGGAGACCGAGGCCACCGGGCCGGTCCGGGTGGATCTGACCTTCGAGCCCGGCGCCCGGCGGGTGCGGGTGCCACACGGGGTGACCCTGTTCGACGCCGCGAGCTGGAACGGCATCGCGATCGACTCCACCTGCGGTGGCCACGGCACCTGCAAGAAGTGCAAGGTCCAGGTGCTGGACGACGGGGCCGCGACCCCGTCGTCGCTGGACATCCGCGCGTTCACCCCCGAAGAACTGCGGCAGGGGTGGCGGCTGGCCTGCCGTGCCCAGGCCCTGGCCGATACCCGGGTGGATGTGCCGCCGCTTGTCACCAGGCCCAAGGCCGCCACGGTCGGGGTCGGCCGGCAGGTGATCCTGCGCCCCGCGGTGCAGAAGCGCTATCTGGAACTGGCCGAGCCGTCGCTGAGCGACCAGGTGACCGACGCCGAGCGGGTGCTCGCGGCGCTTGACGACCTGGAACCACGGATCGACCTCGACGTGCTGCGCACGCTCGGCCGGGTGCTGCGCGCCGCCGACTACAAGGTCACCGCCGTGATCGTGGATGACGTGCTGATCGGCGTGGAGCCAGGGGACACCTCGGGCCGCCGGTTCGGCATCGCATTCGACCTGGGCACCACGACGGTGGTCGCGACGCTGCTCGACCTGTCCACCGGGACCCCGGCCGCGGTGGCGTCCGTGCTCAACGCGCAGCAGCCGTTCGGCGCGGACGTGATCAGCCGGATCAGCGCGACCATGCTGGACCCGGCGGCGCTGGACCGGCTGCGTTCGCTGGCTCAGGAGACCCTGGCGGGGCTGGCCGCCGAGGTGTGCACGCAGGGCGGCGCGGACCCGGCCGAGGTGTACGAGGTGGCGCTGGCCGGCAACGCGACCATGACCCATCTGGTGCTGGGCATCGACCCAGAGCCGCTCGGCATGGCCCCGTTCATCATGGCCACCCGGCTGTTCCCCGAGGTGCTCGCCGCCGACCTCGGCATCGCGGTGCACCCGCGGGCCCGCGCCGTGGTCTTCCCCGCTTTCGGCGCGTACGTGGGCGGCGACATCACCGCCGGGCTGCTCGCGTCGGGCATGGACCGCGACGCCCGGATCCGGCTGTTCGTGGACATCGGCACCAACTGCGAGATCGTGCTCGGCAACCGGGACTGGCTGCTGGCCACGGCGGCGCCGGCCGGGCCCGCCTTCGAAGGTGCGGCGATCCGGTGCGGGATGCGTGCCGCCGACGGGGCCATCGAGGTGGTCACGATGACCCCGGACTCCTGCGAGCTGACCGTCATCGGTGACACCAAGCCCGCCGGGCTTTGCGGCTCCGGGCTGGTCGACGCGGTGACCGGGCTGGTCAAGCTGGGCCTGCTCGATCCGTCCGGCCGGTTCGTGCCCGAGGAGCAGGCCGCCGCGCTGGCACCGGGGCTGGCCGGGCGGCTGACCCGGCGCGGCGAGGAACGGGTATTCGTGCTGCACTGGCTCGGCTCCCCCGGCGACGTGACGCAATCGATCTACCTGTCCCAGCGGGACGTGCGGGAACTCCAGTTCGCCAAGGCGGCGATCGCCACCGGCTGGCGCATCCTGCTCGAGGAGGCGGGCCTGGCACCGGGCGACATCCAGCAGGTACTGCTCGCGGGCTCGTTCGGCAGCTACCTGTCCCCGGCCAACGCGATCCGGCTCGGCCTGGTCCCTGAGATCGGGGTGCTGCGCGTGGTGAGCGCCGGGAACGTAGCCGGCGAGGGGGCCAAGATGGCGCTGCTTTCGCTGCGCGAACGGGCCGCCGGGCTGGCGCTGCTTGAGGAGGTGAGGTATGTCGAGCTGTCCGACCGCGCCGACTTCAACGACCGTTTCATCGCGCAGTTGCCGTTCCCCGGCTGACTCGCCCCCCGCCCCGGCGCAGCCGCCGCTTGCCGTCATCGCCTGCGGTGCCCTCGGCGGGCACCTGCGGGAGATCCTCGCCCGCCGCGGCTGGCGGGCCGAGCTGCACTGCCTGCCCGCTCTGCTGCACAACCGCCCGGAAAAGATCACTATTGAGGCAGAACGATTGGCCCTCCAGGCCCTGACCCGCGGGCAGCGGGTCGCCGTGGCTTACGCCGACTGCGGCACGTACGGCGCGCTGGACGAGGTGTGCGCGCGGCTGGGGCTGCGGCGGCTGCCGGGGCTGCACTGTTACGACGTGCTCGCCGGGCCCGAGCGGATGCGGGCGGTGTTCGAGGCCGAGCCTGGCACGTATGTGCTCACCGACTTCCTGGTCCGGAGCTTCGCCAAGACGGTGCTCGCGGAACTGGGCCTGGACCGGCACCCGGAGTTGTGGCCGGACTACTTCGCGCACTACCGCCGCCTGGTCTGGCTGGCCCAGGACCCAGAGCCGGGGCTGGCCGCGCAGGCGGAGCAGGTGGCGGCCAGGTTCGGCCTGCCGCTCACCGTCGTGCCGACGGGGACCAGCAGGCTGGAACGCGAACTGGAAGCGCTGATCGCCAGCGAAGATATGTGGTCGTTGGCGCCAACGCCTACAAAAGAACGTCGTTGGCGTAATCGCCCACAAACGGCACTGGGCGGCCGGGGCGAGCCGGAAGCCGGGGCGCGCCATGACCCGGGGCCAGTCATGACCGGAGGCGAGCCATGATCCGGGGCGGGCCAGGCGCGGGTCGCCGGGGCCCGCCGGGTGCCGGAGGCGGGCCGTGATCCGGGGCGGGCCGCTGCGCGGCGGCCTGGCCAGCACCGCGCCACTGCTTGAGCACCCGCGGTATGAGGTGTTCCCGGCCGGCGGCGTGGCGGACGCCGTGGCGCAGTGGATTCCGGCCGGCATGACGGTGACCGTGACCGCCTCCCCCACCAAGGGCCTTGATGCCACGCTGGACCTGACCGAGGAGCTGGCAGGGCTCGGCTACCAGGCGGTTCCGCACCTGTCCGCCCGGCTGGTGCGCGACGACGCGCACCTGGCCGACATCGCCGCCCGGCTGATCACTTCCGGCGTGGACGACGTTTTCATCCCGGCCGGCGACGCCGATCCCCCGGCGGGCCGTTTCGACAGCGCTTTGTCATTGCTCGAGCGGCTGGCCGAAATGGGCAACCCTTTCCCGCGGACGGGGATCACCGGGTACCCCGAGTCGCATCCGAGGATCGACGACGACATCACGATCCAGGCCATGTGGGACAAGCGGCGGCTCGCCGCCTACATCGTGAGCAACCTGTGCTTCGACCCGGCCACGGTGCGCCGCTGGATCCGC
>DASXKD010000220.1:0-2631 GCA_036497045.1 Streptosporangiaceae bacterium | reverse complement strand
CTATCTCTATGGCCTGGCGGACTGGTCGGTCAGCATCGCCGCCGAGGTGGACGGGGTCGTGGTCGCCGGGGTGGTGGCGGCCCCGGTTCACGGGGAGGTGTTTACCGCGGAGCTCGGCCGGGGTGCCTGGCTTCGCGCCGGGGATGCCGCGCCGGTTGCGTTGCGCTGCAATACCGGGGTGCCGCTGGCACAGGCGCTGGTGGCGACCGGGTTCGGCTACGCGGTACCACGCCGGGTCGTACAGGGCGAGGTGGTCGGCGCCCTGCTGCCCCAGGTCCGCGACATCCGGAGGAACGGCTCGGCTGCGATAGACCTGTGCTCGGTGGCGTCGGGCCGGGTGGACGCCTACTACGAGCGGGGCGTGAACCACTGGGACTACGCGGCAGGCGGTCTGGTCGCCACCGAGGCCGGTGCGCTGCTTGGCGGGCTGGCGGGCAAGCCGGCCGGCACCGCGATGACGATCGCGGCCGAGCCAGCCCTGTTCGGCCAGCTGTGCGACGTGCTCGCCGGCCTGCGCGCGGACCGGGACGCCTGACCGGTTAGACCGAAGTTAGGGCTGGTTTGGTAGGTGGCTCCGGGTTTGACCTGGTGTTTTACCGGGCTGGCCTGGTGGTGTTCTGGCTACTTCAAGGTGAGCGGGATCGGGGCGCCGATGAGGTCGAAGGCTTCGCGCTGGGCGCTGGTCGGCTCGGTCAGCATCGGCACGGTGGCGTGGGTGCCGGTGAAGCGGACTTGGTTGCGGGTCAGGGTGGCCAGGTGGTCGAGCAGGCCGCGGAAGCTGCGGTAGGGCTGCCCGGCCTGGTTGTGCTGGGTGGAGGCCTTGGCCTGGGCGGCGGCGGAGCGGCGGGCGGAAGCGACGGGGTTGTCCGGGACGGGCGGGTTCTGGTCGGTGAAGGTCAGCGGGGCCCAGGCTTTGCGCAGGTGCCAGACCAGGTAGCAGGCGAGCATGCAGATCAGTACGTGCGCCTTGACGCGTTCTTCGAGCCGGTGGAAGACCGGCCGCAGGTCCAGGTCGTCGGCTTTGAGGTGGCGGAAGTCCCGCTCGACGTATTTGAGGTTTTTGTAGGCGGTGACCACGGCGGCGGCGTCCAGTTCGCTGGCGGGGACGGGGGTGCGCAGCACGTAGAACCCGTCCAGGGCGGCTTCGGCGCCGATCTGGTCCTGCCGGCGGGTGACGGTCAGGCTGGTATCGGTGATCGCGACGGCGAAGTGCTTGCCGGTCTTGTACTTGCTGATCACCTTGCCCACCTCGATCCCGATCGGCCCGGCGCCGGCCAGCCGCCCGGCGCTCACCCGGGCGATGATGGGGGCCAGCAGCTTCTCGGTGGCGGCGAGCAGCTCGGTGCGGGTGCGGGCGCGGTCGGCGGCCAGGACCGGGTTGCGGCAGGCGATCAGCCGCTCGCCGGGGAAGTCAGGCGAGGTGATCTCCGCGAGGTCTTGCTGGTCGAACAGGGACAGCTGGAGCGGGCCGTCGTCGGCCATCAGCTTGCGGATGGCCGGGGCGCGCAGCGCGGTGATCCACCCGTAGGCATCTGGCCGCGCCGTCCCGTCTTCCCACTGGTTCAGGGCGGCGATCCGGGCGCTGGTGATCATGCCCCGGTCGCCGACCATGACCATCGTGGCCAGCCCGAACTTCTCCCGCACCACGTCCACGATCTGGGTGAACGCGGCGGGGTCGCCGGTGTTGCCACCGAAGACCCGGACCGCGACCGGGCGGCCGGCCGGGTCGGTGAGCAGCCCGTACTCGATCTGCAGCCGGCCCTTCTTGCCGTCCCGGGAGTAGCCGCGGGCGGCCAGCGGGCAGTGTGTGCCCTCCAGCCACGAGCTGGACAGGTCAAACAGGGCCATCCGCGCCGGGTTCGGCGCCGGGCCCAGGTGGCGGGCGGCCAGCTGCTTCTCGATCGCGTCCTGCCGGCCGGCCAGCCAGTCCATCGCCGCGTAGATGTCGCCGGCGGAGCAGGCGGCAGCGCCCAGGTCGGCGCCCAGGGTGGTGTCGGCCCACCAGGTCAGCGTGGACAACTTCGACGCCGGGGCCACCACCCGGGAGATGACCAGCGCCAGCGCCAGGTCCCGCTGCGGGCAGGCGGGGCCCAGCAGCCCGGCCAGGCCGAGCTTGGCCGCCATCGCGTGCACCGCGGCGACGTGCCCGTGCGGCAGTGACCGGGTGATGCTGAACGCCTCGCCGGCCGGGACCAGCGGGGTTCCTTTCAGCGCGGCCTCGATGCCGGCGACCACCTCATCCGGCAGCCCGGATAGGTTGGCCAGGGTCTCGTGCCGGACGGTGCCGCCGTCACGGTAGGTGCGCCGCAGATACCGCGACTCGTAGTCGCGCCGCCGTCCCTGCTTGTCCACATGGCTGCTGCGGATCCTGGCCACATGCATCGCGGCCGCCTGCTGGCCCATACCGCGACTATAGTGCAGAACCTTCTCTCGTACCTTCATGACACGCCGGTTATTTTGGCTACGCCAAAGAAGCCGGTCCGACCATCCCTCCCAGGTCAGAGCAACAATCCTTACGCAGAGCTACGGCAACTTCGGCTTAGGGACCTGCCCGTTGCTGCCGGGGTCGGAGTAGTTCGGCACCCCATGGGCCCGCACGCACTGAGAGAAGGCGAGCGCCCGGGAGGTCGG
>DASXKD010000219.1:0-6756 GCA_036497045.1 Streptosporangiaceae bacterium | reverse complement strand
TGCCGTGAGCTGGAAGCCGCCGACACCGGCCTGCGCAGCCTGGTCTCCGTGCAGGGCTCGCTGGCCATGTACCCGATCTGGCGGTACGGCTCGGACGAGCAGAAGGAGGAATGGCTGCCGAGAATGGCCACGGGCGAGGCGGTGGGCTGCTTCGGCCTCACCGAACCGGACCATGGCTCGGACCCGGGCGGCATGACAACCAATGCCAAGCCAAACGGCACCGGCTGGGTCCTGTCCGGCACCAAGATGTGGATCACCAACGGCGCCATTGCCGACGTCGCGGTCGTGTGGGCCCGCACGCCGGACGGGATCCGCGGGTTCCTGGTGCCGCGCGGCGCGCGCGGGTTCACCACGCGCAGCATCCACAAGAAGATGTCGCTGCGCGCCTCGGTCACCGCGGAGCTGCACTTCGACGAGGTCAAGCTGCCCGCGGAAGCGATGCTGCCTGGCGTGTCCGGGCTCAAGGGGCCGCTGTCGTGCCTGACCGAGGCCAGGTTCGGCATCGCCTGGGGGGTGCTCGGGTCGGCCCGGTCCTGCCTGGAGACGGCGGTGGAGTACGCGCGGACCAGGGAGCAGTTCGGCAAGCCGATCGGCAGCTTCCAGCTCACCCAGGGCAAGCTCGCCTGGATGTTCGCGGACCTGACAAGGGCACAGTTGCTCGCCCTGCATATCGGGCGGCTCAAGGAGGCGGGCCCGCTCACCCCGGAGCAGGTCAGCCTGGCGAAAATGGCCAACGTCCGGACCGCTATCGACATCGCCAGGCAGGCCAGGACGATCCTCGGCGCGAACGGGATCACGCTGGAGTACCCGGTCATCCGGCACGCCAACAACCTGGAGTCGGTGCTCACCTACGAGGGCACGGAGGAGATCCACGCCCTGGCGCTCGGCCATGCCCTCACCGGCATCTCCGCCTACCGCTGAACCGCTGCCCGGCCTAGGGCCATAGCCGCGAGCCCGTGGATCTCGGCGGCCGGGCATGGGACGTGCAGTCACGCTCGGAAGCCAGAAATGGGCCGTATGCCCCTCGGATCAAGGGGAGGTCTTCAGTGGCCAGATAGGCTTCGAGTCGCTTCACTGAGTCCAGGTAGGAGATGATCGTCTCGGGATGGGGGTGGGGCGGCGTAGCGCCAGCGTCCGGGGCAGCTGACAGCATCAAGGCTCGGCACAGACCGGGGCCCTATGACGGATGGCACGCGGTCGCAGCGGACAGGAGGTCAAGAACCACAGGTCAAGCAGTAACTCTGGCACGGGGTGCTAGCTCAATGGCAGAGCAGCGGACTTTTAATCCGTTGGTTCAGGGTTCGAGCCCCTGGCGCCCCACCAGGAGGTCTTCACCTTTCGCCAGTGTCGATGTTCACATCTGGCACTGACATTCCGCTGGGCTGCCGGGCGGGGTGGGGGTGGGTTGGTGTTCGGCCTGGCCTGCTCGCGGTGCTGGTGTCTGCGTCTGGCCTGGCTGGGTGCGTGCGGGATCGCGGTCGTGGTTGTTCCTGGCTGAGGTGGGGCGGCGGTGCGCGGTCTTGGGTTGCCGGTTATGGCGGGCGGAGGCGGGGCTGGTGAGGGTCTGGCGGCGGCGCCTGTGCCTGGTCTTTGACGGGAGCCCGGCGGCGGCGCGGCGGGCGTTGTCGGCCTGGCGGCGGCGTCGCAGGCGGTCAGGGGTGCGCTGGTTGCGGATGGTGAGCAGGCAGGCGGTCCACAGGGGTGAGCGGGCTCAGGCCCGTCAGGCGGCACCAGCCAGGGCGATGGTGGTGGTGGCGGCGGGATCCTTGATGGTGGAGAAGGTCCGCTCGGCGCTGGTGCGCCGGGCGTAGGAGCGCCGGGGCGACGGCGGCGGCGGTCATCCGCTGCAGGACGGGGACCAGGGCGCGGACGGGGTCCAGGGCGCACGATGACAGTGTCATCCGGCGGGCCAGCCCGGGCACGTCCGGGCTGTGCTCGTCGCGTGTCATGGTCGCCGCGGACAGGTAGTAGCCGAAGAACAGCTCGCCTTTGGGGCCCGGGAAGGTTGCTGTTGCGGTGGCCCCAGGCGGCCTGGGGGCCGGCGCAGCCGGTGGTGCCGTGCCGGGGCGGCCGGGACCAGGATTCCATGTCGGTCCAGTCCGCCGGCAAGGCAGCGGAGTTGTCTTTGTGCCGGGCCGGGATGCTGGCTTCCAGCAGCTGGTCGCAGACTGCGGCGAGGTCGTCGCAGGGAGCGCCGCCGGGATGCTCTTTCTCCAGCGCCTGCACGGCGAGGCTAGAGGTGTGCTCGACTTGCCGGTAGGTGAGCTGGTGCGGTCCTGTTTCCAGTCCTCAGCCACGCCGAGCCGGGCCTGGCCGGCCTCGGGCAGCGCGGTCAGTGCCTGATGCACCCGCCGCGCCGGGTCCGTCCCGCCGGTGACCAGGCTGGGGCCGGCGAACGCCGCCGACTCCAGCAGCACGCCGTGGTAGCGGGCCCGCGCCGACACGGCCCGCGGCCGGGCGCCACGGACTTCGACCATGACGCCGCCGGACCTGGCGGTGATGCCGGTGCCGCAAACGTGCCGCAGGCCGGACCGGATCACCCCGGCGCCCGCGCCAAGGCATACCAGGGCCGCGGCGCGCATCCGCCGCGACGCCGCGGGCTTCGCCCTGCCCGGCACCCTCATCATCCGCGCCTACGCCTGCGGCAAGCCGAACTGCCGCTGCCACGCCGACCCGCCCGCCCTGCACGGCCCCTACGCCGAATGGACCCGCAAGATAAACGGCAAGACCATCACCCACCGGCTCACCCCGGCCCAGCTCGCCGCCTGGCAGCCGCTGGTCGACAACGCCAAGAAAATACGGGCGCTCCTCGCCGAACTGCACCAGTTTCACCCTCGAGATCATCGACGCCGGCCCGGCCGCCAGCAGCGCCAGCTAACCGCGCAAAACGGTGTGGGCAAACGCCCCTTAACCCGTGGGCAACCCCCCGGGCCAGCCTCATCAGCGCAGCTCAGCGCCAAATGTGAAGACCTGACCAGCCCCACTGGCCAGAACCAGTTCAGGTGGGCCGCGAGTCAGTGCCGCCGATGAGGTCGAAGCTCCTGCGGCGCATGGGAAACTCCCCCGGATTGCTGGACGGGTAAGGATCTCATCCTGTTTGCGTGGTTTGAGGGGCGTCGTCACCCTTTGGGTGATTTCAGGTACGGAAGGGGCCGCCAGCGTGCTGGCGGCCCCTGTCGTATCGGGTCGTGGCGGTTACGGGACGAAGACCAGACCCTTAGGCGTCATCGGCCCGTGGTAGACGGTCGTGACCGCGCCTGTCTTCAGGTTGATCGTGCCCAGGGAGTTGACCGGCCAGGCGGGCGGGGCGGGGCAGGTGGTCGGGGCGCTGTTGGCGTTGCACGGGGTCACCGCGGTGTACGCGGCCCCTGGCTTGAACGGGCCCGTGACGGCATCGATCGTGTCGGCACTGGAGTCCGTCGCGTACAGGGTGCCGCTGGCCGAGGTCGCCCAGGCCAAGTCATCGACCGACTGGGAAATCTTCAGTACCTGCAGGGTCTGGCCGCTGGCATTGGAGAAAATCAGTTGCAGGTCGCCCTGGGAGTTCAGCACGAAGTCCCCGGCGAAGGACGGCGAGCTCGACGGGACGACCAAGTTCGAGTCCGGGTCCGTGAGCGCGAGGGCGACGGTCTTGCCGGCGCTCGTGCCGTTCACCGCGGTGGCACTCGCGTTGATGGCGAAGAACGGAGCGACCGTCGCGGTCTTGGCGCTGGCGTTCAGCGTGACCACGTACACCGCCGCAGCGTTCTTCGGCGCGTTGCCGGAGGTGCCCGGCGCGGACGCGCTGACCAGGATCTTCCCGTTGAACACCGCGACGGCGTCGGTGCCACCCATGTGCGGCAGCGGCGACTGCGTGTAGGTGAAGTGCGTGGAAGTCCCGCCGGAAAACACGTACAGGCTGGACTTCGAGTCTTCATTGACGGTCGCGAAGACCCGCCCGGTCGCGGCGTCGGAGCCCATCCCGTCGATCTTGCCCGTCACGTCCCACTGCTTCACGACGTGACCGGCAGGCGTGATCTCGACAAGGGTGCTGTCCAGGTTGCCGGAACCGCTCTCCTCACCCTGCGAGCCGACGCCGTTCTGGAACCCGACGTAGATGTTACCGCCAAGGGCCACGATGTCGTCCGGCTGGGTAAGGCGCTCGGTTTTCATGGCGCCACCGCCGGCCGGCTGGAAGCTGTGCTTCAGCAGCTCGCCGAAGACGAGCTGGTGGACGGTGAGGGTCTTGGGCGCGGCGCTAGGGCTGGCAGCGGGAGTGGTGGAACTAGAGCTAGAGCATCCGGCCGTACCCAGACCCGCTACGACGACCGCGGCGCCCAGCCAAGCAGCTGTACGCAGGCTGAAGATGGTCACAGAAGCTTTGTATGCGACCCGGGTGACGCACGGCGCAGCGGAGGTTAACACGAAGGTGAACGCTCTATGACAAGAGGAGGGCCAAATCCTAAAGGCCCGGTCAACACTCCGTTTCGCTCTGACCCATTGCCTGAGGTAACGGCCTAGCGCAACCGGCGCACCAGCGCTCGCTCAGTCGGCCCACCGAACTGGCTGGCCCAGGGGCGAAACAGGTAAGCCTCGGTCCTGGAACCCCTGCGCGGGCGACAGCGCCTCCCCCACCGCGGGCTGCGGGCAGTGACGGGCCAGGGCTGATGCAGGCGGCTATCGACATCTGCCTGGGCTGGCAGCGCATCAACGGCCTTGACGGCGTGACCCGGAACACTGGTGATCACGGCGACGGTCGGCGGCATGTGGTGCGCGTACGCGTTCTGCCGCACCGACCAGCACGGCGATGCCGCACGGGACCGCCGCGCACCGGCCCGGCCCGGCGATGATGGTCTTCGTGTCCGGTGATCGCGAACAGCTCAGGACGACCTTCAACTCCGCTGCCAGCCTCTATCACCAGGCACGGCCCGAGTACCCGGCCGGGCTGTTTGACGCACTGGTGCGGCTCGCGGGCCTGCGGCCCGGCGACCGGCTGCTGGAGGTTGGCTGCGCGACCGGTAAGGCGACCATTCCCCTCGCACATCGCGGGTTCCGGATCGCCTGTGTGGAGATCGGCGCCGATCTCGCAGCCGAGGCCCGCCGTAACCTCGCCGGGTTCCCGCAGGTGACCGTCGTCAACGAGGCCTTCGAGACCTGGCAGGCGCCGCAGGCCGGCTTCGACCTGGTCTTCGCAGCCACGGCCTGGCACTGGATCGACCCCGCCGTTCGCTACCGGAGGGCCTGGGAACTGCTGCGCGACGACGGGCTCTCGCCTTCTGGAGCGCCACGGATGCGTTCCCCGCCCGGGGGTGAGCGGTTCTTTCCGCGAACTCCAGGACGTCTACGACGAGATCGGCGAAGGCCTGTCAGCGGGCGCACAATTCCCCGAGGCTGCCGAACTGCCCGACGAGCGGACCGGGATAGAAGCGACCGGCCTGTTCACCGATGTCGCGGGTCCGGCGCTTCGGCTGGGAGATCGAGTACACGGCCGAGGAGTACATCCGGCTGCTCGATACCTTCTCCGGCCACATCGCCATGGCCCAGTGGCAACGTGACCGGCTCTATGGCGAGATCCGGCGCCGTCTGGGCGGACGAAAACGACCACGCCGCCGCGGCAGCGTCCGACTCGGCTGATACCAAGGAGGCATGACGGCCGGCCCCGGACAGCACGAGCACCCTCCCCCAGCCACCGATTCTGAGGACGCGATCAGGGAGGCGGCCGAGCAACACCTGCGCGCGCTAGCTGGACCGCACGCGCGGCTGCGCGCCGACCAGTGGACCGCGATCAAGGCCCTCGTGATGGACCGCCGTCGCGCATTGGTGGTGCAGCGCACCGGTTGGGGGAAGTCCGCGGTCTACTTCGTCGCCACGGCCCTGCTGCGCGACCGGGGCGCGGGACCGACGGTGATCGTATCGCCGCTACTCGCGCTCATGCGCAATCAAATCGCGGCCGCACAGGCAGCCGGCATCCGCGCCCGCACCATCAACTCGGCCAACATCGAGGAATGGGACGAGGTCCACGCCGAGATCGAGGGCGGCACGGTCGACGTGCTCCTGGTCAGCCCCGAGCGGCTGAACAACCCCGGCTTCCGTGATCTCATCCTCCCCCGGCTCGCCGGATCGGCCGGCATGCTGGTCATCGACGAGGCGCACTGCATCTCCGACTGGGGCCACGACTTCCGGCCCGACTACCGCCGCCTGCGCTCGGTGGCCGCCGACCTCACGCCGGATGTGCCGGTGCTGGCGACCACAGCGACCGCCAACGCCAGGGTCACCCGCGACGTCGCGGAACAACTCGGCTCCGGCTGGCGCGGGCCAGGGGAACCACCGCCGACGCTCGTGCTGCGCGGCCCGCTGGACCGCGACAGCCTGCGCCTGGCCGTGGTGCGGCTGCCCTCCGCGCCGCAGCGGCTGGCCTGGCTGGCCGACCAGCTCGGCGAGCTGCCCGGCTCGGGCATCGTCTACACCCTGACCGTCGCCGGCGCCCATGACGTGGCCGAGTTCCTCCGGGACAGGGGATACACCGCCGAGGCCTACACCGGGCAGACCGACCCGGCGCAGCGCCTGGCCATCGAGGACGACCTGCTGGCGAACAAGCTGAAGGCGGTCGTTGCGACCAGCGCGCTCGGCATGGGCTACGACAAGCCCGACCTCGGCTTCATCGTGCATCTCGGCGCGCCGCAGTCGCCGGTCGCGTACTACCAGCAGATCGGCCGGGCCGGGCGCGGCGTGGACCGCGCCGAGGTTATCCTGCTGCCGGCCACCGAGGACCGCGAC
>DASXKD010000218.1:0-2492 GCA_036497045.1 Streptosporangiaceae bacterium | reverse complement strand
GCTGCCGACCGGGTACTCCGAGGTGCTGTTCGGGGAGTTGTTCCGTGCCGCCGGGCTGCGGCGGGACGAGGTCGTGGTCGCCAACAAGCTGTGGTGGGAGTTCTGGCCGGAGCAGAGCGCCGCCGCGGAACTGGACGGCTCACTGGCCCGGATGGGCTTCGACCACGTGGACGTGATCTACGCGAACCCGCCGCCCGAGGGCCTCGCCATCCCCGACATGGTCGCCGCCGTGGGCGGGCTGCTCGACGGGGGCAAGGCGCGGGCGTGGGCGATGGTCAACTGGCCGGCCGGCCCGTGCGGCGAGGCGGTGGCGGCGGCCGCCGGGCTGGGCGTGGCTCCGCCGTGCGCCGTGCAACTGCCGTACAGCCTGGTGCACCGCTCCTGGGTCGAGGACCCCGGGATGACCCAGGCGCTGCACGCGGCGGGCGCCGGCGTGGTCGCCTCGTTCTGCCTGGAAGGCGGCGTGCTGAGCGGCAAGTACCTGGCAGGTGCCGCGGCAGGGCGGGCCGCCGCGGCCCTGGATGACCCCCGGGCCGCTCCGGCCGTCGCGGCAGCGCCTGACCTGGCCGCGCTCGCCGCCTCACTGGGTACCACCGCGGCCACGCTCGCGCTGGCCTTCCCGTTCACCAACGCCGACGTCACCAGCGTGCTGTTCGGGGCGACCAGCCCGGAGCAGGTGCGGGCCAACTGCGCGGCGGCCGGCCTGCTGGACCGGCTGAGCCCCGGCGACATCGACCGGCTGAGCCAGATCGGCGCCGCTGAAGGGCCAACACCACGGACTTAAGGAGTCTGTGCTTGTGAGCTGGGCTTTCGCGTTGACGGGCGATGAGCGGCTTGCCGGGTTTTGATCGTGGAGGGGGCTGGCAGGGGTTCGTCCCGACCTGACCCGGATCATGTGTGGTCGGTCGCCTTGGTGGTCTCGGGGGAAAGAGGATGGGTGTGGCCTGGTCCCGGTACCTCGCTGGTGGCGGCCATGCGCTCACCTTTCTTCTTGCGGTGCGCGCCGTAAGCGACCGTCCATGCCGACAAGATGGCCACCCAGAGGAATGGCGTGATCTTGGAGCTGGCCAGGGCTGTTCCGGTCGAGGTGTTGTAGACGATGACGACCCGTAGGGCGGCTTCGAGGAGGAAGGCCGCGCCCCACATGGCGGTGATGGTCCGGAAGACGCGCCGGTAGCCCTCGTATTGCCAGAGCCTGGTCATCTCGCGGCCTTTTGCGGTGTCGGGTCCGGTGAACTCCAGGGCGAAGCCGAACATCAGCGGGCGCCGTGCCCACAGCGAGCCCAGGCACGCCACGCCAAAGACGACCGTGGGCACCGACCCCTCGACCAGCAGCAGCCTGGTGCTGTGGCTGATCAGGCCGAGCACCGCGCCCACGGCGATTCCGGCCAGGACCAGGGCACCGACCACGTCGAGCCGGCGGTTGCGGAGGGCGCTGATGGTCACGCTCAGAGCGGGGAACAGCCCGCTCAGCAGCAGCGCCGTCACGGCCGTCATCCCGGCCGAGCGCAGCAGGCTGTAGGCCACGACCGGGGCGACCACGTCGAAGATCACGATCATCGCGATCGAGCGGACCATGCCGGCCTTCGCCGGGGGATGTCCGGCCGTCTGCTGGGCGTCACGGCTGGTGTCCACGACCAAGGGCCTTTCGTGATGTCGCGAGGCCCGCCTGGCCATGGCCTGCGTCCCTGCTCCGGGCCGGCTCGCCCGCCTGCTATTGGCTCTTCCCAGGAGCATAGGTCGTTTCGACCTATGCAACAAGGTAGATTGCGTGTCGTGGCCGGACACCAGCTCACCTCGTTCGAGCACATCCTGCTCGGCATGATCTGCACGGCGCCGTCGTCTGGCTACGACCTGAAGCGGATCTTCGCCGTCACGCCGATGGGCATCTACCAGCCCAGCTCCGGTGCGCTGTACCCGGCGTTGCGCCGCTTGGAGCAAAAAGGCCTGGTCCGGGCGCAGGCCCCATCGGGCCGGGCTGGCCAGTCAGCCCGGCACCGCCGCGTGTATGAGCCAACCCAGACCGGCCGGGCGGCCCATGCGAGCTGGCTGCGCACCCCGGTAGACCCAGCGACGGTCTCGCGTGACCTCGGCCTGCACCTGATGCGCTTCGTGATGATGGAACACCTGCTCCCGCCCGAAGAGGTGCTCAGGTTCCTGCAGAACCTCACCGACGCGCTCGCGGCGTTCACCGCCGGCCTGGAGCGCTATACAGCGACCGCCGATCTCAGCGACCGCCACCCGCGCCTTGCCCTCGACCACGGGCTGGCAGTCCACCGCGCCAGCCTTCAATGGGCCCAGCACGCCATCGTGGCACTGTCCGCTGCTCCTGCTCCGTAGCCGACCGGTTTGGGCTTAATCCACAACCCTCCAGGCTTGAGATTTAACCTTTCACAACGCGATCCGGTCGATGACCTGGTCCCAGGTCACCGTAGCCACCTCGCTGGCCGGCCTGGCCGCCGTGGCCGGCGTGGGGCGGCGGCCAGACGGCC
>DASXKD010000217.1:0-11054 GCA_036497045.1 Streptosporangiaceae bacterium | reverse complement strand
ATTCCTGCGTAGGCTTTGACGGTGATCACGTGGCCGGGCGCGGGGATGGCGTGGCTGTATGCGGGCGCTCCCTGGGCTGCCCGGCATGCGTCGCGGGGCCTGTCCTCGAACGTGTGGACCGCCGCGGCGGTGCTCGTGGCTGCGATCGGCTCGGCCATCGTGGCCTGGCAGGCCTGGGAGACGCATCGCACCACCACGCTGAGCCAGCGGACTCTGGCCTCCTCCAACGCGCTTGCGATCGACAGTGCCCGCACCCGGATGGACCAGGACGCGCCGAGGGTCGACGTGTACGTGGAGCAGGTATCGGTGCCGTCCGGCGCCCCTGGGGGGTCCGGGGGCGCCGCGGGCGGCGGGGCTGGCGGGGTGCGGGCCAGGCCGGGAGAGCAGTGGCGGCTGCCGGAGGATGCCGAGCGGGTGCTGCAGGTGCAGGTGCAGGTCCGGGTGGTCAACCTGATGGCCGACCGGACGACGCACCTGAAGGTGGTGGGCCTGCGGGACGCCAGCATGCGGGCCGGCACGGAAATCCTGCTGAACCCGGGCGCGAAATTGGCCTATTCGCTGACGGCCGCGTTCACGCTGGGCCAGTGGGCGGAGAACTGGGAGGCGCACCAGGCCGGGCAGGACGTGCCGAATCTCGTGGACGGCTGCGTGGTCTCCGGGGACGACCGGGACGAAGGAGTGGAGGACACCTGGCCGCTGCGGCTGATGGCCTGGCCGATCCAGCCGGCTGGAGACGGCGACGGCACGTGGCAGATGACCGGGGGGATGCCGGGGGCGGACTGGTTCCAGATCGCCATCCGGCCGCTGCGGGAGCGGCGTTACTGGATCTCGCAGAGCAGGAAAATGCCGCTTCCGGAACCTTCGGCACCGCCGCCGGTTGCGCACCGATCCCGGAAGAGGACCGGACGGTAACACCGCGACGACATACGCCCGGGTCCGGGCTCAGGTGACGAGGAGGATCTTGCCGACGTGGGTGCCGTCGTCGATCAGCCGGTGCGCCTGCGCCGCCTCGGCCAGCGGTAGCGTTCGCTCGATCACCGGCACCACCTGTCCGGCAGCCACCAGGGGCCACACCTGGTCCCTGACGTCGGCGACGACAGCCGCCTTTTCCGCCACCGGGCGGGCCCGCAGCGTCGAGGCGAAGATACTGATGCGCTTGTGCATCAGGATGCCGAGGTTGACCTCCGCGCGCACCCCGCCCCGCGTCGAGATCTGCAGCAGGCGGCCGCCGGTGGCCAGCGCGTCCACGTTCTTCTCCAGGTAAGGGGCGCCGATGATGTCGAGGATCACGTCCGCGCCCCGGCCGCCGGTGAAGTCCTTGACGGCCGTCACGAAGTCGTCGTCGCGGTAGGAGATCGCGAGATCCGCACCGAGTTCGCGGCACCGCTCCATCTTCTCCGGGCTGCCCGCGGTGCAGGCCACGATCGCGCCGCGCGCCTTCGCGAGCTGGATCGCCATGCTGCCGATCCCCCCGGCGCCGCCGTGAACCAGCAGGAGCTCCCCGGGCGCCAGCCTGGCCTGCCCGAAGACGCTCGCGTTCACCGTGCACGCCACCTCGGGCAGTGCGGCGGCATCGGTCAGGCTCACCCCGTCCGGGATGGGAAGCAACTGCCCAGCGGGCACGGCAACCAGTTCCGCGTACCCACCGCCGGCCATCAGAGCACAGACGCTGTCCCCCTCCTGCCAGCCGGACACCCCGGGCCCGACCCCGGCGATCCGGCCGGAGCACTCCAGGCCCGGATACGCCGAAGCCCCAGGTGGCGGCGGATAGAAGCCCTGCCGCTGCATGACATCCGCCGGGTTGACGCCGGCCGCAGTGACCTCGACAAGTACCTCGCCCTCGCCGGGGACCGGGTCAGGCACGTCCTCCAGGTTGAGCACTTCGGGCCCACCAGGGCCGGTGATGACGACCGCGTGCACGGGCAGCTCCAGAAAACCGGGGCATAGCTGGGTATGCCATTCAGAAGTGGTGACCTAGGCTCGGCGTGGGGCAGTTACCGGGTATAGCCAGGCACATCGATTCTCTTACGGATGAGAGCCGGGGGTGAACGGCCTTGGACAATAGCGAACAGGACCAGCCTGTCGAGTCCGGGCCTGCCCGGCCCAGGTCGGTCTGGGCGGACATGGTCATGTCCGGGCCGGACGATCAGGAGGAGCCGGAACCAGAATCTGGCCCAGGGGCGCCGCCCGAGGAGGGCGTGACCAGTTGGCCGGCGTCCGGGCTGCCGCCGTCTTTCGGGCAGCGATCCACCGAAGGAGAGCGGCCTGCGGTCGTCAGGCCCGCGCCTGGCTCCGGATACGGCGGACACCGCCCGTTAGGTTCCCTGCCGCCAAGCGGCCCGCCGCCGGGGAGCCCGTTACCCGGTGAGCCTGCCTGGCACCAGGCCGGTGGTGACCGGCCCGGGCACCAGGGCGAGCAACACGAGTTAGGCGGTCAATGGGAACTGGGTGGCGGCCGCCATGAGCCCGGCCCTGGACCATACGCGGAGGCAGTCCGAGAGCCGCACGCTCCGGCTGGACTAGACAGTGAGGCCGGTCCCGAGCCAGACGCTGAGGCCTACCCCCGGGCCGCGTTCGGACCGTGGGAAACGTATGAGACCGCGGAGGGCTACGGCTGGGGCGGCGGTTATGGCGTGGTGCCGGAAAACGCGGGCCCGGGAGCACATGCCGGATACGGGACTGTGGCGCCAGAACCGGAGGCGCCGCCCGAGCACGGGGAATCTCCGTCGTGGCAGGTCGAGTCCGCGGACAGCCTGACCACGGACCTGCTGCTGCCCGGTCGGCACGCTGCACCGCCGTCCGGCTGGCGCCGCACTCTGTACCAGGTCACCGGCGGCTTGGTACGGGCCTCGCAGTCCACGGGCAACCGGCGCCGCAAGGACCTGGTGCAGCGGGCCCGAACCCCGGTCGCGGGCGGGCATCACCGGGTCGCCGTGCTGAGCCTCAAGGGGGGTGTGGGCAAGACGACTACCACGGTCGGCCTCGGCTCCACGCTGGCCTCGCTGCGGGGGGACAGGGTGATCGCCGTCGACGCCAACCCGGACCGCGGCACCCTGTCCGACAAGCTGCGGCTGGAAACGGCGGCCACAGTCAGGGACCTGCTCAACGAGGAAGACCAGATCCGCCGGTACGCCGACGTGCGCGCCTACACCACCCAGTCGCCGAGCGGCCTCGAAGTGCTGGCCTCTGACCGCGACCCGACCGTGTCCGTGGCATTCAGCGACCAGGACTACGTGGACGTCGCCCGGGTGCTGGAGCACTACTACTCGGTCAGCATCACCGACTGTGGCACCGGCCTGCTGCACTCCGCCATGGCCGGGGTGCTCCGGCTGGCCGACCAGATCGTGCTGGTCAGCTCGCCGTCGGTGGACGGGGCCCGCAGCGCAAGCGCGACCCTGGACTGGCTGGCCGCCCACAACTACGGGGACCTGGTTCGCGGCGCGGTCGTCGTGCTCTCCGCGATCCGGCCAAGGAGCAAGAGCGCGGTGGACCTGGCCCGGCTGGAGCAGCATTTCGCGGCGCGCTGCCGCGCGGGGGTGCGGATCCCCTACGACGCCCACCTCGAAGAGGGCGCAGAGGTGGACCTGACCCAGCTCAGCCGGGCGACGGCCGACGCCTACCTGGTGCTGGCGGCCGAGGTGGGCGTCGGTTTCTCCTGGCCCAGGCACTGACCGCCGCGCGGCCCTGGCGGGGACATCAGCGACCCGATCACGCTGGCCGTCGGATGCGGCCAGCCACGCGGGATCGTATTGCGCGATAAAACAGGTGCGTCGGCCATCGTTGCGAACCTACCGGGGAGGCTAGGACAGCACCCGAGCTGGCGGCCAGGCACCCGGTGGCCAGGTTCGGCTCGATCGACGTGTGCCCGTGCTGGGAGCGTTACGGCGCTAGTCGGCCCGGTTGCGGGCCATATGGCAGGCTGGTGCCCACCAGCGCTAGCGCGTGCGTGGCACGCCCGCCCAGGGAGGTGACGATGCCGGTCATCGTGGTTACCAGGCTCCGGCTCAGGGATCCGGCGTTCTTCGATGAGTTCTTCGCGAGCGCCGTGGCGGTGGTGGAGCAGGCCCAGGGCACGGAGGGCAACCTGGGCGCGGACGTGCTCGCCGAGGCGCACAACACCTACTGGACCCGTACCGCCTGGCAGGAACGTGCGGCGATGGACAGCTTCGTCGGCAGCGAACCGCACCTGAGCACCATGGGCCGCATCGACGACTGGTGCGATGAGGCGACGTTCGTCGACTGGGAGCAAGCAAGCGCCGACGCGCCGGACTGGCAGGAAGGCTACCGGCGCATCGTTGCCGACGGCCAGGCGGCCAGCCTCACGCATGGGACGGATGCCCACCAGACCCGTGATTACCCCGCCCCCGTCGTGCCCTGAGGCCGCCGTGACGTCTCAGGCGCGGTACCGCAGGGTGGTCCTCAAGCTCAGCGGGGAGGCGCTGGCGGGGCCGGCCGGAACCGGCGCGGACCCGGCCAGCCTCGCCCACGTCGCGCGGGAGATTCTCTCCGTGCATGATCTCGGCGTGCAGATAGCCGTGGTCGTGGGCGGTGGCAACTACTTCCGTGGCCGGATGGCCGAGGGCTGGGGGATCAGCCGGGCCGAGGCAGACAACATCGGGATGCTCGGCACCGTGATGAACGCGCTGATGCTCCGTGGCGTGCTCACCGCCAGCGGCGGCGGCGACGTGCGGGTGCTGTCCGCCATGCCGATGGAGAGCGTGGCCGAGCCGTTCATCAGGCTCCGGGCCGCCCGGCATCTCGACCGTGGGCTGATCGTGCTGCTGGCGGGCGGCATCGGGCAGCCGTACGTGACCACCGACTACCCGGCCGTACAACGCGCGCTGGAACTGGACGCCGATGCCCTGCTGGTAGCCAAACACGGGGTGGACGGCGTCTACGACAGCGACCCGCGGGTCAACCCGGCCGCCACGCGATACACGCAGCTCACCTATGACGAGGCACTGGCCGCCCGGGTGCGGGTGATGGATACCAGTGCGTTCGTCCTGGCCAGCGAGCAGGCCCTGACGATGCACATCTTTGACGTGGCCGCCGTCGGGGTGATGCGGTGCATCTGCGAAGGCGACGACCTCGGCACCCGGATCAGCACCGAGAAGTAGCCGCACGGGGGCTTCGGGCCCCGGCCGATGTCGGTGGCCGGGGCTACCGTGGGCAGGCACGTAACCGCAGGTGAGTAAGGGGACGTGCATCCGCTCGACCCTGCACGGCGCGTTCGCCAGGGGTTACGACGCGACCCTGGTCAGCGACGCGCACACCACCGGCGACCGGACGGAGTGGGGGGCACCGCCGCCGGACCAGGTGATCGCGCACACGAACCTGTACTGGACCTACCAGACGGCACCGGGCAAGACGGCCGGGACGGCCGAGACCAAGGACGTCGACTTCGGCGGCAGATCCTAGCCGCCGACAGCCACCCGGCGGCATGGCCCGGCGGCCGTCAGCCGCCGGGCGGCACGTCTGGCTGGGGGCCTTTCAGCCGCCCGGAGGCTCAGCAGCCGTCGTATGGCGCCCAGGGGGAGGTGCCTGCCTCGGCGAACAGCTTGGCGAATGCAGCCTCCTGCACGCTGACCGGCGCGGTCTGGGCACCGCCGGGGTAGGCGGAGGCGTAGCCCAGGCTGGCCCAGGTGGAGGGCAGGAACTGGAACAGCCCACCGGCACCGCTGGAGGGATTCACCGCTCGTGGATTGCCCCCGGACTCACGGGAGATGACACAGGCCTCGAACGCGGCCATGCCCGCGGTGCCGACGTGGCCCGGGTTCCTGGCGTGCCGGCCTGGCGCCTTGTGCCGGCCCGCGGGCCGGGTGTGGTCAGCGCTGCGGCCGTCATGG
This sequence comes from Streptosporangiaceae bacterium, assembly GCA_036497045.1. Taxonomy (GTDB): domain Bacteria; phylum Actinomycetota; class Actinomycetes; order Streptosporangiales; family Streptosporangiaceae; genus DASXKD01. The sequence continues at coordinate 5,208 of DASXKD010000217.1, read as the reverse complement.
TGAGCGTGCCGGGCGGGGCGCGTGTGAACGTGGGCCTTGTGGGCAGGCAGTGCCGTCGGAGCGGGGACAGCCGCGTGGCAGTTAAGCGTGATGGACTGCCCGGGGAAGATCAGGTTTGGATTGGCTATGCCCGAGGCGGCAGCGAGGGACGGAAAGTCCGCCGCGGTGCCGCAGAACTTGGCGCTGATCCGCGAGAGGCTGTCGCCGGATCGCACGATGTAGGTCGAACGGGCAGCCGCCGAATGGCCAGCGGCCTGGTGGTGACGGGTCCGGTGGACCACGACGTGGGGCCTGGCGGCCTTCAACGCGGCGAGATCCGTGGCACCGGTGTTGACCACCCCGGCGCTGATGAGGTTCGCGTTGACCAGCCTGGCGTTCACCAGGCCGGCCGGGACCGGGCTGGGGGCAGTAGCAGCGGAGGCAGCGGTAGCGGTGCCAGACAGCGCGAGCGCTGAGCCGGCGGCACCAGCCACCAGCGAGGCCGTGCCTGCCTTGGCGGCGGTGCCGATGAGTGCGGCCGGTCCGGGGCCGCCGGGCTTGGCGTGGCGGGCGTCGTATCCAGATGTGGTCTTGGCATGCTGGCCGGGGCGGCGTGACATGTGGGGAATCCCTGACCTTCCAGGTCGCTAATAAGACGCGGCTGGGCCAGGTTCAGGGGCTCCTGCCAGATGATCAGCAGCTTCTCTGGGTGCCGGGCCCAGAGGCGCTTACGCGACCATAGGGCGGAAATTACTGGCGCGTAGCAGTTTCTGGTGAACTCCCGTCGTGTGGTTTTTCCCCAGCCAGGGTGATGCGGGCCCGTCCCGCCTGGTCAACACTGGGTACCATCAGCCGGAACGAAAGCTGCTCCTTCGGGGCGGCGGATCGAGGTCACGGCATTGTTGGGCAGGAGAAGAAGGCAGGAGCGGGCCTTCGACCGTGAGGCCACGCGCTACCAGATGCGCCAGCGCATGCTCTCCGTCGGAGACGACTACACGATCGAGAACGACCGCGGCGAGCATGTGTTCAAGCTCGACGGCAAGGCGCTGCGGGCCCGCAAGACCATCTTGTTCAAGGACATGGATGGCCACGAGCTGTGCAAGATCCAGGAGCGGATGCTGCACCTGCGGGACAGCATGGAGATCGAGGGCCCTGACGGCAAGCGGCTGGCCATGGTTCACAAGGCCATGATCACGCCGTTGCGCGAGCGGTGGGTGGTCGACCTCGAAGACGGCCCGGACCTACGTGCCCAGGGCAACTTCGTGGACCACGAGTACACGATCGAGCGGGACGGCGACAAGGTCGCCGAGGTCTCCAAGCGGTGGTTCCGGGTCCGGGACACCTACGGGGTCGAGGTGGCCCCTGGCGAGAACGACGTGCTGATCCTGGCCACCGTCGCCGTCATCGACACCATGGCCCACCCGGCCAGGTAGCCGCCCCGGCCTGAGGGGTCTGCGCCAGCGGTTATGGAGCGACGAGCGCGTCGGTGAGCGGGTCGATGCCGGCCAGCTCGGCGGTCAGGCCGGCGGTAAGCCCATACCGGGCGCCCAGTGCGGCGGGCGCGACGTAGCTGACCTTCGTCTGTGCCCCGTCGGCCCACACCAGGACCTTGAGCGGCAGATCCAGTGCGGACAGCGGTGCTGCCTGCATCACCAGCGTGCCCGCCGCCGGGTTACCGAAGATCACCAGCACGGTCTCCCGCAGGGTCAGCCCGGCCGCGCTGGCCTCGGTGCTCTGGTCGATGACGGCGAACAGTTTCAGTCCCTTATCGCTGAGGATGCCGGTCAGGCGGGCAACGGTGTCGGGCACCGCTCGCGGGCTGAGCTTGGTGACTATTTCGTCCGGGTCCCTGGTGCTGTCCTCAGTCATTGCCTGGTCTCCTGATCAGGGGGTGACGAGCTGCCAGTGCTGGCCGCCGTCGCGGGTGAGGTAAAGCTTGCCAAAGCCGGCCGCGGAGATCGCTGACCGATGTCAGCCCATGCGGCGGATCTGCCCGTCGAGGCCGCGGAGTTGCCGTGGCACGGCCTGGTAGGCCTCGGGTGCCTCAAGCGGCCGCAAACTGTCGGCGCGGACCTGGACCACCTTGTGATGGTGCCGTCCGCCGGACTCCTGGACCCAGGACACCCAGGCCCACCAGGAACCGTCGCGCTCGTGCCGCTCCCAGGCGAGCAGGTGCCCCACCATGCCGGTGGCCATCTCCACCAGCGGCGGCGCCCACGGAGTATGCTTCGCCGCCATCACACCAGTATGCGAAACTACGTTCGATTCATTCCGGCTATCTAGGTATTTTGCATCAAGATCGCCACCAGCACGGGGCCACCCGCGAAGCCGGATCTAGGAGCGGATTCGGTGCAGTCTGCCGTCTCACGTTAGGCCTTGCCGGCGCGTCTGCTAGCTGTGGGCGCTGACTGCTATGAGGTGGGCCCTGAACCGCAAGGTCAAGGCGAGCTCGTCTAGTTCCATGCTCCCGCAGCAACTGCTGAGCGCAGGCCCGGCAAAGGAAGGAAGAGACAGTGACGGTAACAGCAGGCGGAGCCTCGGGTGCCGCGCACACGGTGCTCACAACGCGCCTGGGACTGGTGACGGTCGTCCGGGAGGAAGGGGCTCTGACCGGACTGTACTTTCCGCGGCACTGGCCCAGGCCCGACCGGACGGCGTTCGGACCCCGCGCCGATGAGGGATTCGAGGACATAGCGCGCCAGCTCGGCGAGTACCTCGGCGGGGACCGGACGGCGTTCGAGCTGCCGGTGAAGATCAAAGGCACCGAATTCGACCGGCGGGTCTGGGAGCTGGTAGCTGGCGTGCCCTACGGGGAGACGACCACCTACGGCGATCTTGCCCGCGGCCTGGGGGCAGGGACGGATCCGCGAGACGTCGGTGCGGCGGTGGGCCGCAATCCGCTGTGCATCGTGATCCCCTGCCACCGGGTGATCGGCAGCACGGGCAAGCTCACCGGCTACGCGGGCGGCCTGGACCGGAAACGCACCCTGCTCGAGATCGAGCACGCACGGCCCCTGCAGGCGCGGCATGCTCCTGCGGCGAGCCTCTGGTAGGCCACCGCAGTCCGGCCGCGGTGCCCGGGCCATCGCTATCGGGGAGGGGAACTCCCCCGCCGCCACAAGGCCGGCGGGGGAGTTCGCCCGCCGCTGGGAGGCCACGGGAGGACCCCGTGACCGCCCCCTGCCCTTTCACGTCCCGGGCTAGAGGGCCTGCCGCCGATGCCCAGCCGGACCTAGTTCATGGCGCATCGTGGAAGACGAGCCCGAGCGTGTGCCGCTGGCCCGACCTGATCACCGATACCCCGTGCCGGACCGGGGCCGCTGACCAGCCCCGCGCCGACCGGACGGGCCGGTCGCGGGTAGTGAATACGTAGCCGCGGCCGTGCGGGAGCAGGGTGGCGGTGCCGCGGGACTGTGCGCGCGGCCGCTGTTCCATCAGCAGGAACTCCCCTCCGTTGTGGTCGGTGCCGGGTTCGTTCAGGTTGATGACGACCTGGAGCGGGAACACCAGGTCGCCGTAGAGGTCGCGGTGCAGGGCGTTCCAATCCCCGGCGCGATAGCGGAGCAGGATCGCGGTCGGCCTGCCCTGCCCGGCGTCATGGCACATCCGCAGCCATTCGTCGAGAGTGTCCGGCCAGGGGGCGGGCCGGCCGAGCTTGGCCCACCAGTCGCGCGCGATCGGCAGCAGCCGCGGGTAAAGTGCCTGCTTGAGTTGCTCGACGGGCTCCGGGTACGGCGTCTTGAAGTAGCGGTACTCGCCTTCCCCAAAACGGTGCCGCCCCATGTTGACCGTGCTACGGAAGTACCCGGCCTGCTCGTAGAGCCCACGGATCTGTTCCGCTTCGCCGGGGGTGAGCAGCTCAGGCAGGAGGGTACCGCCGAGGGCGTTGACCTCAGCAGTGATGGCTTCCCAGTCGCCAGAATCGACCCGGTGCTTCCACGGGTTCTTGATCTCAGTGCTCCGCGTGATACTGCTCATGCCGCTGCCTCCAAGCCGAGGAGCGTCTTCTTGGCGCCGGGGCCTCCGACGTAGCCACCGGGTGTCCCGTCGGCCCGCAGCACCCGGTGGCAGGGCACGACGACCGGCAGCGGGTTCGTGGCGCAGGCGGTGCCGACGGCCCGGACCGCCTTCGGGCTCCCGACAAGCTCCGCGACCTGCTTGTATGTGCGGGTCTGCCCGTACCCGATCTCGGGAAGGTGCCGCTGCACCAGCTGCCGAAAGCCCTTGGACAAGGACAAGTCCAGCGGGAGGCCGAAGACCCGGCGCTGCCTACTGAAATATTCGTCGAGCTCCCGGGCCGCCGCGTCCAGCCGCTTCGGTGCCCGCAGCACGCGCGGGCTGAGCCGCTGCGACAGGGTGTCCAGCACGCGGTCGTGGTCCTCAATGTCATAGGCCACACGCACCAGCCCCTTGGGCGTCGCCGCCAGCAGCAGCGTGCCTACCGGGGAGTCGATCGTCGTGTACGCGACGTCGAGCAGGCCCTCGGCTTCAGCGGCAAGCCCGAGCCTGTGCCTGAGCCTGAGCAGCGTGTCAGGATCGTGCGAGGACGCGAAATAGTCACGTGACATGTTCACGATGGCGCTCCTTCCGTGGTCGCGCCGGGGTAGTTCTTCCGCAGGTTCCTGACACCATCGGCCGCAGCCCTGCGTGCCGCGTCGGTCGTGCCGCCGAGAATCTTCGCGATCTCGGCGTACGCCAGGCCGGCGACATAGTGATAAGCCACCGCCTGGCGCTGTTTGTCCGGCAGCGCCCCGACCGCCTGCCACAGGTCACCGTCGCCGGCCCCCGGCACGCCGAGCGCCGTTGGCGACTCGGGGATTTCCCCGACCGGCGTGGGCTGCCGCTTGCGGGCCCGAAGCACGTCGATCGCCTTGCGATGCGCGATCGTGACCAGCCAGGCCTCGGTATTGGCGTTATCCGGCAGGTCCGGGTAGGCGCGCATCGCCGCCAGGAAGGTCTCCGACCACGCGTCCTCGGCATCGTGAAGACCAAGGAGCACCCGGCACACCCGCAGCACGGTCCCCCCGTGCTGCGCCACGACCTTCTCGAAAGGCTGCTTCATCCCTGCGTCCGCCCAGACGCTTCCCCGGCCGCGAACGTGAGAGCGTCGGCAGTCCGCCCTATGGTCATCGCCAGTTCCCTTCCTCACCAGGTAGACGCTCCGAGCATGCCGGACGTGAGGTGGTGAACAGCAATACAAGAGCCAGACCAAGTTCGGCCCGGCTTCAC
>DASXKD010000216.1:0-5222 GCA_036497045.1 Streptosporangiaceae bacterium | reverse complement strand
CCAGGAGGTGGCCGACCCCGTACCGGGCGATCGGGAGGTCCTGATCGCCGTCAAGGCGTTCGGGGTCAATCATGCCGAGACGCATATGCGCAAGGGCGAGTGGCCCGAGGCGACGCCGATCAGCGGCATCGAGGCCGTCGGCACGGTCGTGACGGACCCATCCGGCGTGCTGGCCGAGGGCACCAGGGTCCTGACGATCATGGGCGGGCTCGGCCGCACCCGCAGCGGCAGCTACGCCGAGTACACCGTGGCCCCGGCGGCCAATGTGGCCAGGATCGAGACCACTCTCGACTGGGCGGACCTGGCCGCGATCCCGGAGAGCTACGCCACCGCCTGGCTCGCCCTGCATGGCAACCTCGGGCTGGAGACAGTGCAGTCGCTCGTGGTCAGGGGCGCGACCTCCGCGCTCGGCCAGGCGGCCGTGAACATCGCCAGCGACCTCGGCGCCCGGGTGATCGCGACCACCCGGCGCGCGGACCGTGCCGGGCTGCTGCGCTCGCTGGGCGCCGAGGACGTCGTCCTCGAGACCGGCGGCATCGCGGGCGAGGTTCGCGGTCTGGTGCCTGGTGGCGCCGACCGGGTGCTTGACCTGGTCGGGAACAGCGTCCTGCGGGACTCGCTCCGGGCGGCCCGGGCCCGGGGCCGGGTGTGTCAGGCCGGGTTCCTGGGCGGGCTCGGCCCGGTCGCGGACTTCCTGCCAGCCTTCGACATGCCCAGCGGCGTGCAGTTCAGCTTCTTCGGGAGTTTCGAGGTGGGCACCGGGCCCTACCCGATCTCGGCGATTCCGTTCCAGGAGATCGTCGCCAGCGCCGAGGCGGGCGTCTACCAGGCAAAGCCCGCGCGGGTCTTCGCCTTCGAGGAGATCGCCGAGGCACACCAGGTAATGGAGGCGGGCCAGGCCGGCGGCAAGCTGGTCGTCTCCGGAGCCTGATAGCAGCCTCGCGGGGCGTGTCACCGCGCAGCGGGGCAGAGCTTCAGGCATCGGCTGGTACCCGCGTGTCGGCGGCCAACCTCGGCTGACCAGGGCCTGGGTGGCCCGCGGCTGCGCGAACCTGCGATCGTGAGCCGCTTTCGCCGTCGGCCTGCCGGTCAGCCGGCCAGGTGCACCGCAAGCGCCGTGCCGGCCGCGGCGACCAGGGTCGCGGCCGCTGGGCTCGCCATGGCGAGCCGGACCGGGCGCGCCTGCTGGAAGGCGGCGCTCAGGCTGACCCGGGCCGCCTGACCGAGCACGCCAGCCGCGACGGCGAGCAGGACTGGCCGCACGGTCGGGGGGAATGGCCAGGCCACGGCGAGCGCGGCCCCGGCCGCCGGGCTGGCGCACATGATCGCCAGCCACCGCAGCCGCTGGCCGCGCGGTGCCGAGGCCAGCAGCGTCCCGGCGGCCAGCCCTTCGGCGAGAGCATGCACGGCCAGTGCGGCCGTGACCATGACCGAACCGGCCAGCACGACGGCCGCGCCTTCGAGCATCCGGTGCGCCGCGAGCGCCCCCGCCGTTCCGGCGCCTCCGGCGGCCTCCCGCTCGGCCCGGCAGGCGCACCCCCGGCGGATCGCGAACCCGCTCACCGCGAACGCCGCGATGGCGGCCGCGGGAACTGCCCATGCCGGAATCGCCGTCTGACGCGCGGCCGACCAGGCGTCCGGCAGGAGGTGCAGGCCGGCGATCACCAGCAGCGCCCCTGCCGCGGCGCCGAAGCACAACTCGCGCCTGGCGGCATGGCGGCGAGCCAGCCACGCGCCCGCAACGGTGGCAACGCCGATCAACAGCGCGCCGGTCACCACGAGCCCGGGGCCGGCTAGGGCGTGCCCTAACTACCGATGGGCCGGGCTGCGGCGGCGCCTTCCAGCATGGTCTCGGCCACAATGTTGTAGGCGAGAATCCACGCCTCACGCGTCTGGGCGTCGAACTCGTCGCCCAGGACGGCTGCGAGCGCGGCGTAGAGGGCATCGCCGACGGTCTGGTAGTCCGTGGCCCGCACCCCGTAAGCGACGTGGCGGGCGCCGAGTGCGCGGGTGTGGGCGAGCAGTTCGTCGAGCCGGGGTATGGCCTGGATGATCTCGGCGAGCTTCTGGGCGAACTTGACCCGTTGCTCGCCCATGTCGGTGGTGAACAACGGCCGCAGCGCCGGGTCCCGCTGGAACAATTCCTGGTAGAACAGGGCCGTCAGGGCCGGCAGATCCGGGCCGAGGCGCTCGAACGACGACTGCACCAAGGTGATCTGCTCCGGCGTCATATCGCGCTCCCGAGTGCTTGGGACAGGCCGGCGCGGCTGGTGACGCCGAGCTTGGCGTAGGCGTGCTGCAGATGGTTGTTCACCGTCCGCACGGACAGGTAGAGGCGTTCGGCGATGTCCTTGCTGGCCATGCCGGTAGCGGCGAGCAGTACGACCTCCCGTTCGCGGCCAGAGAGCGGGTCCGCGGCGGCGGCATTGACCGTGGCGAGGTGGAACAGCGCAGGCGTGCTGGCGCCTTCGCAGGCGGCGGCGAGCGCGGTGGACCGGCGCAGCGCCGCCGTGGCCGCCCGGCCCTCCCCGGCCCGGCTGAATTCCGCGGCCGCACCACCCGCGGCCTCGGCCGCAAGCAGCATCGCGCCCAGGGCCTCGAAATCATTGGCGGCACCGGTGAGCTCCTGGGCGTCGCGCGCCCTGGCGGCGCCGGCATGCCGGGCGCGCGCGGCTACCAGTGGCGAGTCGCACACGTCGGCAAGCTCACGCAGCCGGGCGGAAACGTCCTCGCCGCTGGTCCGCATCAGGTCGTGCAACAGCCACGACTCGGTGACCCGGTGACCGGTCGAGGCCGCCTCCGCGGCCGCGGCGCGGAACGTCTCCGCGGCTTCCGCCGGCCGCTGCGCTGCCGTGGCGGCCCACGCGTCGGCCAGGTGCTGCTCGGGCCCGAGGAAACCGAACCAGGGTACTGCGGCGCGCTCAGCCAGCGCCTGTGCGGCGGCCTCGGGTTCACCGAGCATCGCATGGGCCAGTGCCAGGCCCGACAGGGCCATGCAGCGCGGGCCGGCGAAGCCGTTCGCCTGAGCCAGCCCGGCCGCCTCCGCGTAGTAACGGCGGGCTGTCGCCGGCCGTCCCTGCAGGGTGGCCACCCGGGCGAGGTTCGCCGCGAACCAGATCTGGGCGATGGGCACCCGGTGCGAGGCGACCACCTCGGCGCCCGTCCTGGCCAGTTGCCCGGCCTCGGCGAGCCGGCCGGCCTCGGTCAGGGCGAACACCTGGTTGACGATGTGGGTCGCTGGGTGGGCGATGGCCAGCTCGTCACCCAGCGCGACATGGTCGGCGTAGCTCGCCTGGGCCAGGGCCACCGCCTCGGCGGTGCGGCCGGCCATGGCCAGGGCGACCGCCCCGGCGATCGCCCGCACGACCCGGGTTCGCTTGTCGCTGCCGGTGATGCCTGCAAGCACCGCCATGGCGATATCGGGGCGCCCGGAGAACGTCAGCACGGCCGCCTCATGGGCAACCAGCTCTTCTACCAGCGGTGCAGAGCTGACCACGGCCTTGGCGGCGCCGTTGATGGCCAGTGCCTCCTCCGGTCGGCACAACCCCCAGTGGGCGTTCTTGGCGCGGGTGACCGCCAGGCGCATCGCGACGTTCTCGCCACTTGGCAGCTCCTGTCCGGCGGCGAGGACCCGTTCGGCGGCGTCGAAATCGCCGAGTTCGTACAGCGCCTCGCCGAGCAACAGCGCCGCGACCGAGTCCAGTTCCTCGCTGGGCACCGCCTCGATCAGGCGCCGCACCATGCGGAAGTCGTGTGTGGAGCGGGCCAGGTGGGCGCTGCGGATCAGGACGCCCGGGCCGGGCCGCCCGCCAGCGTCCAGCCGCCACACCGCGGTCCGCAGCTCCGCCGGGCCGTGGGCGGAGCTGGCGGCTTCCAGCCGCTCCGCCTGGGCCAGCAGCACCGTCCGGGCCCGCAGTTTCGGCATGGCGGCGCGGACCACCTTGGCATGCAGCGGGTGGGCCAGGCGCACCTGCCCCTCGGCCACCGCGAGCGTCACCAGCCCGGCCCGTTCCAGCGACTCCAGCACCCCGGCCGGGGCAGCCGTCTCCAGGTAGCCGAGTTCCACCGGCTGGCACAGAGCGAGCAGTTCCAGCACCGAGCGGGCCTCGTCCGGCAGGCCCCCGATCCGCTGCTCGACCAGGTCGAGTAGCCGGCTCGTGGCCGGCAAATGATCTTCCAGATGCCACACACCCGACCGCTCGACCAGCGCGCCCGAATCCAGGGCACCCAGGACCAGTTCGTGCACGTACAGCGGGTTCCCCCGGGAGGACTCCCAGAACTCCTGCCCCGCACCGGCCTCGATCGGGCCGCCGAGCGCCAGGTGCAGGAGCGTATCGAGATGGGCGCGGCTCAGGTCATGCAGGTCGATCCGCTGGAGCCGGCCGTCCCGCCAAAGATCGGTCAGCAGGTCAGGAACCGGCTCGCCGGTGCGCACCGTGGCGATCAGGAAGATCGCCTGCTGCGCGGCCAGGTACCCGAGCAGCGCCAGCGAGGCGACATCGAGCAGGGCTATGTCGTCAGCCACGATCACCAGGCGGCGGCCGCGGTGGCGGTCGTGCAGCGCCCGGCGGGTCTGCTCGAACAGCGCCACCGCGTTGACCTGCCCGTCGGGGCCCAGCCGCCCGAGCCCGTCCGGGAGCAGGGCGGCCACCGCGCCGAGTGGCAGCAGCGCGGTCGTCCGGCTGCCCGCTACCCGCTGCGACGGATGACCACTCGCTGCCGCCTGGCCGGCGCACTCATCGGCCAGCCGGGTCTTCCCGACCCCGGCCCGGCCGTAGATCACCAGGCCTGCCCGCTCGCCCGAGCCCAGAGCCCGCTCGAACACCTCAATCTCCGGCCGCCGGCCGACGATCGGCCACCGCGGCAGCGTCATCACCACATCGGCCAGCATGCCAGCCCCGGTCAGGGCAGGCCATCGCCGGTCACCGGAATCCGCTGCCCCCGCCCGGTCAGGCGGTTACCAGGGCCAGCCGCAGCCCGGCCACGATCCCGACGATCTGGCCGGCCAGGTGGCCGGGAACACCCAGGGAGTCGAGGGTCGCGGCGAGATGGTCGGCGGTCCGGTCGAAGTCGGCATCGGTGATGCCCAGGCCGGCGTGTGCCTTGGCAAGGTCAGGTCCGCGGTAGCGCTCGGGACCGCCCAGCGCCTCACCGAGAACCGTGACGACATACGCACGGTGCTTGGCAGCGACGCCGCCGGGAAAGAACCTCCCGAGCACCGG
>DASXKD010000215.1:0-3296 GCA_036497045.1 Streptosporangiaceae bacterium | reverse complement strand
AGCTCGGTCGCCCCGGCCAGGGCGGCCATCGGCTTGCCTGGCGTCAGCCCTATTCGCTCGAACCCGGCACCGGTCTTGTCCAGACCACCACCGCCGAAGGCGCCGAACAGTTTCTGGGCGCCATGGACGGCCAGATAGCTGCCGAGTACCAGCCGCGCACCCAGTAGCGTCGCGTCACGCATCTGCAGTGTCCTCCCTATACGCTCAGTCCCCCGGACGCTCAGTCCCCGGACCTATGGACGGCGCGCCTGCCCTCTGCTCCGCACCACTCTATCTGGAAGGTAGGTTCCGGTTAACTGGGTACACTGCAGCCATGGCCACGAATGGCCGCCCGGCCAGGACGGACGCGGGCAGTGTGTCTGGCCGCCCTCTGCGCGCCGATGCCGAACGCAACCGCCAGCGGCTCATCGCCGCCGCCCGGCAGGTCTTTGCCGAGCGCGGCCTGCACGTGCCGATGGAGGACATTGCCCGGCACGCCGGGGTCGGCGTGGCCACCCTCTACCGCAGGTTCCCGACCCGCGCGCACCTGATCGCGGGCGCGTTCGAGGCGAAGATGTGTGCCTATGCCGATGCGGTCGCGCAGGCCCTGGCCGACCCGGACCCCTGGGCCGGTTTCTGCGGTTACATCGAGCGGGTCTGCGCTATGCAGGCCGAGGACCGGGGCTTCGCGAACGTGCTCACGATGACGTTCCCACTGCACAAGTGCTTTGAGGCCGAACGCGACCGGGCCTTCCGCGGCTTCGCCGAACTGGTGGACCGGGCCAAGGCCGCGGGCGAACTACGGCAGGACTTCGTTGGTGAAGACCTCGCGGTGCTGCTGATGGCCAACGCCGGGGTGATCGCCGGGACCGCCAGCGCGGCCCCACACACATGGCGGCGGTTCGCCGCCTACATGATCCAGGCGTTCAGCGCCGGCAACGCGGCCCCACTTCCGCCGCCGCCCACCCCTACCGCCATCTACCGGGCCCTTCTGCACCTCTACGAGGCCGGCATCCGCGACGAACGCTGCGGCGGATAGTCGCCGGTGCCCTCTTTTCACGCTGACGGAGGATTTTCTGCCGGGTTTGTCCCGGTCTGTGGCCACCGTCGCCGTGAAAAGACGTTCTCGCCGGGGGCGGTCGCAGCTGCGTGAAAGTCCTGGCGGGTGCGGGTGGTCGCCGGGCGGGGTTCGCTGCCGCGTGGTGGCTGATGTGGCTGCGGAGCGTGGCGCGGGTGGTGAGGATGGGGACGGGCTGCCCGTGACGCCGATCGACTGTGGGACTGCGATCCCGCTGAAAAGACTGGCGCGGGGCCCTGACCTGTGGGTCGCTTCTTGTTGCCTCGAGCACGCCGGTCAGTATTTGCCTGCTTGACCTGGGGTCCCCGGGCAGCCCGCTGGGTATCCCAACGGCTTAAGCATAGGAGGCCGCGGTGAGCAAGCCGCAGGTGATCGACGATCAGGCGCAGGAACGGGTCTATGAGCGGGTGGCCGCGATCGACGTGGCGAAAAAGGACGGCGTGGTGTGCCTGCGGCTGCCGCACCCGTCCCGGCCCGGGCAGCGGCAATCGCAGGTATGGACGGTAAGTGCCACCTTCGCTGCGGTCCAGGCGCTGGCCGCCCAGCTCGGGGGCGGGGGTGTGCAGAAGGTGACGCTGGAATCCACCAGCGACTACTGGCGGATCTGGTTTTACCTGCTGGAAGCCGCCGGGCTGGACGTGCAGCTGGTGGCGGCCAGCCAGGCCAAGAACCTGCCCGGCCGGCCCAAGACCGACAAGCTGGATGCGGTGTGGCTGGCCCGGCTGACCGAAAACGGGCTGCTGCGCCCGTCGTTCGTGCCGCCCGCGGGCATCCGGGTGCTGCGGCACTACACCCGGGCCCGCACTCGCCTGACCCACGACCGGACCCGGTGCTGGCAGCGGCTGGAGAAGCTGCTGGAAGACGCGCTGATCAAAGTGTCGTCGGTGGCGTCCAAGCTGACCACAGCCTCGGCGCAGGACATGATCAAGGCGATGATCGCCGGCGAACGCGACCCGCAGGTGCTGGCCGCCTTGGCCCGCGGGCCGATGAAAGCCAAGCACGCCGCCCTGGTGCAGGCACTGACCGGCATGTTCACCGAGCACCACGCCGAGCTCGCGCAGCTGCTGCTGGACCAGATCGCCTTCCTGAACCGGCAGATCACCCGGCAGTTCATCCTGATCAGCGAACAGCTCGCCAGCATCCCGGCCGCCTGGGGCATCGGCGCCGACGGCACCACCGGCCCAGGCGCGGGCACCGGCGACGGCGCCATCGCGCTGCCCGCGGTGGCCCGGCTGGATGAGGTCACCGGCATCAGCGCTGAACTCGCCTGCTCGATCATCGCCGAAACCGGCCTGGACATGACCCGCTTCCCCACCCCCGGCCACCTGGTGTCCTGGGCCGGGCTAGCCGGCCGCACCGTCCAATCCGGGCCCCGCACCCGCACCGCCAAAGGCCAGGGCAACACCTACCTGCGCGGCTACCTCGGCCAGGCCGCCACCGGCGCGGCCGGCACCGCCACCTTCCTCGGCGAACGGCACGCCCGCATCGCGCGCCGCCGCGGCAAGGCCAAAGCCCAGGTCGCCATCGCCCGCTCCATCCTGGTGATCATCTGGCACCTCCTCGCCGACCCCACCGCCCGCTACCACGACCTCGGCCCCGGCTACCACCAAACCAAGACCGACAAGAACCGGCAGGCCCGCAACCACACCCGCCAGCTCGAAGCCCTCGGCTACACCGTCACCCTCACCCCCGCCGCCTAACAACCAGCCCACGTCACCGGCGAGCCCCAACAGCGGCTCCGCCGGCACTGCCGCGCGCCCAGCTAAGGTCCCCAACTTTCCGGTCAGTCGGCGCTGGGAGTCTCTCGGCAGGCGCGAATGGCTGGTGATCATGGGAAATCGGTCGATGGGGCATGGCAAGCGCGCGCCCTGCGGGCGCACAGTCGTCCCTACCAACCACCTTTGATCGGGGCGAACAACGATTCGGCGGGGCGTTGTCCCGGCATTGGCCGGTGCGGCCAGGGGAGAGGGTTATCTGGCAGTCGGCGGACCGCTGCCTGGGCCGGTCCCGGCCGGCCCCGCCGGCCCTCTTGTGAGCCCGTGCGGTCGCGGCGGTGGGTCACGGCCGGTTCGCTGTGGGCGCGCTGGGCTGTCGTAGGGTCCCGGCATACTTGGCGGGCCGTGCGGCGGCGCGGCGGCCTGACGTGAGGAGACCCATGGCTGTCCGGTATCAGCTCGTTATCAATTGTGTCGGCCACCCCGAGCCGCTGGCCCGGTTCTGGGCCGAGGCGCTGGGGCGT
>DASXKD010000214.1:0-9119 GCA_036497045.1 Streptosporangiaceae bacterium | reverse complement strand
GGCCGCCGGCGACCTGCACCTTATGGGTATGGCTGCGCGCCGGGGCCGCCCATTGGCTGACCAGTACCGGCCGGGCCGGGTCGGCGGCGTCGAGCACCGACGTCCCGGCCCCGGTAGTGCCGGTGTGCCCGATGTACACGGCGTCGCCGTGCCGGATCACCTGCATGCCGTCGCCGTGCCCGGCCAGGTCGTGGTGGCCGATCAGGCGCAGGCCCGCGGCGCTCGCGGTGTGCGCGCCCGCCGCGGCCGCGCCGTCTGTGGCCTGGCCGCCGCCTGTGGCCGGGCCGCCGGTCATGGCCGGCTGGCCCCCAGGGTGGCTCGCGCGCCGAGCTTTTCCGCCGCCCAGTCCGCGGTGCGGTACCGGTGGAACGGCGCCAGGTTGGCGCACCCGTGGTTGCCCTGCTCGAGCAGGAGCAGCGCGGCCGGGCCGCCGGCCTCGTTGACCAGCTGCTCCGCCTGCTGCCAGGGGATCAGCCGGTCGAGCTTGCCCATCACGGCCAGCAGCGGGCAGCGGATCCGCGCCGCCCGCCCGGCCATGGTCAGCTCACCGGCCTTGGCCTTGGCCGTCTCCAGGTCCGGCGACTTGGACCGCACCCGGAACGCCTCCCTGGTCAGGCTCGGCAGGTTGTCCCAGTTCCCGGCGAACGTGAACGGGCCGGCCAGCGCGATGCAGGCCTGGATCCGCTCGTCGCCGCTGGCGACCCGCGGGGCGTAGTACCCGCCCAGGCTCACCCCCCAGACCCCGATCCGGCTCGGGTCCAGCGACGGCTCGGTGATCAGATAGTCGATGATCGCCCCGCCGGGGACCTCCCAGTCACCACGGATGGCCAGGTCGTACTCGGCTTCGCCCTGCCCGGGGCCATCCACGCTGAAGGTGGCGATGCCCCGCTCCAGGAACAGGTCTTCGGTGCTGCGCAGCTCTTCCTTGGTCGAGTCCAGGCCGGGGATCATGATCATCACCGGGTGCGGCCCCCGGCCGTGCGGCTCGCGCAGGATCCCGACGATGTGCGAGCCCTCGAACGGGATCTCCGCCCGCTTACCTGGGGGGTCGAGGTAGGGCAGCGCATCGGTCAGGCAGCGCACCGCTTTGACGTGCGCCTCGCGCATCTGGTCGATGTCGTTCACGAACAGGAATTTCGCGAAGTGGTAGTAGACCGCCGCCTGGGACAGGTGGGCGCCCGCCGACATCTCCCGGCCCTCGGTGAGGGCCTCGCGGCCGAGCGACTCGTGTTCGGCCCCCACCGCGGTCCAGGCCGCGCACCAGTCGTTCCACGATGTCAGCCCACTGGTGATCCGCTCGAAATCACCCGCGGTCACCCCGTTCATGGTGAACCGCGGTGCCCAGTGCGAGATCGCCATGGCTACCCGTTCGTCCACGCGCCCTCCTCGTCGTTTGCTGGCGAGATCTGCAAACGAATGCATACTCTCTAGGACAGGCCCAGGTCAACCTGGGTAGAGAGAGAGCGTGATGGAACAGCAGGAACTGCACCTGACCGTGAACGGCGAGGACCACACCCTGGCCTGCGATCCGGATCTGCCCCTGCTCGATGTGCTGCGCGCCGAGCTGGGCCTGGCCGGCCCGCGGTTCGGCTGCGGCCTGGGCCTGTGCGGCGCCTGCATGGTGATCATCGACGGCAAGGCCAGGTCCTCCTGCGACTACCCGGCCTGGGCGGCCGAGGGAACCGAGGTGACCACGGTCGAGGGCCTGCACCATGACGGCACGCTGCACGCGGTACAGCAGGCGTTCCTGGACGAGCAAGCAGCGCAGTGCGGCTACTGCACCTCGGGGATGGTCGTCGCCGCGGCCGCGCTGCTGACGGTCAACCCCGCGCCGACCGCGCAGGAGGTCCGCGCCGCACTCGACGGAAACCTGTGCCGCTGCGGCACGCACGGCCGGGTGGTGGCCGCCGTGCTCCGGGCGGCCGGGCAGCACGACGGTGAACAAGCCGCGCACGGCAACGGCGGTGAGCAGGTCGCGCACGAAGGCAGCGGGCAGGCCGTGCGGTGACTCCCCCGCCGCCGGGCCTCGCCGCCTACCCCAGCCTCGCCGCCAACCCGGTGCTGAGCTCCTGGCTGGCGTTCTCCCCCGGCGGTACGGTCACGATCCGGCCAGGCAAGGTGGAGTACGGCCAGGGCGTCTGGACGGCGCTGGCCCAGGTCGCGGCCGAGGAACTCGACGTGGCACTGGCGCGGGTGACGGTGGCGCCGGTGAGCACGGGCACCAGCCCGGACGAGGGGGTCA
Organism: Streptosporangiaceae bacterium; assembly: GCA_036497045.1. Classification (GTDB taxonomy): domain Bacteria; phylum Actinomycetota; class Actinomycetes; order Streptosporangiales; family Streptosporangiaceae; genus DASXKD01. The sequence goes on along the minus strand of DASXKD010000214.1, from coordinate 6,877 downwards.
CCTCGGGCAGCCTGTCCATCCAGCATTCCGGTTCGGCGCTGCGCCAGGCGTGCGCGCAGGCCCGCGTGCTGCTGCTGGCCGCGGCTGCCGACAAGCTCGGCGCCGCCGTGGCCGAACTGGCCGTCGAGGATGGGCAGATCCTCGCCGCCGGGCAGCCGACCGGGCTCAGTTACTGGTCGCTGGCTGGCCCGGGGCTGCTTGACCGGGAGGCCGGTGACCCGGTCCCGGTCAAGCCGCCGGACCGGTGGTCGGTGGCTGGCCGCAGTGCCCCCCGGCTCGACCTGCCGGACAAGGTCACCGGGCGGCCCCGGTTCCTGCACGACCTGGTACTGCCGGGGATGCTGTACGGCCGGGTCGTCCGGCCGCCGGCGGCCGTGGCGGAACTGGTGAGCATGGGCGACCCGGACCTGCCGCCGGACGTCGTCGTGGTGCGCGACGGTTCCTTCCTCGGTGTCGTGGCCGCCACGGACGCGCAGGCCCTTCGCGCCGCCCGCCTGGTGGCGAAGACGGCCCAGTGGCACGTGACCGACTCGCTGCCCGATGACCGCGACCTGAAGGGGTTCCTGCTCTCCGCGCCGGCCGAGGATGTCCCGGTGGAGTCGCGCCGTGACGCGGGCGCCGCCGCGTCGGCGACGACGGTGCGCACCGCCGAGTACACCCGTCCCTTCCTCGCGCACGCCTCCATGGCGCCGAGCTGCGCGGTTGCGCGCTGGGACGCCGGCAGCGTCACGGCGTGGAGCCACAGCCAGGGCGTGTTCGCGCTGCGCGACGCCCTCGCGGCGGGCCTGCGCCTGGACCCCGCCCAGGTGACCGTGAACCACGCGGAGGGGGCAGGCGCCTACGGCCACAACGGTGCCGACGACGCCGCCCTGGACGCGGTGCTGCTCGCCCGGGCCGTGCCTGGCCGGCCGGTCCGGGTGCTGTGGTCCCGCGAGGACGAGATGAGCTGGGCACCACTCGGCTCCGCCATGCTTGCCCGGCTGTCCGCGGGGCTCGATGACCGGGGCAAGATCGTGACCTGGCGCCAGGACGTGTGGAGCAACGGGTTCATCGGCCGCCCCGGCCGCGGCGGCGATCCGCGGCTGCTTGCCCTGGCCCACCTGGCCGGCGGGCGGCCGATGCCGCCCGCGCCCGACGGCCCGCCGACCGGCGCGATGGGCTCCACCCGCAACGCGGTCCCCGGCTACGACATCCCCGACCTGGAGGTGGTCAGGCACCGGCTACTCACCATGCCGATCAGGACCTCCTCGCTGCGATCGCTCGGTGCGTTCCTCAACGTGTTCGCGATCGAGTCGTTCATGGACGAGCTGGCCGAATGCGCCGGGGCCGACCCGGTCGCGTTCCGGCTGGCGCACCTGACCGACCCGCGGGCGGTACGGGTGATCGAGGAGGTGGTGGAGTTCTCCGGCTGGGCCGGCCGCCCCCGGCAGGAGGGCACCGGCTACGGGATCGGTTACGCCAGGTACAAGGGCCTCGCCGGGTACTGCGCCGCGGTGGCCAAGGTCGAGGCGCAGGACGACGTGCACGTGCGGCGCCTGTGGCTCGCGGCCGACGTCGGCACGGTCATCAACCCGGACGGGGTCGTCAACCAGGTGGAAGGCGGCGCGGTGCAGAGCACCAGCTGGGCCATCAGAGAGCGGGTGACGTTCGACCGGGCCAAGATCACGTCGCTGAGCTGGGACACCTACCCGGTGCTGCGGTTCACCGAGGTGCCCCAGGTGGCCGTGCGGATCGTCGCCGCGCCCGGGCAGCCGGAGACCGGCGCGGGCGAGATCGCCCAGGGCCCGGTCGCCGCCGCGATCGGCAACGCGCTGGCGCAAGCGGTCGGCGTGCGGATGCGCGATCTGCCGCTCACCCGCGAGCAGGTGATCCGCGCGATCGAAGAAGGCTGACCGCCACGCGGGCCAGCACTAGTGCTGGCCGAACAGGGCGCTGACCGACTCGCCGACGTGGATCCGCCGGATCGCCTCGGCCAGGGCCGGGGCAACCGATAGCACGGTGAGCTTGCCGCTCTCCCCCACATCCGGCGGCGGCACGGTGTTGGTGCAGACGATCTCGCTGACCTCGGGCGCGGCGGCGATCTTCGCCAGGGCGCCGTCGGCGAACAGCCCGTGCGTGCACGCGACGCGCACCGACTTGACCCGATGCTCGCGGAGCTTGGCCAATAGCTCGATCACCGTGGTGCCCCGGGCGATCTCGTCGTCGAGGACGATCACGTCGCGGTCGTCCACGTCCCCGATGATCGAGGTGATGCGGACCGTATGGTCGTCGATCCGCTCCTTGGCCCCGGCCGCGACCGGCAGCCCCAGCCGGGCGGCGAACGCGGCCGCGCTCTTGGCGTTGCCCAGGTCCGGGGACACCACTATGGACTCGCTCAGGTCATGGTCGCAGAAGTGGCCGGCCAGTTCCCGCAGCGCGTGCAGGTGGTCCACCGGCACCGAGAAGAACCCGTGGACCTGGCTTGAGTGCAGGGTCATCGTAAGCACCCGGCTGGCCCCGGCGCTGACCAGCAGGTCGGCCACCATCCGGCCGCCGATCGAGACCCGGGGCATGTGCTTCTTGTCACTGCGCGCATAGGCGTAGTGCGGTATCACCGCGGTGACCCTGGCCGCGGAGGCACCGCGGGCGGCGTCGAGCATGAGCAGCAGCTCGACCAGGTTGTCCTGCACCGGCGGGCTCAATGGCTGGATCAGGAAGACGTCGCGTTCCCGGCAGTTGGACTGCAACTGGACTTCCAGGCAGTCGTTGGCGAACCGGCGCGACCGTACCGGGAGCAGGGGCTCGCCCAGCTCCGCACAGATCTCGGCCGCCAGCTTGGGATGGGCACTTCCGCTGAACACCGCGATCTCACGCACGCGACCAGGCTAGGGCATCGACCGCCGGGGCTGTGGGGATCAACCTGCCCCGTGGAAGTTACGGCCAGAGGGATGGCTTGGGCGCGGACAGAACTCCGCGCCCAAGCAACCCTCTGTCCGTCCCCGCGCCGGACCCGAGGGTCCCGCGGCTCTCCCTCCGGTTCAGCGGCTGCCATGACGGCTCCTGCCGGCTGCGCGGCCGCTGACTGGTGGGTTGCCCATGCCTGGTAGATCTCCGGCTAGCGCCGGGACCTTTCCGCCCCGATATCACTGGCGAGCCGCCCCCCCGCCTCACGCAGCCAGCGCCGCGGCCTGGCCAGCGCGGCAGCGGTGCTACCCGCCAGGGCGGTCAGCGTGACCACGGCGACCGGCGCCGGGAGACCGCCAGGCACCCCGGCGTCCGCAGGCCCCGGCCCTGGCCCTGGCCCCGCGAGAGCGTCGCTCACCTGGCCGGCGACCACCGCCACCGGCACCCCGGCTGCCGCGGCGGCGGCGATCACGGTCCCGCACGTCTTCCCGATCAGCGAGGTCTCGTCGAACCGCCCCTCCCCCGTGATGACCAGATCCGCACCGGCCAGCGCCCGGTCCAGCCCTGCCAGCCGGCACAGTTCGGCCGCCCCCGGAGTAAGGGCAGCGCCCCAGGCGGCGGCCAGCCCATAACCGGTCCCGCCTGCAGCCCCCGCACCCGGGGCGGCAGGGTCACCACCGAGCACCTCGGCGAGCCGGGCCAGCCCCGCCTCGAGCCGGGCGATCTGCGTCCCATCCGCCCCCTTCTGCGGTCCGAAAACCGCAGCCGCCCCCCGCGGCCCCAGCAACGGAGCGGTGACATCAGTCAGGCAGATCACCCCACCAGCCGGCGGCGCCCGCAGCCCGCTCAGGTCCACCGCCGCCAGGTCGGCCATCGCACCCCCGCCCGGCGCCAACGGCTGGCCCCCGCCGTCGAGGAACCGACCCCCCAGCGCGGCCAGCGCCCCGGTCCCCCCATCAGTGGCGGCAGAGCCGCCCAGCCCGATCAGGATCCGTCCTACCCCGGCATCCAATGCCCGCCCCAGGAGCTCGCCCAGCCCGGTCGTCTGCGCCCCCATCGGGTCCGGCCGCGCCAGCAACGGCAGCCCACTAGCCCGCGCCAATTCCACGACGGCTGTGCTGACCTGAGGCGGCGTCCCGCTCCTCGCATGGGCAGGGGTGGGATCTGCGGCGATGCTGGCCAGGGGTGGCCCACCGGGCGTCCCATCTCCCCTGCCGGGCAGTTCCAGCCAGTCAGCGATGACCCGAGCGCCGGCCGGGCCGGTGACGCGGGCACGGTGCCAGCGGGCGCCGGGCACGGTGGCCGCCAGCACGTCCAGAGTTCCCTCGCCGCCGTCGGCCAACGGCAGCCGGGTCACCTGGTCCCCCGGCCGCACGCTGAGCCACCCCTGGGCCAGCGCGGCCGCGGCCGCGGCGGCCCCGAGGCTCCCCTTGAATGAGTCGGGCGCGATCAGCACCCGCACGGCGGTCGTCCCGGCCCTAACCCGCCACGGCCCCTAGCTCGCGGCGGCGTTTCCCGGCTTGTACGGCGGCAGCCCGAGCTTTGCCCTGATGGCCTGCTGGACCTCGTCCTTGCCGGGGGTGCCGTCGATGACCGCGACGTACTCCTTGCGCCGGAACAGGTCAAGCACCGGGTCGGTCTTCTCGTGATAGTCGCGCAGCCGCACGACCAGGGCCTCCTCGGTGTCGTCCTCCCGGGTGACCAGGCTGCTCCCGCATACGTCGCAGACGCCCTCTTCCTGCGGGCGGCCCTGGATGAGGTTGTAGTCCATCCCGCAACCGGTGCACAGGCGCCGGGCCAGCACCCGGCGGCGCACCTCGGCATCGGGCAGTTCGAGGTGGATGACCCCGTCAATGTCGTAGCTCTCCACGAAGAACTCCGCCTGCCTGAGGTTGCGCGGGAAACCGTCGATGACGAAGCCGTAGTTCCAGTCGTGCTGGCCGAGTCGCTCCGCGGTGACCGCCTCGGCCAGGTCGTCGCCGACCAGTTCCCCGCCCGCCATGATCCGGCGCACCTGGGCGCCCATCTTGGTGTGGTGCTGCACGTTCCAGCGGAAGATGTCCCCGACGCTGATATGCACCAGGTCCAGGTCAGCCGCGAGAGTGCTGCCCTGAGAGCTCTTGCCACTGCCGGGGACACCCATGATGACGTATTTCCGCATGCAGTTACCTTCGCATATCGGCGTACCTTCGCATATCGGCGCGAGCGACTGGGCGGCTCGGCCCGCGCGATGGGGCCTGCCGGCTCGCCGGCCAGGCGCCATAGGCGCCCCGGGGGGTTCAGGGGGGTCGCTCCCCCAGACCAGCACCGCCGTGGGTCTCCCGCAGCCGCTTCTTGAGGATCTTGCCGGTGCCGGTCCGCGGCAGTTCGCCGCTGAACCGCACCGACTTCGGGATCTTGAACCGGGCGATCTTGCCGTCCAGGAACGACAGCAGGTCCTCCTCGGTGGCCTCGGCGCCGGGCCGCAGCACCACCACGGCCCGGCCGACCTCTCCCCACCGGGCGTCGGGGACGCCGATCACGCCGCAGTCAGCGACCGCAGGGTGCTCCCGCAGCACGTTCTCCACCTCGGCCGGGTACACGTTCTCCCCGCCGGAGATGATCATGTCCTTGATCCGGTCCACCACGAACACGTAGCCGTCGGCGTCGGTGATCCCCGCGTCCCCCGACCGCAGCCAGGTCCCGTCGGCCAGCGCTCGCGCGGTGGCCTCGGGCTGGCCCCAGTAGCCCTGCATGACGTTCGGCCCGGCCACCACGATCTCCCCGGTCTCTCCGGCCGGGGCTGGCGTGAGATCGGGCCGCACCACCTGGACCTCGGTGAAGAAGTGCGGGACCCCGGCGGAGCCTGCCTTGGACTCCACGTGCGCCGCGTCGAGCAGCAGTGCCCCCGGGGAGGTCTCGGTCATCCCGTAGCCCTGGATGAACGTGAGGCCCCGGCTGGTGTAAGCGCGGATGGTGGCCTCGGGCACCGGCGCGCCGCCGCACAGCAGCATGCGCAGGCTGGACAGGTCGGCGTCCGGCCACCGTGGATGCGCGGCCATGGCGTCGTACACCGCGGGCACGCCGAACAGCGAGGTCACCCGATGGCTTTCGATCGCCGCCAGGGCGCGCCCCGGCTCGAATCCGGGCTCGATGAGCACCGCTCCGCCCTTGAGCAGGGTCGGCAGGCAGAGCATGTTCAGCGCCGCGGTGTGGAACAGCGGCGCCACGACCAGCGCGATCTCGTCCTGCCTGAAGTCGGCGTCCACCACCACGTTGAGCGCGTTCCAGGTGATGTTGCCATGGCTGAGCGTGGCGCCCTTGGACCCGCCCGTGGTCCCCGAGGTGTACATGATCAGGCACGGGTCGTCCAGGCCGACGGGCTCGTCGAGGTCCGTGCCCGGGCCGGCGGCGAGCAGGCTGGCGTAGCCGAGTTCCCCTTCGGCGGGTTCCCCCAGTGCGACCACGTCGGACAGCGCGGGCGCCGCATCCCGCAGCGCGGCCACCGTGTCCGCCTGCCCGGCACCGTAGATCAGCGCGCGGCTGCCCGAATCGGTCAGGTGGCGGGCAAGCTCGGGTGCGGCAAGCCGGGTGTTCAGCGGGACACCGATCGCGCCCAGGGTTCCCACGGCGAACAGTGTCTCCAGGAACGCCGGGTGGTTGGGCCCGAGGTAGGCGACCCGGTCTTCGCGGCCGACCCCGAGGCCGTGCAGGCCGTGCGCCAGCCGGGTGACCCGGTCGTGCACCTGGGCGTAGGTCAGCCGGTCCCCGGCATGAATGACCGCGACCCGGTCGGGGGTGCGGCGGGCGCGCCGCGCCATCCACGAGCCGACACCGTCGTTGCGCAACCCCGGATCCCTTCGGCCGGTGGCCTCGTCCCCCACGGGCCGCGTAAAGCATGATCCAAGCTTTTAGCTGGCCTGGTTGAGCCAGCGCTCGCACCCCCGGCGGATCTTCGGGTCGAGCGAGTCGCTGAGCACCTGCCAGTCCTGGCGCAGCAGTCGCGCGTTGACGA
>DASXKD010000213.1:0-2069 GCA_036497045.1 Streptosporangiaceae bacterium | reverse complement strand
GCGGCGTCGGCGTCGGGGCCGGTGAGCCAGCCCGGCTGGGAGGCGCGGGCGGCTGCCCAGGCGTCCTCGGCCGCCGAACCACCGGGGGTGCCCCGCAGTTGGGCCAGGGTCAGGTGCAGGAGCACCTGGGTGGGCTGCCCGGCCCGGGCCGGCACCATCCCGGCCCGGATCAGCCGCCGGCACGCCTCCTCCAGCGCGTCATGACGGCGCTGCCACGACGTCCTGGTGTCCTCCGGGCCGGCCTTCTTCCCCAGCGCCTCTAACACCGCGGCCAGCGCGGCGGCGCACCCCGGGGTCAGATCCCCCTCCGCCCGGCCCGCACCACCGAAGGTGATGCCCAGCCGGAACCACCGGTCCCCGAACCCATCCTCGCGGTCCTCCGGCGGCACACACCGCTCGAACATTTCCCGGGCCAGCCCGCCCAGGCCCGCCAGATCCGCACCGCCCCGCGCCGCACCGGCCAAGATCTCATCGGCGTCGCCGCGCCGCGCCTCCGGCAGCCGGTCGGTCCACCCACAGATCTCCCGCGCCCACGACGGGGACAGCTCCCCCGCCGCCAGCGCCGCGGCGACCGCCGGGTGCGCCGCCAGCCGCCGCGCCTGCGCCACCGCGGCCGCAGCCGCCCCCGCGGTGACCCGGGTCTGCCACCTCAGCCAAGTCCGTGCCGTGCCATGACCGTCGTCTTCGAACCCGCCCTGCGCGGCGAACGCGCCCAGCACCCGGGCCCGGGCGGCGGTGTGCTTGGCTTCGGCCCGGCCCAGCGCGCGTAGTGCCTCGGCCTGGACGGCCGCCGGTAACGACGCCGCGTCGGTGGTGTTGAGGTGGTCCAGGGCACGCTCCAGTTGCGCCAGCGCGCCGGCGATGCCGGCCGGTGCGCCTGCGTCATCGCACATGCCCGGCACCTCCTCACCGTCACCAGTCTATCGAAATCTAGTTCGATGATAGTGGAGAGCTCTGACATTTCCTGGGCGCCACGGCGGGCTCCCCGAACAATTCTCATGATTATCTTCTGGGCGGGACGGCCGGTGCGGCAACCGGTGTCCGTCCGGCCTGGCAGGATGGCGCAGGTGGGCTCGCTGATGCTTCTCGACACCGCGTCGCTGTACTTCCGTGCGTTCTACGGTGTGCCGGAGACCGTGGCCGCACCCGACGGCACCCCCGTGAACGCCATCAGGGGACTGCTCGACATGGTCACCCGTCTGGTCCGGGCCCGGCACCCGGACCGGCTCGTGGCCTGCCTGGACGCGGACTGGCGGCCGGCCTTCAGGGTGGCGGCCCTGCCGTCCTACAAGGCGCACCGGGCCAGTGCCGACGGTGAGCAGGAGGAGGTCCCGCCGGCCCTCGCCGCGCAGGTGCCGGTCATCGAGCAGGTCCTCACCGCCGCCGGGGTGGCGCTGGCCGGGGCACCCGGTTATGAGGCGGACGACGTGATCGGCACGTTCACCGCCCGCTCGCCCGGGCCGGTCGAGATCGTCACTGGGGACCGCGACCTGTTCCAGTTGGTGGACGACGCCAAACCGGCGCGGGTGATCTACACCGTGCGCGGCCTGGTCAAGCTGGACATCGTGGACGAGGCCGCGATCACGGCCAGGTACCAGATCCCCGGGCGCGCCTACGCCGACTTCGCGACGCTGCGCGGCGACCCCAGCGACGGCCTGCCCGGGGTCGCGGGGGTGGGAGACAAGACGGCCGCCGCGCTGGTCCGGACCTTCGGTTCTGTCGCGGCGATCTGCGAGGCCATCGACAAGGGACATGGTGGCTTCCCGGCCGGGGCCAGGGCGAAGCTGGAAGCGGCCCGCGACTACCTGGCGGTCGCGCCACTGGTCGTGCGCGTCGCGACGGATGCGCCGGTGCCGGACGTGGACGGTGGCCTGCCGGTCAGCCCCGTGGATCCGGGCATGCTGACGGACCTGGACGCCCGCTTCGGCCTCGGCTCGTCGCTACGGCGCGTGGTCGCGGCACTGTCCGGGGAGTGAAAGAGCTTCGCTGCATGACGATCAGCCCGCCCCGCCCGGGCCGTCAGGTCAGTACACGTACAGGGCGACCAGGCACGTGTCGTCCTCGGTGTC
>DASXKD010000212.1:0-2626 GCA_036497045.1 Streptosporangiaceae bacterium | reverse complement strand
GTGCCCCGCGGTCATGGCCTGCCCGAAGAACGTGCCGCTGGCGGCCGCGACCACCCTGACCCGCTGGTTGCCGGTGTCGGCGATCACCAGGTCGCCCGCATGGTCCACCGCGACGCCCTGGGGGAAGTCAAGCTCGGCGCTAGTGCCGGAATCGGACTACTCCCGAACCGGATTAAGGCAATGAAAACATCAGGAAAATCCCTTTCGTAGTCAAGAGCGATGGGGACCTGGCGCCGGCGGACCCTCCGCCGCGACCAGGAACCGCGGCAGAGCCTGGCGGGCGGTGCGCTCCCGCGCCCGCGCGGTAGGTTAGCCACGCGGAGATACGTGGAGGCCAGCGACATATGGTCAGTAATCCAGCCTCGCCGGTCGCGGCCGGGGGAGCGGGCCGGGACATGGCGGCCGGTGCGGACTGGGAGTACGCGCCCGCTCCGGAGTCACGCGACATCGTCTCGATCCAGAGTGAATACGGGCTGTTCCTTGACGGGGACTTCGCCGCGCCGCGAAGCGGAGAGCGTTTCGTGACGGTCAACCCGGCGTCCGAGGAGCCGCTGGCCAGCGTCGCGCAGGCGGGTCAGGAGGATGTGGACCGGGCGGTCTCCTCAGCCCGCGAGGCCTACGACAGGTACTGGGGACCGATGCCCGGCCGGGAACGGGCCAAGTACCTGTACCGGATCGCGCGGGCCATCCAGGAGCGGGCCCGCGAGTTCGCGGTGCTGGAAAGCCTGGACAACGGCAAGCCGATCAAGGAATCTAGGGACGTGGACGTCCCGCTGGCGGCGGCGCACTTCTTCTACCACGCGGGCTGGGCGGACAAGCTGGGCTACGCCGGGCTCGGCCAGGACCCGCGCCCGATCGGCGTGGCGGGCCAGGTCATCCCGTGGAATTTCCCGCTGCTCATGGCCGCCTGGAAGCTGGCGCCCGCGCTGGCCACCGGCAACACCTGCGTGCTCAAGCCGGCCGAGACCACGCCGCTGTCGGCGCTGCTGCTCGCCCAGGTGATCGCGGAGGCCGACCTGCCTCCCGGCACGGTCAACATCGTCACCGGGGACGGCCGCACCGGGCGGGACCTGGTGGCCCACCCGGGTGTGGACAAGATCGCCTTCACCGGGTCCACCGAGGTGGGCAAGGAGATACGGCGGGCGATCGCCGGCACCGGCAAGCGGCTCACCCTGGAACTGGGCGGCAAGGCCGCGAACATCGTGTTCGACGACGCGCCGATCGACCAGGCGGTCGAGGGGATCGTCAACGGCATCTTCTTCAACCAGGGCCATGTGTGCTGCGCCGGGTCCCGGCTGCTGGCCCAGGAGTCGATCGCCGACACCCTGCTAGACCGGCTCAAGGCGCGGCTGGAGACGCTGCGCCTCGGGGACCCGCTGGACAAGAACACCGACATCGGGGCGATCAACTCGCGGGAACAACTCGACAAGATCACCAGCCTGGCCGCGGCCGGGGAGGCCGAGGGCGGCCAGCGCTGGTCGCCGGTGTGCCCGCTGCCCGCCCGTGGCTACTGGTTCCCGCCGACCGTGTTCAGCGGGGTGAGCCAGTCCCACCGGATCGCCCGCGAGGAGATCTTCGGGCCGGTCCTGGCCGTGCTCACGTTCCGCACCCCGGAGGAGGCCGTGGCCAAGGCCAACAACACGCCCTACGGCCTGTCCGCCGGGGTCTGGACAGAGAAGGGAAGCCGGATCCTCTCGATGGCACAACAGTTGCGCGCGGGCGTGATCTGGGCCAACACCTACAACAGGTTCGACCCGGCCAGCCCGTTCGGCGGGTACCAGGAATCCGGGTTCGGACGGGAGGGCGGCCGGGCCGGCCTGGCCGCGTACCTGCATGCCTGACCAACCGCCCGCCAGGGCTCCCGGCAAGGCCAAGCTGCAGACCAAGCCGCGGGCCAGCGGGGGGTCCGGGGGGTCGCTCCCCCGGGCTAGCAGCGGCAAGGCCCGCAAGGCAAAGACCAGCGCCGAACCCGCCGACGGCGCCGCCGCTGGCGGCCGGGCCAGGCCGCGGGCCAGCCAGCCCGCCAAGCTCGCCAGGGCTGCCCCGGTGCCCGCTGCCGAGGGCGCGGCCGGCCGCGAAACCCGGTCCCGCCTGGATGTGCGCAAGACCTACAAGCTGTTCATCGGCGGCGCGTTCCCCCGGTCTGAGTCCGGCCGCTCGTATCCCGTGGCCGGGCCGGACGGCACGCTGCTTGCCCACGCCGCACGGGCCTCCCGCAAGGACGCCAGAGATGCCGTGGTCGCCGCTCGTAAGGCCGGTCCCGGCTGGGCCGGCGCGACCGCCTATAACCGGGGCCAGGTGCTTTACCGGGTGGCGGAACTACTCCAGGGCCGCGAGGCGCAGTTCGCCGCGGAGATCGTTAAGAATGAAGGCCTTTCCGCGCGAGAGGCGGCGCGGACCGTTGCCGAGGCGATCGACAGGTGGGTCTGGTACGCCGGCTGGCCGGACAAGGTCGCGCAGGTGGCAGGGGCGGCCAACCCGGTGGCCGGGCCTTATTTCAACTTCAGCGTGCCGGAGCCGACCGGCGTGGTGGCGGTCCTCGCGCCCGGTGATTCCGGGCTGCTCGGGCTGGTCAGTGTGCTCGCCCCGGTGATCGCGACGGGCAACACGGCGGTGGTGGTGGCCA
>DASXKD010000211.1:0-2450 GCA_036497045.1 Streptosporangiaceae bacterium | reverse complement strand
TGGTCGGCTGAGGGGGTGGGGTTGGTCGCGCTGTTGACGGCGAGCGCGATGAGCAGGCCGGAACGGGGGAAGTAGAAGTGCAGCACCCGGAAGCCGAGGGGTGAGCCTTCGTACCACCAGATCGTTCCGGTGGGCGGGGTGGTGAGCTGGCTGATGCCGAGCCCGAAGCCAACCGGATCGGTGAGCGTGGTGGTGCGGATGGGCTTGCCGGTGGCGGTAGAGACGAGGCTTTCGAGCTGGTGCTGCTGGGCGGGGGGCAGCTCTTGGCCCTGGTAGAGGGCCCGGTCCCAGGTGGTCATGTCGGCCAGTGAGCTCACGATCGCGCCGGCGGCCTGGGCCCAGGTTTCGGCGAGCGGGGGCATGGCCTTGCCCAGCAGCGATGGCACTGCGGTTTCGAAGAAGTACCCGGCCGGCATCAGGGCGGCGTCGGCCGCGGGGCAGGTGGAGGGTGCGTAGCACAGGCTGTGCAGGTGCAGCGGGGTGATGATCTGTTTGGTGAGCTGGCCGGCGTAGGTGTCGTGGGCGACCCGCTGAATGATCATCAGGGCCAGGATGTAGCCGGTGTTGGAGTAGGTGAAGCCCTTCGGGGCGAGCGGGACGCCGATGGCGTAGGAGACGAGCTGGGCCGCGGTGAAGCGCCTGGCCGGATTCTTCGCGAGCGCCGTGACGAAGGCCGGCTGGGTGGCGTAGTCCGGGATGCGGCTGGTCATGTCCAGCAGCCGCTTGATCGTGATGTGGCGCCAGGCCGGGTACTGGGGCAGGAATTTGCCGACCGGGTCGCTGATGGACAGCTTGCCCTCGGCCTCCAGCTTGAGCAGGAGCACGGCGGTGAAGGCCTTGGTGTTGCTGCCGATCTGCCACAGTGCACTGGGAGATACCGGCGGGCCGCCGTCGTAGCGGGTGGTCCCGGTGGCCAGGCTGATCGCGGGCTTGGTTCCCGGGAAGGTGACCCGCAGCGAGACCGCGGAGATGTGCTCGGCGGTGCGCCGTGCGGTCAGGTACCGGCTGAGGTCACGGTACAGCGCCGCCTGTAGCGCGGCTCCGCTTGCGCGGCCGTGGGTGACTGAGGCGCTGGCGGCGCCGGCCGATGCCATCGCGGCCGTGGTGAGCAGCGCGGCCGCGGCCGCGGCGGCGGTCAGCTTGTTCCGGATGGGCCCCATGCGCGGGGTGGTGGTTGTCATGTCAGCTCCCTGAAGTGGTGGGCAGCGGTGCGGCTGCGGTCTGCCAGATCCGGGCCGCGAGCAGGAACATCGCGACGGCGAACGGCAGCATGAACAGCACAACCTTGGGGCCGATGGCGCCCATCGATTCGGCGACTTCCAGGCCGGCGGTGAACAACACCGCCAGCCAGCGCGGCACGGCGCGGCTGCGCCACAGCGCGATCCCCATGACGACCGGCGCGGCGTATTCAGCGGCGAAGTAGATGTACGCGGCGGCCTGAGCCGGCCCGGAACCGAAGCTGGTCACCAGGAACCGGGCCGCCGCTGCCTGAGTCATGTGCGCCGACGCCGCAGCCGCGAGGTTGACCCCGACCAGGACGTTGAGCATGGCCCCGGCGAGAGCGCCCAGCCCGCCCAGCAGCGCGGCGATGGTGGCGGTTACCCAGCCGCGGCCGGTGACCAGCAGGGCGATCGCCGCATACGCCACCGCCAGGCCGCCGAGCGCGAGCACCGACAACGAACCCGACAGGTACAGCTGGGAGGAGTGGGCTGCCGCGATCGGCAGCACCTTGACGGCGGTGGCCGTATTGGTGACCACCTGGTCGGTGCCCCTGGGGTCCAGCGCCTCGGCACTGACGTACAGCACCGCGGTGATCGGCAGGAAAACAGCCAATATCCGCTGGCGCACCCGGGCAGCCTTACCTGCGGGCTTCTCAAGGCGGCTGAGATGGCGGGGCCGCTCACCGCGGAAGTGGAGCCTGCGGATCGTGGTGGCTCGGGCCGGCGGAGCCGGGATAGTGGTGCAGGTCGTGGCGCTCATGTCAGATTCCTTTGGCTGAGCCGGTCGGCTGGCCGGCGCGGTAGTCGGTTCGTTCTGGGTCGGGTGGAAGAACGCCTCCTCCAGCGGCGGGTTCTTCTCGATGTGCCGGTCTTGGAATGAAGCTTGCGCAGCGGGCCTGAGGCGGCACTGTCGCGGCGCTGAGGCGCACGGCCAAGGCGGTCGCGAAGCTGACCGGCCATCGGCGGGGCGACTGGCCGTACGGTGGGATCGTGGCAGTGCGGCTCTTTGGCTAGCTCGAGGCGGCTCACGAGGCTGTGGCGGTACCGGTCCGGGGCGCCGGGCAGCCTGACCATCACACAAGCGGGACGGGGGAACCGTGATGACTGAAGACTCACCCGGCCCGATGGCGGGCACGGCCACGCTGGTCACCGGCGGCACCGGCGGCATCGGCAGGGCCACCGCAGTAGGACTGGCCGCGCTTGGCGCTCGCGTCGGCATCACCGGCCGGG
>DASXKD010000210.1:0-6635 GCA_036497045.1 Streptosporangiaceae bacterium | reverse complement strand
CCACCGTCCAGCAGTTCGGCCTGGAGCTGCCCGGATCGTGCCGCGGACAGGAACACCGCCATCGTGGTGCCGTGCCTGGCGAACTCGGCGATCTCCTCACCGGCGGGCATAGGGGTCTTGCCCCCGCCGAGCCGGGTGAGGATCACCGACTGGGCGAGCTCGGGGACGGTCAGCTCCCTCCCGGCCAGCGCGGCAACCGCGGAGTAGGCGCTGACCCCGGGAACGGTCTCGTGCGCCAGGCCGAGCTGGTCGCACAGTTCCCGCTGTTCCTGCACCGCGCCCCAGAGCGCCGGGTCGCCGGAGTGGATGCGGGCCACCACCAGATCCTCCGCCAGGGCGCGCTCGTAGAGGGCGCGCACGTCCTCCAGCGGCAGGGCGGCGGAGTCCACGATCTGCGCGCCCGGCCTGGCGTGGTCAAGCATCTCGGCCTGGACCAGGCTGGACGCCCAGATCACGATGTCCGCCGCGGCGATCACCGCGGCCGCGCGCAGCGTGAGCAGATCCGCGGCACCCGGCCCGGCCCCGATGAACCAGACCTTGGCCCCGGCCGGGGCAGCCGCCGCGCCGGTCACAGCTTGCCGCCGCGACGGGTGCGCCGGCCGGGCACGAGCAGCGTGGACAGGTACGGCGCCGGGCCGCAGACCTCGGCCGCGGGCCGGATGTCCTCACCGGGCAGGCCGAGGCTGGCCCCGTGTACCGCGCCGTCCATGCGGCCCGCGTCGCGGACCGCGGCGAGCACCTCGGGCAGGTGGCTGCCGCTCTTGTACCCGACGACGGTGTCGAAACCGGCCAGCGCGGCCTTGAACGGCCCGACCCCCGCGGTCAGCGGGAGCAGCGCCAGCGTCTCCCGGCCCTCGCACAGCACGGTGCCGCTGCGCGCCGCGAGATCCTGCATGGCGGTGATGCCCGGCACGGTGGCCACCGTCAGGCCAGGGACCTGGGGCCGGACGGTCGCCGCGAGGTAGGTGAACGTCGAGTAGACGTTCGGGTCGCCGATCGTGGCGAACGCTACTACCGAGGCTCCGCTGGCGAACGCCGCCACCGCCGCGTCCGCGGCCCCGTCCCACGCGGCCTCCCGTTCGGCCAGGCCGGCGCCCTCGGTCAGCGCGAACGCCACCCGGGTGATCCGGTCGTGTGTCACGTGCGCCCGCACGGTGGCCTCCGCCCGGCCCTGCTCGCCGGTGGCCATGACCGGGACCAGCACCAGGTCGGCCTCGCGCAGCACGCGCACCGCCTTCACGGTGACCAGTTCCGGGTCGCCTGGTCCCATGCCGACCCCGGCCAGCGTTCGCGCGGTCATGCCGCTGCCGCCACGAGCCGCGCCGCAAGGCCCGGGTACCCGGCCCAGTGCAGGTGCAGGTAGGAAGCGTGCACGCCGCCCTGCACGAAGCCCTCTTTTCTGCCGCCGAACGTCCACGCCGGGGCCGCCGGGTTCCCCGGGACCACGGTGGTGCGGTGGAACTCGTGGCCGCGCACTGCGGTCCCGGCGGGCGTGAGCACCGAGGAACCGGCCGCGACCGCGTCCCGGTAGCCGAGGGTCAGCCTGGTGGTCATCCGGGCGGTGGCGTTGAGTACCCCGCACATGGGCAGCCCGTCCAGTTCCCTGGCCAGGTAAAGCAGCCCGGCGCACTCGGCCACCACGGGGGCGCCGCAGCGGGCCAGCCGGGCCACGTCCGCGCGCAGCGGCTCGTTGGCGGACAGGTCGCTGGCGTGCACCTCGGGGAACCCGCCGCCGAGCACCAGGGCGCCGGTCCCGGCCGGCAGCGCCTCGTCCCGCAACGGGTCCACGGTCACCACGTCCGCGCCCGCGGCGGTGAGCAACTCCATGGTCTCGGTGTAGCAGAACGTGAACGCCGCCCCGCCCGCGACCGCCACCACCGCCCGCCCGCCGCCTATGCCCCCGTCGCCGACCGCGCTCCCCGGCCATGATCCTGAAGACTTCTCAGTGCATACGACTGAGAAGTCTTCAGGATCATGAAAGGACGGCTCGGGGGAGCCGGCCAGCGCGGACGCTGGGTCCCACGGTGCGGCGGACAGGGGACCGGCCGTGCGTGCCAGGGCGAGCACGGCGCCGAGATCCACGGACTTGATGACCAGGGTGGCGAGGCGGGAGATCGCCTGGCGGGCCGCGCCTTTCCGTTCCGCGGCCGGGACCAGGCCCAGGTGCCGGGACGGGGCGGCGACGCCGTCGTCCCGGCGCAGCGCGCCGAGCACGGGCATGCCGATCCCGGCGAGGGCGTCGCGCAGTATCTCCTCGTGCCGCGCGGAGCCGACCCGGTTCACGATCACCCCGGCCACGCGCACCGCCGGGTCGAACGACGCGAACCCCGACACCAGGGCGGCGGCCGACCTGCCCTGCGCCGAGGCGTCCACGACCAGCACGACCGGCGCGCCGAGCAACTGCGCGACGTGCGCGGTGGACCCCTCCGCCGTGGTGCCGCGCCCGTCGAACAGGCCCATGACCCCCTCGATCACCGCGATGTCCGCGCCCGCCGCGCCGTGCGCGAACAACGGTGCGATCGTGTCCGCGCCGCACAGCACCGGGTCCAGATTCCTGGCCGGGCGCCCGGTCGCCAGCGCATGGTAGCCGGGGTCGATGTAGTCCGGGCCGGCCTTGTGCCCGGAGACGGCCAGCCCGCGCGCGGCGAGCGCCGCCATCAGCCCGGTGGCCACCGTGGTCTTGCCGTGCCCGGACCCGGGCGCGGCCACCACCAGGCGCGGGACGTTCACCACTCGATGCCCTTCTGGCCCTTCTGGCCCGCGTCCATCGGGTGCTTGATCTTGGTCATCTGCACCACGAGATCGGCCGCCCCGACAAGCCGCGGGTCTGCGTCGCGGCCGGTGATGACCACGTGCTGGTGGCCTGGCCGGGCCGCGAGGGCAGCGACGACGTCGGCCGTGTCCACCCAGCCCCACTTCATCGGATAGGTGAACTCGTCAAGCACGTAGAAGCCGTACGCCTGCGCGGCCAGGTCCCGCTTGACCTGCTCCCAGCCCTCCCTGGCGTTGGCCGCATGGTCGGCCTCGGTGCCCGGCCGGGCGATCCACGACCAGCCCTCGCCCATCTTGTGCCAGGTCACCGGGGCGCCCTCGCCGGTCTGCTCGTGCACCCTGGCCAGGGCGAGTAGCGCCGACTCCTCGCCGGTCTTCCACTTGGCACTCTTCACGAACTGGTACACCACGATCGGCCAGCCCTGATTCCAGGCCCGCAGTGCCAGCCCGAACGCGGCCGTGGACTTGCCCTTCATCTCGCCGGTATGCACCACGATGAGCGCACGATTTCGCCGCTGCCTGGTGGTGAGCCCGTCCTCAGGAACAACAGCCGGCTTCCCCTGCGGCATTCAGGCCACCTCCCTGTGTTGGCCTGGGGGAGCGACCCCCCTGGAACCCCCCGATGGGCCAGGGCCCCGTTCCTTCGTCACGGAGCCTTGGCCCTGGAGGGCCCGCACCGTTTCGGCCAGGGGCCCGGCGGCAAGCTCTTCCAGGCGGAGCAGGACGCCGCCGAGGGACTGGGCCAGTGCGGCGGCCAGGCCCAGCCGGACCGGGCCGGACTCGCAGTCCACGACCACGCTGTGCACGCCCGCCGCCGCCAGCAGGCCCGCGGCCAGGTGCGCGCTGGCTACCGGGTCCTGGCCGCCGGTGGCCCGCCCGTCGGTGACAAGCACAAGCAGGGCACGGCGGCGCGGATCCCGTATCCGCTCGGTGCGCAGCAGCTCCCCGGCTCGAAGCAGGCCCGCCGCGACCGGGGTGCGCCCGCCGGTCGGCACCGCGGCCAGCCGGGCGGCAGCCGCCTCGACCGAGAACGTCGGCGGCAGTGCGACCTCGGCGGCGCTGCCCCGGAACGTGACCATGCCGACCTTGTCCCGCCGCTGGTAGGCGTCGAGCAGCAGGGAAAGCACCGCGCCCTTGACCGCGCCCATCCTGGCCCGGGCCGCCATCGAGCCACTGGCGTCCACCGCGAAAAGCACCAGGTTGGATTCCCGGCCCTCGTGGCGGGCCTCGCGCAGGTCACCGGTGCGCAGCAGCAGTCTGTCGCCCGGTGCCCGGCCCCTGGCGACCTGGTACGGCGCGGCCGCGGCGAACGTGGCGGGCACGTGCACTCGGGCCACCCGGTCCCTGGGGCGCTGCGCCCCGGTGATGTGACCGGAATCCGTGCGGGCCCGGGACCGGCGGCCCGCCGTGCCCGCACCGGTACCGGGGACCTCGAGCCGCTTGACCCGGAACACCGGCCCGGGGAGGGCAGGCGGCCGGGCCGCCGCACTGCCCGGCCGTGGCTGGCCCGGCTCCTGGGAGCCGGGGCCCTGCGCCGGCTCATGGTGCGGCTCGGCGGACTCGCGCGGCGGCGGGGCATCCTGGCCCGGTGGGGCATCCCGGCCCGGCGTGGCCCCGGGCTCGCCGCCGCCCGGCCCGTCATCCCGGGGACCAGGGTCGTCGCCGGGATCCGCACCGCCCCCGGCCAGCGCCTTGTCGAGTTCGGTCTCGTCGAGTTGCGGCGCGTCGAACGGTTGCCGCCTGCGCCGGTGCGGCAGCGCCAGCCGCGCGGCGGCCCGCACATCCACGGCGGTGACCTCGTCCCGGCCCTCCCAGGCCGCGTGCGCGATCGCCGCCCGCGCGGTCACCAGGTCCGCGCGCAGCCCGTCCACGTCGAACGCCGCGCACACCGACGCCACCTGCCGCAGCGTGGCGTCGGGCAGGGCCACCCGTGGCAGCAGCGCCTGGGCCGCCACGATCCGGGATGCCAGCGCCGACTCGGCCGCCTGCCACCGCGCGGCGAACGCAGCCGGGTCGGCGTCGCAGGCGAGCCGCCGCCGGACCACCTCGCCGCGCAGGGCCGGATCGCGCGGGGCGGCGGCCTCCACGGTGAGCCCGAACCGGTCAAGCAGTTGCGGGCGAAGCTCGCCCTCCTCCGGGTTCATCGTGCCGACCAGCAGGAACCGGGCCGCGTGCCGGACAGACACCCCGTCCCGCTCCACGTAACAGGTACCGAGCGCGGCGGCGTCGAGCAGCAGGTCCACCAGGTGGTCGTGCAGCAGGTTGACCTCGTCCACGTACAGCACACCCCGGTGCGCGGCGGCCAGCAGCCCCGGCTCGTACGCCTTGACCCCCTCGGTCAGCGCCCGCTCGATGTCCAGCGCTCCGACCAGCCGGTCCTCGCTGGCCCCGACCGGCAGTTCGACCAGCCGCGCGGGCCGGGTGACGGCACCCGCCCCCGGCTCGTGCGGGCCATCGGGGCAGGACGGATCGGGCGCGGCCGGGTCACAGGAGAACCGGCACCCGGCCACGGCCTCCACGTCGGGCAGGATCGCCGCAAGCGCGCGCACCATGGTCGACTTCGCGGTGCCCTTCTCGCCGCGCACCAGCACCCCGCCGATGCCCGGCGACACCGCGTTGAGCACCAGCCCCAGCCGCAGTTCGTCCATCCCGACAACCGCGCTAAAGGGGAAGCCGTTCATGTCATCGCCTCCCGGGGCGGCCGGCGTGGAAGGGGGGAGTGGCCGACGCAGGTGCGGAGGGTGAGGTGGCGCTGCCGGGATTGGTGCCGCTGTTGCTCACGTGTCCTCCCCCTCCAGTTCGCCTTCCAGTTCCAGGTACACCGACCGCAGCTCCTCCAGGGTGCCGTCCTCCGGCTCGGCCCACAGCCCGCGGTCGGCCGCTTCGATCAGCCGTTCCGCGATGCCGCGCAGCGCCCATGGGTTGGACTTGCGCAGGAACGCGCTGGTCTGTTCGTCGAACACGTACGAGGCGGCAAGCTGCTCATACATCCAGTCGTCCACCACGCCGGCGGTCGCGTCGTAGCCGAACAGGTAATCCACGGTAGCGGCCATCTCGAACGCGCCCTTGTACCCGTGCCTGGCCATCGCGGCCAGCCAACGCGGGTTGACCACACGGGACCGGAACACCCGCCGGGTCTCCTCCGCCAGGGTCCGGGTGCGGACCAGGTCCGGCAGGGCCGAGTCGCCGATGTAGGCGGCGGGGGAGTCCCCGGTCAGGTGCCGCACCATGGCCACCATGCCGCCGTGGAACTGGAAGTAGTCGTCGGCGTCGGCGATGTCGTGCTCGCGCGTGTCGGTGTTCTTCGCCGCGACCGCGATCCGGCGGAACGCCGACTCCATGTCCGCGCGCGCCTCCCGGCCGTCCAGGCCGCGCCCGTAGGCGTACCCGCCCCACACCGCGTAGACCTCGGCCAGGTCGGCGTCGGTGCGCCAGTTCCTGGCGTCGATCAGTGGCAGCAGCCCGGCACCGTAGGCGCCGGGCTTGGACCCGAAGATCCGGGTGGTCGCCCGGCGCCGGTCCCCGTGCGCCGCGGCGTCGGCGTCCGCGTGCGCCCGGAGGTAATTGGACTCGGCCGGTTCGCCCAGCTCGGCCACGGCCGCGATCGCGTCGTCGAGCAGCGTGATCACGTGCGGGAACGCGTCGCGGAAGAACCCCGAGATGCGCACGGTCACGTCGATCCTCGGCCGGCCAAGCTCGGCCAGCGGCGTCACCTCGAACCCGGTGACCCGCCGGGACGCGTCGTCCCACACCGGGCGGCACCCGATCAGCGCCAGCACCTCGGCGATATCGTCGCCCTGGGTGCGCATGGCCGAGGTGCCCCACACGGTTAGCCCCACCGACCGCGGGTAATACCCGGTGTC
>DASXKD010000209.1:0-3076 GCA_036497045.1 Streptosporangiaceae bacterium | reverse complement strand
GGCACGACGATCATCTCAGCGCCCGCCGACGGGCCGTTCGGCCGCACTTTCACGTTCGCCGACCCCGACGGCTACCAGGTGACCCTCCACGACCGCGGCTGAGCCGGGCGTCCCGGTCTTCAGCGCGGCAGGCGCCCCGAGCGGGCTTCTCACCGCGGCAGGCCAGCCGCCCGGGTGCGGCCGGGGCCGCCTCCCAAGCAGCCGCACAGTTGCGTGTTTTTCAGCTGACGCGTAGCCGAGCAAGGCTGAGAAAACGAGCGGGAAGACCCGTCAGTCGTCGTGACCACCTCGGCGACCCGCCGGGCGTGCGCCCAGCCGAGTGAGTTGGTGACCACGGCGGACAGGCCAACGGGGCGGCCCGGGCGAATGAGGCGCCGATCTTCAGGAACGACGTGAACGACGCCGTCGCGCACGCGGCGCAGTACATCAAGCACCACCACCCCTGACTGGCTCACCTCCGGCCGCCATCACCATTGGCCCTAAACGGCCGGCGGCCGCTGCGGTAGCCCGGCTCATCACCCGATGGCCAGGCTCCGCGGCGCGGGGGAGCGGCCGTGGTCTAGAGTGCCGGGGGCGGTCAGGTGGGAGGCGGTCACAGATATGGATGTCGGAAGCTACATCGCGCAGAACGCCGGAAGGTTTTTCGATGACCTGAAGCAATGGCTGAGGATCCCGTCGATCTCCGCGGATCCCGCCCGCCACGCCGACGTGCGTGCTTCCGCGGACTGGCTCGCGGCGCACCTGCGCGCGACTGGGTTCCCTGAGGTGGAGATCTGGGAGACCGGCACCGCGGAGTCGCCGGGGCTGCCTTCGGTGTACGCGTGCTGGCCCGCGGCGGACCCCGCCGCGCCCACGGTCTGCGTCTACGGGCACCACGACGTCCAGCCGGTGGAGCCGCTCAGCGAGTGGGATTCCCCGCCGTTCGAGCCGGCCGAGCGCGGCGGCGTGCTGTTCGGCCGTGGTGCGTCCGACGACAAGGGCCAGGTGCTGCTGCACACGCTCGGACTGCGCGCCTGCCTGGCCGCGGCCGGGGCGACCGCGCCCCCGGTCAACCTGAAGCTGCTTGTCGAAGGTGAAGAGGAGTCGGGCTCACCGCATTTCGCCGCGCTGCTGCGGGATCGGGCCGGCCGGCTCGCCTGCGACGTCATCGTGGTCTCCGACACCACGATGTGGGCGGCTGACGTGCCGTCCCTGTGCACCGGGATGCGCGGGCTTGCGGCCGCGGAGATCACGCTGCGCGGGCCAGAGACCGACCTGCACTCGGGCTCCTTCGGTGGTGGTGTGCCCAACCCGTTGCACGCGATGGCCGGGCTGCTCGCCGGCCTGCACGACGCCCGCGGCCGGGTCACGCTCCCCGGGTTCTACGACAAGGTGGTGAGCCTGACCCCGAAGGAGCGGGAGCTGTTCGGGCGGCTGCCGTTCGAACAGAAGGCGTGGCTGGCCGATGCCGGTCACAGCCAGGTCACCTGCGGCGAGGAGGGGTATTCCACCCTGGAGCGGGTCTGGGCGCGGCCCACCGCCGAGGTCAACGGCATGTGGGGCGGGCACACCGGTCCCGGTCCGAAGACCATCGTGCCGCGCCAGGCGCACGCCAAGCTCTCCTTCCGCCTGGTCGCCAACCAGGAACCGGCCGAGGTGCTCGCCGCGCTCGGACAGTACGTGGCGGCCCGTACGCCCGCAGGGATCGAGGCGGTCGTCACGGCCGAGGGCCCCGGGGTGCGGCCCACGATCGCGCCGATCGACTCGCCCGCGGTGCTCGCGGGCAAGCGGGCCGTGGAGCGCGCGTTCGGCACGGAGGCCATGTTCACCCGCGAGGGCGGCAGCGGGCCCGAGGCCGACCTCACCGAGATCCTGGGCGCGCCGCTGGTCTTCATCGCCGCCGGGCTGAACTCCGACCGGATCCACGCGCCGAACGAGAAGGTCGACATGGCCATGCTGGTGCGGGGAGCGGAAGCCGTGGCCTACATGTGGGACGAGCTAGCGGAGGTCAGCCACAGCGCGGGCGCACGGTGATGCCTGACGGCGCACCTGCCTTCGATCCGGGCGAGCCCGCGGAGTACGGCGCCGGGGCGCTCAGCGGGCTCAGCCTCGCCCGCAGCGCCGTGGATCGCGTCAGCCACCACCGCGCCGACCAGGCCTGGCTCGCGGCCGCCTGGGCGAATGAGGGCACCCGGGTACTGGTGCTCGACCATGGGCAGGCGCTGATCCGCTTCGCCGGCGACGGGGCGGCGCTCGAGCTGACCGCGCCGGGGCAGGCGCCCGAGGGCGTCCGGTTCCTGCTGGGCGTGGACGACGCCGGGGTCGCCTACTTCGGGGTGGACGGTCCCCGGGGCGGTCTGGGGGCGGGCCCGCCGCCGGGCCCGGGCTCAGCTCCCGCGGTGCCGCCGGAGCCCGGTGTCCACGTGGCCGGGCTGCGCCAGGCCGGGCCGCTGCTCGGCGACCGGGATGCCGGGCTGCTCACCCACGCTGTCGCGCTCGCCAACTGGCACGCGACGCACACCCACTGCCCGCGGTGCGGGGCGCTCACCGAGCCGGTGCAGGCCGGCCACGCCCGGCGCTGCCCGGTGGACGGCAGCGAGCATTTCCCCCGCGTGGATCCAGCCGTGATCATGCTGGTTCGCGACGACGGCGACCGGTGCCTGCTGGCGCGCAACCGTAACTGGCCACCCCGGCGGGTGTCCATCCTGGCTGGTTTCGTGGAGCCGGGGGAGTCCCTGGAACAGGCGGTGATCCGCGAGGTCGGGGAGGAGACCGGGCTGCGGGTCAGCGGGCTGCGTTACGTCGGGAGCCAGCCATGGCCGATGCCACGCAGCCTGATGCTCGGCTTCGTGGCGCGCGCCCCCGGCGAGCAGGAGATCGTCGTGGACCAGGAGGAGATCGCCGAGGCGCGGTGGTTCACCCGCGACCAGCTGACGACAGCGATATCCACGGGAGAGGTGCTGCTGCCGCCGCCGGTGTCCATCGCGCACCGGATCATCGAGTCCTGGTACGGCGCTGCGGTGCCCGGCGCCTGGTGATCCCGCCCCTGCTTGCCCGGCCCGCGAAAGAGCAGCTGCGCCAGGACGCCGGCCCGCCC
>DASXKD010000208.1:0-12420 GCA_036497045.1 Streptosporangiaceae bacterium | reverse complement strand
GGGGGGGGGGGGAACACACGGTGCACTTCCAGGAATGGTGGGTGCGGATGGGCGCCCAGGTGCCCGCGATCGGCTTCGTGTTCGCCGGAGCGGCGCAGGCGTCCCCGGCGCCAGGGGTACTTGAGGCGATCGCCGAGGCCGACGTGATCCTGATGCCGCCGTCCAATCCCGTGGTGAGTATCGGCACGATCCTCGCGGTGCCCGGGATCGCCGAGGCGATGCGCGCCAAGACCGTGGTCGGGGTGTCACCGATCATCGGCGGTGCGCCGGTGCGCGGCATGGCCGACAAATGCCTCGCGGCGCTGGGCGTGGCGGCCACCGCGGCCGGCGTCGCGGCGCACTACGGGCCCGCGCTGCTCGACGGCTGGCTGGTCGACGAGCAGGACAAGGCCGCGGCCGACGCCCCGGAACTGGCCGGCATCACCGTCCGCGCGGCCCCGCTGTACATGAGCAGCCCCGCCGCGACCGCAGCGATCGCCCGCGCCGCCCTCGACCTGGCCATAGAACTACGAAAATGAACAATCCGAGATCGCGCTTCCACCGACCGCAGGCCGCGGGCATCACCCGTCCGCGAGGAGGGCAGCGAGCATGGGCCTCGTGACGGTTTTCCCGGTTGACGGGCTGCCTGAGATCACCGCCGGGGCGGACCTGGCCGGGCTGATCGCGGAGGCGGTCACCGGCCTGGCCGACGGGGACATCCTGGTGATTACCTCCAAGATCGTTAGCAAGGCGGAGGGCCGCGTGGCCCGGGTGGACCGGGAGCAGGCCATCGACGCCGAATCGGTGCGCGTGGTCGCGCGCCGCGGGTCGACCAGGATCGTCGAGACCAGGCACGGGCTTGTGCTCGCGGCGGCGGGCGTGGACGCCTCCAATACACCGCCGGGCACGGTGGTGCTGCTGCCCGAGGATCCCGACGGCTCCGCACGCCGGCTGCGGAAGGCGCTCATGGACCGCCTCGGTGTCCGTATCGGGGTTCTGGTCACCGACACCCTGGGCCGCCCGTGGCGGGCCGGGCAGACGGACGCGGCGATCGGCGCGGCGGGCGTGGCCCCGCTGCGGGACTACCGCGGCACGGCGGACACGTTCGGCATAGCACTGGAGGTCTCGGTCGCCGCGGTGGCCGACGAGCTCGCCGGGGCGGCCGACCTGGTCAAGGGGAAGGCGGCCGGGATCCCCGTCGCCGTGGTCCGGGGCCTTGCGGACCTGGTCACCGGGGCCGACGGGCCCGGCGCCCAGGAGCTGATCCGGCCCGCGGCCGAGGACATGTTCCGGTACGGCTCCGCCGATGTGCTCGCGGCCCGCCGCACCGTCCGTGACTTCACCGGCGACCCGGTGGACCAGGCCGTGGTCACCCGCGCGGTCGCGGCCGCGATCACCGCGCCCGCGCCGCATCACTCCACGCCGTGGCGGTTCGTGGTGCTGGAGTCCGCGGCGGCCAGGACCGCCCTGCTCGATGACATGCTCGCGGCCTGGATCAGCGACCTGCGCGGCGACGGGTTCACCGAGGACCAGATCGCCCGGCGGGTGCGGCGCGGCGAGCCGCTGCGGCGGGCGCCGCTGCTGATCGTCCCTTGCCTGGATGCCGAGGCAGCGCACGAGTATCCCGATGACCGGCGCAACGCCGCCGAACGGGAGATGTTCCTGGTCGCCATGGGCGCGGCGGTGCAGAACCTGCTGGTCGCCCTGGCCGTCGAAGGGCTCGGCTCGTGCTGGGTGTCCAGCACCATGTTCTGCCGCCCGGTGGTCACCCAGGCGCTCGGCCTGCCACCGGGCTGGGAGCCGATGGGCGCCGTCGGGGTCGGCCACCCGGCCGCCCCGGCTCCGGACCGCCCGCCCCGGGACCCGTCCGCCTTCATGGTCACCCGCTAGCGCGAGAACGCTGTTCATGTTGTAACATGTCAGACATGACGGCGGAGGCTCATGATCCCCGGCATCACCGCGTCGGGATGCGCGAGCTAAGCCAGCGCACCGCGCGGGTGCTTGCCCTGGTCCGCGCGGGCGAGACCGTGGAGGTCACGGACCGCGGCAAGATCGTCGCCAGGATCGTCCCTGCAGCCGATGACCGCTACGCGCAGCTTGTCGCCGCGGGCATCGTCCGGCCCGCGCAGCGACCCTTCGACCCGGCGCACCTGCCAGAACCGGCACCGGGCGAGACCGGGCGCAGTACCGGCGAGTGGCTCAGCGAGCTGCGTGGCGACCGCTGATGCCCACGCGGATCTACGCCGACACTTCCGCCTTGGCCAAGCTGTTCATCAGCGAGCCGGAAACATCCGAACTGCGGCGATGGCTGGTCGCCATGGATGAGCCGAGCCTGGTGTCGTCGGCGCTGCTCGGCGTCGAACTACTCCGCCTGCTTGGGCTGGCGCTCCCGGCGGCTGTCGCACAGGCTGAGGGCTTTCTTGGCACCGACATGGACATCGTCGAGATCACCCCGACGGTTCTTGCCGACGCGGCCCGGCTACCGCCGCCCAGGCTCCGGACGCTCGACGCGATCCACCTCGCCACAGCATTGGACCTAGGCTCTGCCGTCAACGTCATGCTCAGCTACGACAAGCTGCTGACGCGGGCTGCCCGTGCCGCCGGCATCGCGGTGGCGCATCCAGGGGCCGATTGATGTATCGCCCGGCACCCTCCCCTGTGCCATACGCCGGGGCTGAGACCATCTCGAAAATGTGGGCCAGATCCCCGATTTACTGACGAGCATTGCGGCGTGGTTAGCGGGGGACGAGTGGCAGTTGGGCAGGCCCGCCACGGACGGAGGTGCACACTCCGTCGCTCAGGGCAGCCGCGGCCTGGCGTTCAGCAGAAGGATTTTCATACAGGGTTGTGCGCTGCTTGATGGGCCTGCCGAGCGGCCCAGCCATGGCGGACATCTGGCTGATCGTCTTGTACGAGCCGTTCTGCGACCCGGCCATCCGGCTGATCGTTTCTTCCATCAGGGTCCCGCCGATGTCGTTGACACCGCCGGCCAGCACCGCACGGCAGCCGTCGTCGCCGAGCTTGACCCAGGAGCACTGGATCGAGGAGATCGCGCCGTGCAGCATCAGCCGGGACACCGCGTGCACCGCGCGGTTCTCCCGCCGGGTGGGGCCGGGGCGGGCCAGGCCGGCCAGGTAGATCGGCGCGTTCGCGTGCACGAACGGGAGCAGCACGAACTCGGTGAACCCGCCGGTGCGCTCCTGGATGCCACGGATCACCCGCAGGTGACCGACCCAGTGCGCGGGGGTGTCCACGTGCCCGTACATCATCGTGGCGGTCGTCGGGATGCCCAGTTCATGTGCGGTAGTGATCACCTCGATCCACGCCGCGGCGGGCAGCTTGCCCTTGGTGAGCACCCAGCGCACGTCGTCGTCCAGGATCTCGGCCGCGGTGCCGGGCAGCGAGCCCACCCCGGCCTCACGGGCCCGGACGAGCCACTCCCGCACCGGCAGGCCGGTGCGCGCGGCGCCGTTGCTCACCTCCATCGGCGAGAACGCGTGCACGTGGATCTCCGGGCAGCGCCGCCTGACCTCGGCGGCGAGGTCGAAGTACGCGGTCCCGGGCAGGTCGGGATGGATGCCGCCCTGCATGCACACCTCGGTGGCGCCGGCCTGCCACGCCTCCTCCGCGCGGTCCCCCACCTGGGACAGCGAGAGCGTGTAGGCGTCGGCGTCGGTGCGCCGCTGCGCGAACGCGCAGAACCGGCAGCCGGTGTAGCAGACGTTGGTGAAGTTGATGTTCCTGGTGACCACGTAGGTGATGTCGTCGCCGTTCACGTCGCGGCGCAGGCCGTCGGCCAGCGCAGCGAGGGCGTCGAGTTCCGGGCCGTCGGCGTCGAGCAGGGCCAGCGCCTGCGCGTCGGAGATCCCGGCCGGATCGGCTTCGGCCGCGCGCAGGGCCGCGGCCACCTCGGGCCGCAACCGCTCCGGGGCGGCGCTCCCCCGGCGTGCCGCCGGGTCGATACGGGTGGCCACCTCGTCCCAGTCGCCGTACACCTCGGCGAAGTCGTCGCGGCGGTCGCTGGTCCGCCCGGTCGTGTCGATCGTGACGTGCAGGTCCGTGCGGCCGGACGACTCGCCCCATCCGCCGTCTGGTTCCTGCCACGGCAGGCCGTTCGGGATCGCGCCCCCACGGGCCAGCCCGGTCGCCGGGTCGGCGAGTGCGGCCACGTGAGCGATCAGCCGCGGGTCGAGCCACGGCTCACGCAGGTACCCGGGGTAGATCGTGAGCCGTTCGGCGAGCCGCATCCCTGCGGCCTGCGTGCGGTCGGCCAGTTCCTCGATCTGCGGCCAGGGCCGCTCCGGGTTGACGTGGTCCGGGGTGAGCGGCGACACGCCGCCCCAGTCGTCGATCCCGGCCGCCAGGATCAGCCCGTACTGGTCGCCGATGAGGTTCGGCGGCGCCTGGATCCGGGCGGACGGGCCGAGCACCAGGCGGGCCACGGCGATCGTCGCCGCCAGGTCGGGCAGTTCCGCGTCCGGGACCCCGCGCATCTTGGTGTCCGGCTTGGCGCGGAAGTTCTGCACGATGACTTCCTGGATGCCGCCGTACTCCCGGGCGATCTGGCGGATGGCGAACAGCGACTCGGCACGCTCGGCGCGGGTCTCCCCGATGCCGATGAGGATGCCCGTGGTGAACGGGACCGAGCAGCGCCCGGCGTCTTCCAGCACCCGCAGCCGGACCGCCGGGTCCTTGTCCGGGCTGCCGTAGTGCGGGGCGCCCCGCTCGGTGAACAGCCGGGCCGCGGTGGTCTCCAGCATCATGCCCATGGACGGCGCGACCGGCTTGAGCCGCTGGAAGTCGCGCCAGGTCAGCACGCCGGGGTTGAGATGCGGCAGCAGGCCGGTCTCCTCAAGCACCCGGATGGCCATCGCCCGGACGTAGGAGAGCGTGTCGTCGTACCCGTTGGCGTCAAGCCAGTCGCGGGCCGCCGACCACCTGTCCTCGGGACGGTCGCCGAGGGTGAACAGGGCTTCCTTGCAGCCGAGGGCGGCGCCCTGGCGGGCGATGGCGAGCACCTCATCCGGTGACAGGTACGGGCTGTCCAGCCGCCCGGGGACCGTGGCGAACGTGCAGTACCCGCACCGGTCCCGGCACAGCCGGGTCAGCGGGATGAACACCTTGCGCGAGTAGGTGATGACACCGGGGCGCCCGGCGGCGGCCAGTCCGGCGTCCCTGGTGCGGCCCGCATACGCCAGCAGCCGGTCCAGGTCGTCGGCGCGGGCGTGCAGCAGCGTGGCCGCCTCACCCTGGTCCAGCAATTTGCCGTCCCTGGCGCGGGCCAGCGCCCGCCGCAGCGCGGTACTGGGCGGTGCGTCATCGGCAGGCTTTGCGGGCTGCGCACCGGGGCCACGCGCGTCAAGGCTCATTCCGTCACCCTACGATGCGGATGAGACGTGGCCGGTGCGCGCCCTGCGCCGGGCCGCGGTGCGCTCCATGCGGTCCCAGCCCGGCCCACTCGCCCTCTCGGCCCGGCCCACTCGCCCCAGCTACTGCGATATCGTACAATACGAAATCGTGATACCTGCCAAGGACCCCGGCAGTGCGATCCTTGCCCTGCACCGGGCCACCCATGCGACCCTGCACAAACTCACTACCCGGCTGGCCGATCTGGACCTGCCCGCGGCCGACATCAACGTGCTGGCCAACCTGGCCGACGGCGAAGGCCGGACCGTCGGCGCGCTGGCCACCGCCACCGCCACCAGGCCAAGCACGCTGACCAGCCTGCTCGACAGGCTGGTCAGGCGCGGGTACGTGGTGCGCCAGAGCGACCCCGCCGACCGCCGCTCGTTCGTGATCTTGCTGACCACGGACGGCCTGGCCGCTGCGCAACGCGCGGCCGCGGCGATCGCCGGCCTGGAACGGCAGGCCCTGGCCACGGTGACCCCGGCGCAGCAGGCCGGCTTCTACGCCGTCATCGACGCGCTGACGGAGGTATCCCGATGACCGCCCATGGCCCGCGCGACCGCCATGACCCGCACGACCCGCACCAGGCCGCCGCCCTGCCCGCGGAACTGGCCGCAGTGCTGGCGGAGATCGTCCCACCGGGCGGCACGTTCCGCCACCGCGAGCACATCCACCTTGCCTATCTCGCGGTGCAGCGGCACGGGGCGGACCGGGCGGCCGACAAGGTGTCCGGCTGGATCCGGCACATCGCGGCGTACCAGCGCGCCCCGCAGAAGTTCAACGCAACGGTCACCAGGGCCTGGACGGAGATCGTCGCGCACCACATGGCCGCCATCCCGCCGGGCACCGACTTCGCCGCCTTCGCCAGCAGATATCCCGCGCTGCTGGACAAGCGCCTGCTGACCAGGCACTACACCGCGCGGACCCTGGCTTCCCCGGCCGCGCGGACCGGCTGGGCAGAACCCGACCTGGCGCCCTTCCCGTGGCGCGCCCACGGCTGGACCGCACAACGCCACCATGATGATCCTGGGACGTAAAATGGCAAGGTGAGCGAGCCAGCGATCACCGTGCATGCCGAGGATCAGCCGTCCTGGAACGAGGTTGAGCACGGTGAGTCGGTCTCGGTGATGGCTCATGGCGAGCACGTAGCGGACATAGTGCCGTCCGGCGAACTGGACCGGCTGCATGAGACGATCGAGGTACTTACCGACACTGAACTAGTGCACGATTTGCGGGAAGGCATTGCGGACGCCCGAGCTGGGCGCGTCTTCTCCGCTACGCAGATCGCCGCGGACTTGGCCGCCCGCCGCGCTGCCGGCGAATGAGCGGCGCCCCGGTTGCGTCAACTATGACGAACCCCCGGGGGTCCTAGATGTGCCGGTAGTCGCGGGGGGCGTTACGGGGGCCGTGCCGGGGCGGGCCCTGGCCGCTCATCTCCAGCAGCCAGGCGGCCCGGTAGCGGTGCCCGGCGTAGGGAGCGAGCAGCTCGCACATGCCCGCGTCGTCCACCTTCTGCCGGATCAGCGCCCAGCCCACGATCGAGGGCAGGTGGTAGTCGCCGACCGACAGGGCGTCGGGGTCGCCGATGGCACGCTGGCGGATCTCCGCGGAGGTCCACGGCCCGATCCCGGACAGCGTCTGGAGCCGACGGTCCGCCTCCGCCGGGGTCATCGCGGCGGTCTCCTCCAGCTTCCCGGCGACCCGGGCCGCACCGATGATGGTGCGGGCGCGGACCAGTTCCACCCCCGCTCGGTGCCACTCCCACGAGGGGATGCGGATCCAGGTCTGCGGCGGCGGGCAGACCCGCATCCCCGGTGGCGCGGGCCCCGGTGCCGGGTCACCGAACCGGAGCAACAGCAGCCGCCAGGCGCGTTTCGCCTCGGCGCCGACCACCTTCTGCTCAAGCACGGCGGGGATCAGCGCCTCGAACACCCGGTCCGAGCGGCCGATCCGCAGTGCGTGGTGCCGCCGGGACATCTCCGTCAGCAGCGGGTGCACCGGCTCGAAACCGGATGGGTCGTCGGCGGCCCCCAGCAGGCCTGGCAGGCTGTCCAGCAGCCACGCCGCACCAGGTCCCCAGGCGGACGCGCAGATCGTCAGGCGGCCGGTCTCCTCGCCGGACACGGCACGCCCAGGCCCCCCGCCGGGCACGGCACGCCCAGGCTCGCCGCCGGGCACGGCACGTCCAGGCTCGCCGCCGTCCACGGCATGGACCCGCATCGTGGCCGGGCCCTCCGGCGTGAGCGAGGTACGCCACGCGGCACTGTATTCGTCGACCAGGTAGGCGGGGTCGCCCCGGCCACGCCGGTGCACGCCCAGCGTCCGGGACCAGTCCAGGGGGAACGGCGGCTGCCACTGCCGGGTCAGCGCGCCCGCTAGCGGCGGGACGGCGGCCCCGGGAAGTGGCCCGGGGTGCCCGGCCCGGGGACCGTGCGCGGCGTAGGGCACCACCTGCGGCCCCCCGGGGATCCCCGCCAGCACACGGGACACCGGCCGGCGAGGCATCGCGGCCTACACGTCCGTGGAGAAGCGCAACGAGGTGGGGCCGAGGGTGACCTCCGGCCAAACCCGCGCGCCGGCCCGAAGCTCGTTGCCCTCGGCGATGACCGCACCGTCGCCGATCACGGCCGCGTCGATCACGACGCCCTCGCCGATCCGGGCGCCCTTACCGATAGCACTGTGGCGCACGGACGCCCCGGCCGCGATCTTCACATCATCGAAGAGCACGCTGCCCTCCACCCGGGCACCGCTCCCGACGACCACACCGGCCCCGACGGCCGTTCCGCCGGAAAGCTGGGCGTCGGGGGCGACCATGGCCCCGTCCAGCACCAGCGCCTCGCCGCTTGGCCCGGGAACTGCGGGCGAGGCAAGCCGGCCGAGCACCAGATCGCAGGATCCCTGGACGAAGGTCTCGGGTGTGCCTACATCCAGCCAGTACGCGGTGTCCACGAAGCCCATCAGGACCTGGCCGCGCGCGATGAAGGCTGGGAAGGTCTCACGTTCCACCGATACCACGCGGCCGGCCGGAATCTCATCGATGACACTCCGGCGGAACACGTAGCAGCCCGCGTTGATCCGGTTCGTCACCGGGTCGGGGGTCTTCTCCAGGAACGCGGTTACCCGCCCGGCCGCATCGAGAGGCACGCAGCCGAACCGGGCCGGGTCCGGCACTTCGACCAGGTGCAGGGTCACCGCGGCGTCCGCCTTGCGGTGCAGGTCCAGCTGGGCCCCGATGTCATGACCGGACAGGACGTCCCCGTTGAAGATGACGACCGGGTCATCGGGCCCGCCACGCAGTCCCTGCGCCGCGTTGCGGATCGCCCCGCCGGTGCCGAGTGGCTCCTCCTCGTGGACGTAGGTGATCTCCAGGCCGAGCCCGGACCCGTCGCCGAACCGTTCCGCGAACATCTCCGCGCGGTAGGACGTAGCCAGGACCACGTGCGTGACTCCGGCTTCGGCCGCCTTCGCGAATTGATGCGTGAGGAAGGGAACCCCTGCGGTCGGCAGCAGATGCTTGGGCGAGGCCAGGGTGAGTGGGCGAAGGCGCGTTCCGTAACCGCCGACAAGCAGGATTGCTTCCAGCGGTTCGTGGCGGGCGTGCTCAGTTGGCATAAGGAGGGAGGCTACTCTGCGCGCTGCGCCGCCGCACGCTGGTAGGAAGCCATGTGCGCTTCGGCCGAGGCGGCCCAGGTGAACTCGCGCGCCCTGGCCTGTTCCAGCTCGCCGAGGGCGGTGCGCCTGGCCGGGTCGTCGAGCAGCGCCCGGAGCGCACTGCGGATGCTGTCCACGTCCGGCTCGGTGTAGGCGACCGCGTCGCCGCCCACCTCGGGCAGGGAGGTGCGGTGCGTGGTGAGCACCGGGGCACCGCAGGCCATGGCCTCCAGCACGGGCAGGCCGAACCCCTCGCCAATGCTGGGGAACGCCACCACGAGCGCCCCGCCGAGGTAACCGGGCAGGTCACGAAACCTCAGGTAACCGGGCCGGACCAGGCGCAGCCGGGCGGGCACCGCAGTGATGGACTCGTCGACTTCCTCGCTCCAGCCGCTGCCGCCGGCCAGCACCAGCGCGGGCGGGTCCTCCATGTCGCTCACGGCAGCCACCCACCCGGCGATCAGGGCCGGCACGTTCTTACGCGGCTCCAGCGTGCCCAGGTAGGCGATGTACGGCTTGCCGTGCAGGCCGAGCCGGTCGGACACCAGCCGTACCGCGTTGGCGTCCGGCCGGTGGAACAGATCGAGGTCCACGCCGTGGTAGGCGACGTCGATCCGGGTGGGGTCGGCGCCGAGCACCCGCACCAGCTCGTCGCGCGTGGCCTTGGACGGGACGAGCAGCCGGGTGGCCCGGCGCGCCGCGGTCCTGATGGCGGATTTGAAAAAGGTGGCACTGATCGGGCTGTGTGCGTCGGGCTCGGTGAAGAACGTCAGGTCGTGGATGGTCACCACGACCGGCACACCGGGCCGCAGCGGCATCGTCGATTGCGGGATGTGCATGACGTCCGCACTCGTTTGCTGTGCGACCAGCGGAAGGCCTGTCTGCTCCCAGGCCAGCCTGGCGGGGCGGTGCGCGATGGCGGTGGGGGCTGCGACGATGCGGGCATTGGGCACCATCCGGCCGTACCGCTCCTCGTCGGCGCGCTGGCAGGCCACCACGATGTCCGCCCCGGCCTGGCACATCGCGATCACGAGCCCGTCGACGTAGCGTCCCAGCGCCCCGCGGTCCGCGGGGACCGCGGTCGCGTCAACTAGTACCCGAGGCGCCACGGCCAGTCTCGCTCCTCTCGATCCGTGCAGCGGCCCAGATGTGAACGCTCACTAAGCACCGCACCCCGTCCAGGATCTCCCGCCACCATCGAGCGTACGCCCTCTGCCGGGGTCCCCGTGAGCATGCCGCGCGCTATCGCGAGGCGCTGGGGGTCGGGGTGGGCGTCGGGCCGGTCTTCGGTGAGGTCGTCGCCGTGTGACCGGCCTTCGCGTCCACCTGCGCGTTGGCGATCTGCGCTTCCATCTTGGTGATGTCTTGACCATAAGTGGCCAGGTCGCCGTTGTGCAGGGCGGCCTGCGCCTGCGTGTAGAACTGCTGCGCCTGCTTCAGGTCGGCGATCACCCGAGCGTTGACAGAACCGCCCGAGGTGCCCCGGGGCGCGCTCGCACCTGGCGTGCTGCTGCCGAACACCTGCCCGAGCGCGGCGGACAGGGTTGGCTGGAAGCCCACCGGATGCCCCCCGTAGTAGGCGAACACCCGCTGCAGCGAGGGGTAGGACCCGGTGGATCCGGCCGCGGCGGCGGTGACGTACACGGGCTCGATGTAGAGCAGGCCGCCGCCCAGCGGGATCGTGATCATGTTGCCGAGGGTCACGATCGAGCCGCCCCGGCGCAGCAGGGTGAGTTCCGCGGACGCCGCCGCGTTACTTTCAAAGGCGCCCTGTACCTGCGACGGCCCCTCGGTGACGGCGTTCTGTGGCAACTGGAGGATGCGGATCGTGCCGTAGCCGGGCTGCGTCGGGTTGCTGTCCACCACCATGTCCGCGGCCAGGTTGGCCCGGTTGCGTGGCACGAACGTCGTGGTCTGCGAGAACTCCGGGTGCCCGTACCCGGGGATCGTCTCGGTCAGGTAGTACGGCGGCTGGCTGAACCTGTTGGCCGCCGCCCCGGTCGGATCGTTGGGAACTGTCCAGAAGTTCTGCCCGCCGTAGAACGCCTGCGGGTTGAGGACGTGGTACTGGGCGAGTACCTGCCGCTGGACCTCGAAGAGGTCCGGCGGGTAGCGCATGTGCGGCAGCAGGTAGGGCGGGATGTCCCGGCTCGGCTTGATGACGCCGGGGAATGCATTCCTCCACGCCTCGAGCATCGGATCCCGCGGGCCCCACTGATACAGGGACACGGCACCGGTGTAGGCGTTCACGACCGCCTTGACCGAGTTGCGGATGTAGTTGATCGCCCCGGTCGGCTGGCCCGCCACGCTCCCGGCCGGCGTCTGGCTGGTGCTCGTGACCGCGGGCATGCTCAGCCGCTGTGAGTACGGGTACAGGTCGGTCGTGGTGTAGCCGTCCACCACCCACCAGATGTAGCCGTTGGCCACGACCGGGTACGGGGTGCCGTCCAGGGTGAGGAACGGCGCGACCTTGGCGACCCGGACCAGCGGCGCGCGGTCGTAGAGGATCTTCGAATTGCCGTTGATGGCGCCGGACAGCAGGATGTTCAGCTCGCGGAACTTGACCGCGTAGAGAAGCCGGTCGAGCGGGGAGCCCACCGGCACGCCGCCGCCGCCGGTGTAGGTGAAGTTCTTCTGCCCGCTGGCGTTCGGGAAGGGGTAGTCGAGTTCCTCGCCGCCCTTCCTGCCTTTCGGCCCGCCGACGATGACGTAGTTGTTCTCCCCCTCGCCGAAGTACACCCGCGGCTGGAAGCTGCCAAGCAGGCCGCGCGGTGGCAGGTCGCTCTCCACGTAGTCGGGGGTGCCGCCGCCCGCCACGGAGTTCTCCCTGGCGGCCACCAGCCCGAAGCCGTGCGTGTACACCAGGTGGGTGTTGATCCAGTTGCCCTGGCCGGCCGGTGGCCCGGACAGCCCGCGGACCGCCACCGCCAGGTCCTGCGGCACGGGCCCTTCACCGGGCAGCACGTACCGGTCCACCGCAAGCGTGCCGGGGAACTGGTAGAACCCCTTGACCTGCTGGAGCTGCTGGAACGCACGGGAGACCACGGCCGGGTCCATCAGCCGGAACCCGGGCAGGTTGGACGCCTCGTTGAACAGCGTGCCCGCCGCCGTGACGCTGGTCCCGTTGTAGGGATGCACGACCACGTTACTGACCCCGTAGGCCAGCCGGGTCTGGGTGATCTCCCGGTGGATGTACGGGTACTCCTTGGCAAGCTCGTTCGGCTTGACCACGAACTGCTGGATGACCGCCGGGTACACGCCGCCGATCAGGATCGCCGACAGCACCAGCAGCCCAAGCCCGACCGCGGGGAGCAGCGCGCTGCGCCGCACCGCGCCGGCGAAGAACAGCACGGCGCACAGCACCGCGATGACCGCGAGCACGGT
>DASXKD010000207.1:0-2643 GCA_036497045.1 Streptosporangiaceae bacterium | reverse complement strand
CGCCCGGCAGGCACGCCGACGGGCGCCCGGGGCCTGCTTCTTCCCTGGTCAGCGCGAAACTCATCTGCCCCGCGAGGGCCTGCGCACGTCGGACAAGCGGCGGCAACTGCTCCGTGGTGAGCCTCCCTGGGCTGATGAAGGCCGGCCTGGCCCCTGGTGGGGGCCAGGCCGGCCTCGTGTCAGGCGGTCAGGTGATCAGGAGACCGGCTTGAGGTGCAGGATGACGTACTCGTCGGTGCCGGAGCCTGGGCCGTTGTTGCTGCCCGAGGGCTGGCCGGTCTGGTAGGGGTTGGACTGGGTCGGCCAGCCGGTGAAGTGCGCCGAGTTGGCTTCGAACCACTGCGCGGAGAAGACGGTCGGGATGACCGGCAGGTTGGTCGCGACGTAATTCAGCAGCGGCTGGAAATCGGTGACCTGCTGGGCGCTGCCGGGCTGGTCGGCTGCGATCGTCGACAGCATGGACTGCACGGCCGGGCTGTTCAGGCGGCCGAAGTCGCCATTGGTGTTGGAGCCCTGGACCAGGGTGTGGTCCAGCCAGTTGTCGTACATGTTGTACGGCGTGATGCCGCCGTTACCCCAGTGCATGGCCAGCTGGAAGTTGCCGTTCGAGAGGTCGGTGGTCCAGATGGCCGGCGTGGAGGTGAGGTTGGGCGTGGCGTTGATGCCCGCGGCCTTCAGCTCAGAGACCATGATCTGGTCGTCCTGGGCGTAGTCGGTGTAGGCGGCCGGGTCCTCGATCTTCAGCGCGACTTCCTTGCCGTTGAGGGCGTAGAAGCCGGCGCTGTCCTTCTTGTAGCCGGCTTTGGTCAGGATCGACTCGGCGGTCGCCGGGTTGGCGGTGAGGTTCTCGGTCGCCTGCGAGCCCGAGCCGGCCCACGGGGTGAAGATCGGCGCGGTCAGGCCGGACGCGCTGGTGATCGGGCCCTCCTGGCCGTCCTCGCCCTGGTTTCCGATCGCGGTGCGGTCGATCGCCGCGCTGATCGCCTGCCGGACCGCGAGCTGGTTGGTCGGCCAGGTGGTCATGTTCGGGATCAGGACGTTGGTCGCGCCGGGGTTCTCCCACCCGATGTGCTGGCTCGGGTTCTTGTCGACGAAGTTCGACTTGAGGCCCTGGATGAAGTTACCGGTCCAGTCGATCTGGCCGGAGAACAGGGCGTTCGTGGCGGCCGTGTTCGTGGTGTAGGCCGGGAAGTAGACCTTCTTCACCGGGACCGTCTGCCAGTAGTACTTGTTGGGCACCATGGTGAAGCCCTGCGAGGTGTAGTTGCCCAGCACGTAAGGGCCGGTGCCGACCGGGTTGGCGACGCTGTAGGCGGACGCCTCGCCGGCCGTGGACCAGATGTGCTTCGGCACCATGGCCAGGCCGGCGATGTTCTCCAGGTTGGCGTACTGGGAGGACGGGAACGTGACGGTCACGTTGTTGCCGGAGGCGGACGCGCCGGAGATCTGCAGGCCGTTGATGTTGACCTTGGGGTCGGTCTTCATCAGGTTGTAGGTGTAGACGACATCGGCCGGGGTGAACGCCTGGCCGTCGCTCCACTTCACGCCCTGGCGGATCGCGAAGGTGATCGACTTGCCGCTGTCGCCCCAGGTGTAGCTGGTGGCCAGCCAGGGGTACCAGCCCTTGCCTTCCGTCGGCCCGGGCGCGGCCAGGTTGAACTGGATCAGCGGCTCGTAGATGAGCCCGTCGGCGCCCATGCCGTAGATCGGCGCGGTCGTGGCCCACGGGTTGAAGTTCTGGACCATGGTGGTCTCGGGGGAGCTTTCCATGACCAGAGTTGCGCTGCTGCCGCTCGAGCTGCTGGTGCCGCTCGCGCTGCCAGACGATGAGCTGCCGCTCGACCCGCAGGCCGCGATGCCGGCCGCGAGGAAGCCGACCGCGGCGACGGCTGCGAGCCGCCTGCCTCTCAGGGCTCTAGTGGACATTGTGTATCCTCTCGGTGTTGTGAGGGGTTAGGTCGCGCCATTGACGAGTGCTGGCGCGGCTTCGGACAACCGCCAGCAGGCCGCCGCGCGCACGGCGGTCAGCTGGTGGAGTGCCGGGTTCTCCGCCCGGCACTTGTCGTCCGCCAGGGGGCACCGGTTACTGAACGGGCAGCCAGCGGCGGCTGGCCCGCTCCCGGTGCCCCTGGCGCGTGGCGCGCTGTTCCCGGATTTCAGCACGGAGCCGAGGTTCTCCGGGTCGGGCGCGGATGCGATGAGGAGCTGGGTGTAGGGATGCGCGGGCTGCTGGGTGACCTCCTCGGCCGGGCCGCGCTCGACGATCTGACCCCCGTACATCACCAGCACCTCGTCGGCGAATTACCGGGCCGAGGCGATATCGTGGGTGATGTACAGCAGCGCGAGGCGCAGCCTCTTGCGCAGGTCGTCCAGGAGGTTCAGCATCTCCAGCCGGATGGAGACGTCCAGCATGGATACCGGCTCGTCAGCCAGCAGTACTTTCGGCTCGGCGGCGAGCGCCCGGGCGAAGCTGACCCGCTGGCGCTGGCCGCCGGACAGCTCGTGCGGGTACTTCGGCTCGAACTGCGCCGCTGGTGTCAGCCGGACCTGCTCAAGCAGCTCGGTGACCCGCTTCTTCGCGTCGACCCCGCGGCCCTGGTGCAGTTTGACCGGTCGGGTCAGGTGGTAGCCGACACTATGCAC
>DASXKD010000206.1:0-8842 GCA_036497045.1 Streptosporangiaceae bacterium | reverse complement strand
GGCCGCCTTGAGGTCCCTGGCGGCGGCGAGCCGGCTGGTCAGGCCGCCAAGCTCCGGCGGCGCGGGCAGCGCCGCCGTGGCGATTTTCGCGGCCGCCCTGTCTCTCGCGGCCATGGCGTCCTGGCGGGCACCGGCCGCGGTGGCCACCGCGGCGGCCACCGCGGCGATCCGCGCTTCGGCGTCGGTGCGCAGCGCCGCGAGCCTGCCGACCGCCGCCACCGCCGCCGCGGTGCGCTCCCGCAGCCTGCCGATCCGCGCGGTGTCCACCTGGCCGCCCTGCCACAGTGCCAGCGGATCGCCGTTCAGCACGCCGCGCAGCTGGGCGTGATCCTCCTCGGCCACGGTGAGGGCCTGGCCGAGCTCATCGGTGTCCAGCCCGCCGAGCTGCTGCCGCGCGGCGGCGAGCTGTTCACCGAGTTGCTGCAGGTCGTCGGCCACCTCGTTCCAGACCGCCTCGGCCGCGGTGACCACGGCGGTGACGACCGCGAAGGCACGCCGCATGTCCGCCACCGCCGCAGCCAGGGTGACCTTGGTGGTCCCCGTCCCGGTCAGGTCACCCCGGGCCAGGGCCGGCGAGGGGCGGTCGAGCTGGACGGACGTTCCGTAAAGCAGCGAACTAATCTGGGCAAGCTCCCGGTCGGCGGAACGCCGCAGGCGCGCCATCAGCTCGGCGGCCCTGTCCACCACCGCCGAGTAGGCATCGAACGTCTGCCACAGGGTGGTCAGGTCCTCGGCGGCGGCGTCCCAGCGCTTGCGGGTCCCACCGGTCAGCGTCGCCCCGGCGAGCAGCCGCTTGCCGAAGCTGTTGTCCAGTTCCAGCAGGTTGGCCTGGATGGTGTCGCGCTCCGTGACCGCTGCCGCGACCGCGGCGGCCGCCTGATCCCGGCTGAGTAGCGTGGTCATCGGTACTCCGCGAGCCGGCGGGACAGGCCCCAGGCGCACCCGGCGGCGATCAGCGCCGCGGCGAGGATGATCACCACATCGAGGCCGGTGAAGGCGTTCCGGCCGGCCGTCGCGTTCGAGTGGAAGACCGCGTGGTCGGCGTCGATGGCACGGGACAGGTCGGCCTCGACCCTGGCGAACCCCGCGGTCGAGGCGCCCGCGCCCGGACCGATCACCAGCGCGGTCTCGCTGGTGTACTGCGCCTTGCTGTCGAGGGTGTAGGCCCGGCCGATCACCGCGTACCAGGCCCGCACGTCGCGCCCGGCCGCCGCGGCCCACCGGGCACCGGCGCCGCTTGATGAGCTGGCGGCGCCCAGCAACGTCCCCGGCCCGGGCCCCAGCCTGGCCTGGACGGCCTGGAAGTCCTTGACGAACGTGGCGTCCCCGCTGCGCGAGATGAGGTTGAGGACCTCGTATCCGCGGGCCTGCTGGGTGTCGATGGCCGCCTGGGCGAGGGCCTCGGCCGGGATGGAACCGTGCCCCACGGCACGCTGCAGGTCGGTGCGCGCCACCGCGAAGGACGCGATCAGCCATACCGCCGACACCGCGAGGGCCACGGTGGCGGCCAGCATCCCGAGGTTGAACACCCGGTGCGTACGCCGCGACAGCCACCGCTGCGCCCGGTAGAGCACGAACGCCACAGCGATGGCGAGGACCAGCACCACCACGATCCACGGCAGCCCGGTCGCCTGCGCGCTCGCCGCGGTCAGCGCGGCGTTCTCCTGCGCGTAGCTGGCCCGTGCGGCAGGCAGCAGCGTGAGGTGCATCTCCTCCGAAGCCACCTGCATCAGCGACCCCGCCGTCAGCCGATAACCGAGCAGGAACTGGGTCTGTGCCTGCGACACGTATCCGGTATAGACGGGCAGCCCGGCCGCCACCGCCGCCAGGCTATGGACGAGCTGGGGATTCGCCGACGTCGTGGTGGCGTTCTCCAGGCTGGTCAGGTCGGCGGCGGCCCGGCCGATATCGGCGGCGTAGCGCTCGCGGGCCGGCAACCGCACGTACGGGCCGGCCAGGAACGCGGTCGTCGCGGTTACGTCGGCGTCGGACAGCGCCTGGTACATCCGCTGCGCGGCCAGGCTGAGCGGCTCGCTGGTGGACACCACGTCCTGGGCCGCCGACGCGTGCTGGATCACCGTCCAGGTGCCCACGGCCCCGTAGGCCACCGCCGCCACCACCAGGACGATGAGGAGCAGGCGCAGGCTGGCGGGCACGCTCCGGCGCCGGCGGGCGCCGGCCGGTGCGGCGGCGGGGCCAGGCGCGGGCGAGGGGGCGGGAGGAGGTGCGGAGGTGGTGGTCACGGCTAGCCGATCTTCGCGATCTGCGCGTCAGACAGCGACACGATGGACGCCGGCAAGGGCTGGAACCGGAACTGGTCCAGGTATTGCGGCGCATTTCCCGCGGTGATGACCCAGTGCAGGAACGCCTTGATGTCGCGTGCCTTGGCCGCGCTGCGCTGCAGGGTGCTCACGATGGCATATTCGTAGTTGACGATCGGATAGCCGGTGAGCGTCGGCCCGTCGACCATGGAAATCGTCTCGTTCACCGGGGTGGTGGACACGAAACTGGCCACCGAGGTGCCGATGCTCCTAGGTGTGGGCGCCTCGTAGTTGCCGAGGTTGTTCCGCAGCGCCGCATAGCCGAGCCCGGCTGCCGTGGCCGAGGACAGGTAGGCGATGCCGACGTAGGCGACACAGCCCGGGGTGGCCTTGCAGCCGGCCACCATGCCCGTGTTGCCGGTCTCGGCCCGGGCGCCCGGGACCGGCGGCCAGGCCACCGTCGTGCCGTAGCCCGTGACCCGGTCCCACGAGGTGTCCTGCGTGGACAGATAACTGGTGAACAGGAAGGTGTCGCCGGCGCTGTCCGCGCGATGCAGCGGCACCACCGGCGTGTGCGGCAGCGCCACGCCCGGGTTGAGCACGGCGATCCGCGGGTCGCTCCAGGAGGTGATGGACCCCTGGTACATCTCGGCGAGCACCTTGCCGTTCAGCCTCAAGTGGGTGGCTGGCCGCAGGCCGGGGACGTTGTAGTTGACCTGCTGCGCGGAGACCGCCAGCGGGATGTTGACCATGTCCGGGTTGGTGACCAGGTCGCCGCTGGACAGGTAGGCGTCGGAGGCGCCGATGTCGACCGCGCCCGCGGAGGCCTCGGCGATCCCCTTGCCGGAACCCGTGGCGGCCGTCGTGATCGAGACGTTGGCGTGCTGCTGGCGATAAGCCGCCGCCCAGGTGCGCAGCACCGGGAACAGCAGCGTGCTGCCGGTTTCCGACAGGGACTGTGGCCCGTTCGCGGGGCTGGCCGGAATGCTGCCGCCGGGACTGGCCTGGGCGGCCTGGGCGGGGCTCGGTGCTGTGCTTCCGCTGCATCCGGCGGCCAGGGCGAGCGGCAGGGCGGCGGCCATCGCGGCCAGTACGCGGGATCTCAGCGCCACCAGCCGATGCTCCTATCCGGGCTTGTCCTCTGGTGCTTCCGGGCACGCGGCTCCGCCATACCGCGCAGTGCCCACATCACCGCGCCCACCCCCGGTACGGCTCGGCGGACGGGCCCTGAGGGGCTCACCGAGCCAATTCATGCATAGACAGTGATAGTAAACGTTAGTTATCGTCAGCGGTAATTTCACCTTATTGACATATGGCTAGTTGAGAAACACGGCAGCACGCCGCGCGGGTGGCGGGACCTGCGCCGCGGAGAGGCCGGGCCTGGGCCGCGGCGGGGCAGGGCCGGGGTTGCGGACGGCCCGGATGCCGGCCGCGCAAGCGGCAGGAAAGGTGAGGTTCAGCCGCCCGCCGGAGTGTGTTACGCGAAAAGTCTCCTGCCGGTGCTTGGCTTGCTTCCGGGCCGGCCGCGCCGGCCGGCCCGTCCACGGAGGTGACCCTATGCTCGGCACACGGTTGTCCAGGCCATTGACCCTGCTGGCCGCGAGCGCGCTCGCGCTGGGGGTTACCGCGACCACCGGAGCGGCAGCCCAACTGCCCGGTGCCGCCGCGGGTCTTTCCGCCGCGCGCCCGGGCGCCGGGCAGGCCGGCTGCGCCATGGGCCCGGGCGGGAGGATCCGGCACGTCATCTATGTGATGTTCGACAACACGCACTACACCAGGGACAACCCCAACGTCCCCAGTGACCTGCAGCAGATGCCGAACCTGCTGGGCTTCCTGACCGGGCACGGCACCGTGATCACCCATGAGCACACCCCGCTGATCGCGCACACCGCCGACGACAGCGTCACGCTTGAGAGTGGCCTGTACGGCGCCGGCCAGGGCATCCCTATCGCGAACGAGTACAACTACTACAAGCCGGACGGGACCACCGACACCGCGGGCTCCTTCGCCTACTGGACCGACCCCATCGTGGACTACGACACCGGCCTGCCGGCCAAGCCGGTCGGTGACAACACCACGACGATGATCGGCGCGGACCGCAAGATCCCGCCGGCCCCGTGGGCCGCCTATACCAAGGCGGGCTGCAACTTCGGCACGATCGCCAGCGCGAACACCGAACTGGAAAACACCCTCCCCGACGTGCCGCACGTGTTCGG
Source organism: Streptosporangiaceae bacterium (assembly GCA_036497045.1). GTDB lineage: Bacteria > Actinomycetota > Actinomycetes > Streptosporangiales > Streptosporangiaceae > DASXKD01. The sequence goes on along the minus strand of DASXKD010000206.1, from coordinate 4,365 downwards.
CGCGAACTCGCCGGAGGCCAAGGAGGCGGCCAATCCGAACCTGCAGAGCAAGGCCGAGGCGGACTTCATGGGCCTGGCCGTGCACTGCTCCCTCGGGTCGCCGGTCTGCGGCGCCGGGTCGCGGCCCGACGTGCTGCCCGACGAGCCGGGCGGCTACCACGGCTACCGCGCGCTGTACGGGAACAGGTTCATCCAGCCGGTGATCAGCCCCGGCGGCCCGGTCCGCAACCTGGACGGCCAGGTCATCAAGGACTCGAGCGGCGACATCGGGTTCCCCGGCTATGACGGGATGACCGGCGCCAACTCGCTCGCCTACACGCTGGACATGCAGTTGCACGGTGTCCCTGTCACCTTCACCTACCTGTCCGACCTGCACGACAACTTCAACGGGTCCGGCCCGTTCGGCCCCGGCCAGGCCGGGTACACCCGGCAGCTACAGGAAGAGAACACTGCGTTCGGCACGTTCTTCGCCCTGCTCGCCGCGCACGGCATCAGCAGGGCCAACACGCTGTTCGTGTTCACCTCGGACGAGGGCGACCACTTCGTCGGCAGCGCGCCGACCCCGGCAGGCTGCAACGGCGTGAGCGTCCCCTGCCACTACAGCAATATCGGCGAGGTGAACGGCAACCTGACCGGGCTGCTCGCCGCCAAGGGCATCACCACGCCACTCGACGTCGAGGCCGACTCCGCGCCCGGCATCTACGTGCACGGCCAGCCGGGCCGGACGAACCCGGCGGTGCGCGCGCTGGAGCGGACCGCCGCCGGGCTGACCGGTGACAACCTGGCCTCCGGCCAGACCCAGCGGCTCACCAGATACCTGGCCGACCCGGTGGAGATGAAGATCCTCCACATGGTCACGGGTGATCCCAAGCGCACCCCCTCGCTGGTGATGTTCGGCAACGACAACTTCTGGCTCACCAGCGGACCGGCCAGTTGCGGTAAGTCGTGCTTCACCCAGCCCAAGGGCGGGGACGCGTGGAACCACGGCACCACGTCGGCCCAGATCAACACCACCTGGCTGGGCATGGTCGGCCCGGGGGTCGCGCATCTTGGCATCGACAACTCGGTGTGGTCCGACCACAGCGACACCCAGCCGACCATGATGGCGCTGCTCGGCCTGGGCGAGCACTACCTGCCGGACGGGCGGGTCCTCGGCGAGATCTTCGGCCCGTCCGCCCTGCCGCCAGGCATGCGGGCGCACCGCGGCACGGTGCTCCGGCTGGGCAAGACCTTCACCCAGCTCGAGGCGCCGGTCGGTGCGTTCGGCATGGACACGCTGCGCGCGTCCACCCGCGCCCTGGCCAGCGTTTCGCCCGGGGACGCGACCTACACCCGGATCGAGGCCGCGCTGCAACGGCTAGGCGCGGAGCGCGACGCCGTCGGTCAGCGGATGCGCGCCCTGCTGCTCGGCGCCGCTTTCGGTGGCAGGCCGCTGAACGTGGCCGCGGCACGGGTGCTGATCCGGGCCGGGAACCGGCTGCTCGGCCAGGCCGCGGTGCTCGGCGCCTGAGCGGGGTTCGGATAAGGCTGGTGCCAGATAGGTGCTGAATAGGTCTGGCCGGTATTTCGAGATACCGGCCAGACCCACATAAATACCGGCCACGGTGACAAGACCTGGTGACACGCCTGGTTATGCCTGCGCGAGATCCGCCTGGTGGCCAGGAAGAAGGGCTTCGCGGTCACGAAGGTCATTCGTGCGCCCTATGGCCACGGGCTTGTCCAACGCCGAAATCGGCCGCCAGCTGTTTCTCGCCAAGGCCACCGTGAAGACACATGTCACCCATGTGCTCGCCAAGCTCGGCCTGCGCGACCGGCTGCAGGCGGTCGTCTATGCGTACGAGTCCGGCCTGGTGCGCCCCGGGGGGAGAATGGGAGGGTGAAAGCTTCCAGCGCCGCCGATCTGGTTCGGGACCGTCTGGGTGAGGTGATCTTCCAGCGAGTGGCTGGGCCGCAGGGCCTGGAGCGCCGCCAGCTGATCAACGCCCCCGGTGAGCGCTGGTTCGCCAAGGACCGCCCGGTCCGCCGGGTACACGGGGATTCCTCGATGTTCGTCGGCGGGCTCACCGCCTTGCTGCTGCAGTCCCTGCATCCGCTGGCCATGGCCGCGGTGGCCGGGCATTCGGGGTACCGCGGCGACCCGTGGGGACGGTTGCAACGGACCAGCTACTTCCTGGCCGTTACCACCTTCGGTGCGGCCAGCGACGCCCGCGCAGCGACCGCGAAAGTCCGGGCGATCCACCAGCGGATCACCGGGACCGCGCCGGACGGCCGCCCGTACGCGGCGTCCGACCCGCACCTGCTGACCTGGGTCCATATCGCCGAAGCCGACAGCTTCCTGCGCGCGCATACCCGCTTCGGCGCGCGCCCCTTGGACCAGGCCGGGCGCGACGGTTACGTCGCCGACCTGGCCCGGATCGGCGCCGCGCTGGGCGTGCCCGACCCGCCGCGCACCGAAGCCGAGCTCACCGCCCGCATAGCCTCCTACCGCGCCGAGCTCGCCGGCACCGCCCAGGCCCGCGAGGCTGCCCGGTTTCTGCTGCTCACCCCGCCACTTCCCGCCGTCGCCCGGCCGCCCTACACCATGCTGGCCGCCGCAGCGGTGTCGCTGCTGCCCCCATGGGCCCGTCGGCCGCTTCGCCTGCCCCGCCTGCCGGTGACCGAAGCCGCAGTCGTCCGCCCAGCAGGCCATGCCATGGTTCATGCCATCCGCTGGGCTATCACCCCACCCCCGCCAGCTCCTGCCAGCTAAGACCAGGCCCAAAGCGGTACGAATGACCGTCATCGCGGCAGAGTGCTCCCGGTTTGGGTGAGGTGAGGGTGCGGCACAAGGATGTCTGGTGCGATGATGAGCCCGCTGGCTGCGGGCGGTGGCGGCCGGCGCCGGACGAGGATGCGCCGTCCCGGAGACTTCGATGAGTGTCGCCCGGGTTGCCGGGCTCCGCGGACGATTGAGCCTTTCGATCAGGTGAACCAACCGGGGCGGTTCAAGGATGCGACGTTTGGGTCTGGCTGCGGCGGGGCCGGTGGTGCAAGCTGGCGATCCGGGGGACTCTGGGCATGGCTGAGGCCTGGGCCGCTCACGGAGGTTGGATGCGACGCCTCTTGATCTTTGTGTTGCCAGCTCTGGCGCTGGCCCTTGCCGGTTGCAGCTCGGTGGGCGCACCCAGCCAGGCGGCTCGGCCAGCCACGCCGTCCCATGTGGCCGTGGCCGACGGGGCGCCGGCCGCCTCCCCGTCGCCGGCGGGGCCTGCGTCGCCTCAGCTCGTCCTTAGGCCCGGGATGAGGGGGCGGGCGGTCAGGCTGCTGCAGCGGCGGCTCGCGGCGCTGAAGTATTACCCGGGCCGGGTGGACGGCCGGTTCGGCGCCAACACCCTTGAGGCCGTATGGGCGTTCCAGGAGACCCAGGGCCTGCACCCGCGGGATGCGGTGAGTCCGGCGATGCAGCGGGCCCTGGCCAGCCCGCGGCCGCCCAAGGTACTGGTCCGCCATGGCGGCCGCCTGCGGGTCGAGGTCAGCATCAAAGATCAGGTTCTCGTCCTCTACAGGCGCAATCATGTCGCGCTGGTCAGCCACGTATCCACCGCCGGCGGGCGCTACTTCTGCTCGCCGAACGGCTGCGGCGACCCCATCACGCCGACCGGCGACTTCACCACCCTTTCCTTCCTGCCGGGCCGGGTGACGGTGCCGCTCGGTGAGATGTACGACCCCGTGTTTTTCATCGGCACCCTCTACGCGATCCACGGGGACACCGACGTGCCGCGCCGCCCGGCCTCCCATGGCTGCGTGCGGATCCCGATGGACGTCGCCGCGTTCTTCCACACGCTGGTACCGACCCCGGGCACGCCGGTGTACATCCGCCGCTGACGTAGATGAGCAATCTCCGCGGTGCTGTCGCCGCGGTGGCGCCGGTGACCGCGTGCCGCCCGTGCTGGGCGGCGGGCCGGTGTCGGGTGTGCCAGGGTGGGGTAGGTGGCTGTGTGGGGGGAGGGAGGTCTGGTATGGCTGAGGCTGCTGCGGAGGGTGAGGGTTCGGGGGACGAGCTGAAGCGCAAGTTCCGTGAGGCGCTGGAGCGCAAGCAGGCCGGGCAAGCGGGCCAGAACGCGGCCCGCGGTGGCCAGGACGCCGGGAAGGTCCACGGCGCCCACGGCCCGGCGGGCAGCAAGCGTTCGTTCCGCCGCCGCACCGGCGGCTGACCACACCGGGCGCACCCAGAGTGGGCCGCAACGTGATCATAGGGAGAGCGGTATGAGTGTCTACAGGGTGACCGAGATCATCGGGACCAGCGGCACGTCGTGGGAAGACGCGGCCGCGGAGGCGATCCGGACCGCGGCCGGGACGCTGCGCGATCTTCGGGTGGCCGAGGTC
>DASXKD010000205.1:0-12183 GCA_036497045.1 Streptosporangiaceae bacterium | reverse complement strand
TGTACCACGTGGGCAGGCTCGACTATGAGACCGAGGGCCTGATGCTGTTCACCAACGACGGCGACCTGGCGCACCGCCTCATGCACCCCCGGTACGGCGTGCTGAAGACCTACCTCGCGGACGTGCCCGGACCGGTGGAGCGTGACCTCGGGCGGCGGCTGATGGCCGGCATCGAGCTGGAGGACGGCGTGGCCAGCGCGGACAAGTTCCGGGTGGTGGAGCGGGCGGGGTCACGGGCACTGGTCGAGATCACGTTGCACGAGGGGCGGAAGCATATTGTCCGGCGATTGCTGGCGGCGGTGGGGCATCCGGTGTCGCGGTTGGTGCGGACTCAGGTGGGGCCGGTCAAACTGGGGAACCTGAAGCCTGGGACGTCTCGGGTGCTGACTACTGCGGAAGTCGGGGGGCTGTACGCGGAGGTTGGGCTGTAGCTCGGTTGTTCCGCCGGGTGGTGCGGTGGGGGCCGTGCCCGCAGATGCGCCGCTGGCTTGGCGAGTCCTTCGCTGTTGGTGCCGTTTCGTTGGCCCGAGGCGCGTGGGGCGGACGGCGGGCGCGGGCCACGCTAGGCCAGCGGCGCACCGGGGGCACGTCCCTGCGCGGTGCGCATAGCTCAGCCCGAATCCTTGCCTCGTTGCTGCCATTTACGTCAGCTATCGGCATAGGGAGGGTTTCGCCCACGGGGACGGGATGCGACCAAACCCGTTGGGGGAGGTAGAGCGGGAAGTGGGTCGAGGGTGGAGTGATTCGCGGGGGCGCGGGCTGGTTTCGTGGCCGATAGCCTGGGGTGATGGCGGTGATCGGCTACGAAGTGAGGAGTGGTGGTGGCGGTTCGGGCTATCCGGGGGGCCGTGCAGGTGGACGCCAATGCGAAGGCGGACATCCTGGAGGGGACTACTGAGCTGGTCACCGACGTAATGACCCGGAATGGGCTGGTTACTGACGACGTGATCAGTGTGGTGTTTACCGCGACACCGGATCTGGATGCGGAGTTTCCGGCGCTGGCGGCCCGCAAGATCGGGTTTCATGACGTGCCGCTGTTGTGCGCGAGTGAGATCGGGGTGCCCGGGGCCATGCCGCGGGTGGTGCGGCTGCTGATGCACGTGGAGACGGATAAGCCCCGGTCCGCGCTTGAGCATGTGTACCTGCGCGGCGCGGTGGCCCTGCGGCTGGATATCGCCCAGTGAGCGAGCTGCCGGGAGACGAAGGGGTGCCGCCGGGGCTGGACAGCGCGGTGGTGGTGGGGACGGGGCTGATCGGTACGTCCATCGCGCTGGCACTGCGCGAGCGCGGTGTGCGGGTAGGGCTGGCCGACCGGGATCCGGCGGCGGCCCGGCTGGCCGCCGACATCGGGGCAGGCACGGTGGTCGGCGAGGACTTCGCGGACCTCGGCGAACCGGCGGATATTGCGGTGCTCGCGGTGCCGCCGGCCGCCGCCGGACCGGCTCTGCTCGCCGCCCAGGCAGCCGGTGCCGCCCGCTGGTACACCGATGTGGCCAGCGTCAAGGCCGCGGTGCTTGACCAGGCCGCCGAACTCGGCTGCGACCTCACCTCGTTCGTGCCCGGGCACCCGCTGTCCGGGCGGGAGCGCTCCGGGCCCGCGGCCGCCCGCGCCGACCTGTTCCTCGGCCGCCCCTGGGTGATCTGCCCGGGGCCGCAGACCGCACCGGAGGCCGTGGCAGCGGTGGCCGCGCTGGTGCGCTGCTGCCAGGCCCAGGAGGTGCGGCTGACCGCCGCCGAGCACGACCGGTACGTCGCCCTGGTCTCGCACGCGCCGCATGTGGTCGCCGCCGCGATGGCGGCCCGCCTGGCCGGCGCCGCCGAGCCTGCTCTCATGCTGTCCGGCCAGGGGATACGGGATGTGACCCGGATCGCGGCCGGGGACAGCCGGATGTGGGCGCAGATCCTGGCCGCTAACGCCGCGGCGGTCGCCGACGTGCTCGCCGCGGTATCCGCGGATCTGACCGCCGCCGCCGAGGCGCTGCGGGAGGCCGCGGCCGACGGCGCTGCCCCAGGCTTGAAGGCGGTCACCGGCCTGCTGGACGAGGGCACCGCCGGGGTGACCCGCATTCCCGGCAAGCACAGCAAGCCGCGCCGGGACGACATGGTGGTCCAGGTGGTCATCCCCGACGTGCCAGGTGAGCTGGCCCGGTTGTTCCGTGCGGCCGGGGACGCCGGGGTGAACATCGAGGACATCGGCATCGAGCATTCGCCTGGACTGCCGGTGGGCGTGGCCGAATTGGTGGTCCGGCCGGAGGCCGTGGCCCGGCTGACCCAGGCGCTGGCGGCTTCCGGGTGGCCAGTACGCCGGTAGCATCGCAGGGTGACTGGGTGCGTTGTGATCGCGGTGGATGGCCCCGCGGGGTCAGGAAAGTCAAGCACCGCCCGGGGTGTTGCCGCCCAGCTTGGCCTGCGCTACCTGGACACCGGCGCGATGTACCGGGCGCTGACCTGGTGGCTGATCAGCCAGAAGCTGGACTTCCGTGACCCGGCGACCGTGGCGCACAACGCCAGGCGGCCGGTGATCGAGGTGACCACCGATCCGGCCAGCCCGAGGGTCATGGTCGACGGCAGCGATGTCACCGGCCTGATCCGCACCAGGGATGTCTCCAACGCGGTGAGCGCCGTCGCCTCCGTCCCCGAGGTCAGGACGCACCTGGTCGCCCGGCAGCAGGCCATCCTCGCCAGCGCCTGTGCCGCCGGTGAAGGGATCGTGGCCGAGGGCCGTGACATCGGCACCGTCGTCGCCCCGCAGGCCGTGGTGAAGGTGTTCCTGACCGCCAGCGAGGATGCCAGGGCCCAGCGCCGCAGCGCCGACGACCTGGCCGCCGACCTCGGCGCCACGCCGACGGTGACCCGCGACGAGCAGAAGCGCCGGGACACCGCCGACGCAGCACAGTCGGCGATGGCCAGCGACGCGATCAAGGTCGACTCGACCGCTCTGTCCCGGGAGCAGGTCATCGGCCTGATCGTGCGAGTGGCCGGAGAACGGGGATTCCCGCTGGCCGGCCACCCGGCGCGGACGGGCTGACCATGGCCGGTCCAGACGAGCAAGAGGACACCCGGGCCCCCGGCGCCCCGGTGCCCGTCGTGGCCGTCGTGGGGCGGCCCAACGTCGGCAAATCCACCCTGGTCAACCGGATTCTCGGCAGCCGCCAGGCGGTCGTGCAGGACACCCCGGGCGTCACCAGGGACCGGGTGGCCTACGACGCTACCTGGCGCGGCCGGTCGTTCACCCTGGTGGACACCGGAGGATGGGAGGCCGCCGCCGGCGACAGCGCCCACCCCAGCCGCGCGCTGGCCGAACTGGTCACCGCACAGGCCCAGATGTCGGTGGCCGCGGCGGACGCGGTGCTCTTCGTGGTGGACGCCGTCGTCGGCATCACCGACGCCGACGAGGCCGTCGCCGCGGTGCTGCGCCGGTCGGGCAAGCCCGTCGTGGTCGCCGCGAACAAGGTGGACGACACGCCGGCCGAGCCAGCGGCCACGGCGCTGTGGTCCTTGGGCCTGGGTGAGCCGTACCCGGTCAGTGCCCTGCACGGGCGGGGGAGCGGTGACCTGCTCGACGTGGTGCTCGATGCGCTGCCCCGGGCGGCGCCCCCCGAGCGGGACTCCGCCGGCGGCCCGCGCCGGGTAGCCCTGATCGGCCGGCCCAACGTGGGCAAGTCCAGCCTGCTGAACCGGCTGGCCGGCGAGCAGCGGGTGCTGGTGCACGAGGTCGCCGGGACCACCAGGGACCCAGTGGACGAGCTGATCGAGCTTGGCGGGATGACCTGGCGGTTCGTGGACACCGCGGGCATCCGGCGGCGGGCCATCCAGGATCAGGGCGCGGACTTCTACGCCGCGCTGCGGACCGCCGGCGCCCTGGAGCGGGCCGAGGTCGCCGTCGTCCTGGTGGACGCCAGCGAACCGCTCGCCGAACAGGACCTGCGCATCGTGTCCATGGTCATCGACGCGGGCCGGGCGCTGGTCCTCGCCTTCAACAAGTGGGACCTGGTCGATGAGGATCAGCGGCTGCGGCTGGACCGCGAGATCGACCGCCAGTTGCACACCGCCCGGTGGGCGCCGCGGGTGAATATCTCCGCGAAGACCGGCCGTCACACCGACCGTCTGGTACCCGCGCTCGAAACGGCGCTGGCCGGCTGGGAAACCCGGGTGCCGACGGGCAGGCTCAACGCCTGGGTCGGTGACCTGGTCGCCGCGACCCCGCCGCCCGCGCGGGGCGGCCGGTTGCCGAAGATCTTGTTCGCCACGCAGGCAGGGATCCGGCCACCGCATTTCGTGCTGTTCACCACGGCGTTCCTCGAGGCCGGGTACCGGCGGTTCATCGAGCGCCGGCTGCGCGAGGAGTTCGGTTTCGAGGGCAGCCCGGTGCACGTGTCGGTCCGGGTGCGCGAGCGGCGCGCCGGCCGCACAGCGGGCCGGGCCCGGGCCGGCCGCTGATCCTGGCGCCCGCGCGCCATCCCCTACGATCGGTGCGGGGTTCAGCGCTGGACGAAACGAGGTATGCCCATGCGTTACCGGCCGCTCGGCGATTCCGGGCTGATGGTGTCCGTGGCCGGGCTCGGCTGCAACAACTTCGGCCGCAGGCTCGATCTCGACGCGACCCGGGCGGTGGTGGACGCGGCGCTGGAGGCCGGCATCACGCTGCTGGACACGGCCGACATGTATGGCAACGGGGGAGGCTCGGAGGAGCTGCTGGGGGAGGTGCTCGCCGCGCGACGCGACGAGGTGGTGCTCGCGACGAAGTTCGGCCACCAGGAGTTCGACATGGGATACGGGCCGACGGCGGGCGCCAAGGGCGGCCGGGCCTACATCAGGCGGGCCGTCGAGCGGTCCCTACGCCGCCTCCGGACCGACTACCTGGACCTGTACCAGATACACACCCCGGATCCGGTGACCCCGGTGGCGGAGACCCTGGCCGCACTCGGCGAGCTTGTCGCCGAGGGTAAGGTGCGCTACCTCGGCAACTCCAACTTCACCGGCTGGCAGATCGCCGATGCCGCGCACGTCGCGCGGGCGGCCGGCGCCGTGCCCTTCATCTCCGCGCAGAACCAATGGTCGCTGCTTGAACGCGGGGCGGAGGCCGAAGCCGTGCCCGCCGCCCGGCACTTCGGCCTGGGTGTGCTGCCGTACTACCCGCTGGCCAATGGGCTGCTCACCGGGAAGGTACGCAAGGGCCAGGGGCCACCGCCCGGCAGCCGGCTGGCGAGCCGTCCCGGTTATCTGACCGAGTCCAAACTGGACCGGGTGGAGGCGCTGATCTCGTGGGCGGCCGAGCGCGGGCTTACCGTCCTGGAGGTCGCTATCGGGGCGCTGACCGCGCAGCCAGGGTGTACCTCGGTGATCGCCGGGGCGACCTCCCCGGAGCAGGTGAAGGCCAACGCCGCCGCGGACTGGATCCCGTCGGCCGCCGACCTCGCCGAACTGGACCGGATCGTGCCGCCACCCGCGGCGGCGTGACGCCCGGGCGCGTAGGATCTCACCCGTCATGAGCTATCTCACCGGTCACTGGTCGTTCGACCCGTTCATGATCGTGGTCGCGGTCCTGGTGATCTGGCACGAAATCGGCCTGGCCCGGCTCGCCCGGCGATCCCGGCCGGATCGCACCCGCCAGCGGCGGCAGCGGTCGTTCCTTTTCTACGCCGGTCTGGCGGTGCTGCTGCTCACCGTACAGTCGCCCATCGACTACTGGGCGGACGGCTACTTCTTCGTCCACATGCTCCAGCACCTGCTGCTGATGTTCGCCGCGCCGACGCTGGTGGTGGCCGGTGCACCGTGGCAGCCGCTGCTCGACGGCCTGCCCGGCCGGACCGGCCAGGCGGTCACCCGGGGCACCATGCGCGGCACCTGGTCCCGGCCGCTGCGGGCGGCAGGTGGCTTCCTGCTGCGGCCGTGGGTCGCGGTGGCCCTGTTCAACGGCGTGATGATCCTCTGGCATCTGCCCGCATTCTTCGACCTGGGCCAGAACAACCAGGCGGTGCACATCTGGCTGATGCACGGCAGCTTCTTCGCCGCCGGGGTGCTGTTCTGGCTGCAGTTCATCCCCTCGCCCCCGTTCCGGCGGCGGATGCCTGACGTGTCCCAGGCCATGGCCCTGATCGGCACCAACCTGGTGATGTGGGTCCTGGCCATGTCGATGAGCCTGTTCACCCAGGCGTCCTGGTACTCGGTGTACGACCACGTCCCCGGGGTCAGCCTGCCGCCGTTCGCCGACCAGCAGATCGGCGCCGCGATCCTGTGGGTCTGTGGCGACCTCTGGGCCATCCCCGCGATGATCATGGTGATGCGGCGGATCATCGACTCCGACGGCGGCGTCGGCGCGGCGATCGACAAGATCCTCAACCGCGGCTCGGCCAGCTATACCTGGGCCGGCGGTGTGGGCTCGTCCCGGGCCCGCAGGGCCGCGCGGGCGATTCCGCCCGCGCCCGAGCCCCCCGCAGGGGGCTGATCGCCGGGCCAGGCCCCGGCCTTGTTACTGCTGTGGCACTGCCTCGCTGGCGGTCGTAATGGCAGCCTCGGACGGGGTGTTGCCGGTGCTCCGGCTGTTGCGCGTGATCAGTGAGGAGTGCGGCTGGACCGGGTTCCGCCAGCCCGCGTGGCAGCGACTGCACAGCCTGCCCGGGCTCCGGAGCCTGGCCCGGTCCGCGGCCTCCTCCCGGTGATCGCACGCCTGCCACCTGGCGCCAGGGCGGTGACGGTGTCACCAATGAGTGATGCTTTGAACACTTTTTGTTGAGTTCAGGAGACGCTGTGCCAACAATGGGACGAGCGCACGGCGAGACACACGAACGCGACACACGAAAGGGCGCAGGCGTGGGGAATCGCGCGGCGAGCGAAGCCGCGGGCGGAGGTACCCAGGCCGCCGCGACCGCCGTCCAGGCCCCCGCGCCGTCTGCGCAGGGCGCGGGCAGCCGGGCGCCCGGTGCCCAGGCTCTGGCTGCTCGGGCGACGTTTACGCAGGTCTTTGCCGCGGGGGAGTTCCGTGCCCTGTGGCTGGCGATGCTGCTGTCGGTGGCCGGAGATCAGCTTGCCCGGGTAGCCATGACCGTGCTTGTCTACGACCGCACCCGGTCGGCGTTCCTCACCGCCCTGACCTATGCCATGACCTTGCTGCCCTGGCTGGTGGGCGGGGTGGGGCTGTCCGGGCTGGCGGACCGGCTGCCACGGCGCCAGGTCATGATCGCCTGTGACATGGCCCGGCTGGGCCTGGTCGTGGTGATGATCGCGGTGAGCCTGGCCAGTTCGGCCGCCGCGCTCTGGGCGATGGTCGCGCTGCTGTTCGGAGTCACGCTGCTGGACTCGCCGTTCAAGTCCGCGCGGTCCGCGCTGGTAGCGGACATCCTGACGGGGGAGCGGTACGTGCTCGGGACCACGGTGACCCAGCTCACCCTTCAGGCGGGCATGGTGCTCGGCTTCGCGCTCGGCGGCGTGACCGTGGCGGCCCTCGGGACCCGGGGCGCCCTGGGCGTCGATGCCGCTACCTTCGCGGCCTCCGCGTTACTGCTGACGCTGTGGGTGCGCAGGCGCCCGGCCGCGGCCGCGTCGCACGGCGCCAAGAGGCCGTCCCACTGGGCGGAGGCGGCCGCCGGAATGCGGCTGGTGTTCGGCGACCGCACGCTGCGCACGCTGGTGCTCTTCGGGTGGCTGGTGACCTTCTATGTCGCCCCGATGGCCCTCGCCGCCCCCTACGCGGCCAGGTTCCGCGGCCTGCCACTGGCCGTCGCCACCGGCCTGATGTTCGCTGCGCTCCCGCTGGGCACCGCGGTGGGCACATTCGTGCTTGGCCGCCTGGTCAGCCCGGCACGGCGGCAGCGCTGGATGGGCATCATGGCCGTGGGGTCCTGCGCGGTGCTCATGCTGTGCTGGGCCCGGCCAGGCTTCGCCGCGTCGCTGCTGATCTTCGTGGTCGCCGGGCTGTTCGCCGGCTACCAGATCGCGGCGAACGCGGCCTTCGTCGCCGCGGTGCCCGCCGAGCGCCGCGGGCAGGCCTTTGGCCTGGCCAACGGTGGCATGCAGGTATTCCAGGGCATCTGGTTCATTATCGTCGGCGCCCTGGCCAGCCTGCTCGGCCCTGGCGCGGTCATCGCATTGAGCGGTGGTATCGGCACGGTCATCGCTGTCGCGCTGACGGCCCGCACGATGCCTGTGACCAGCAGAACATGAGGGGGCTAGGTCCACTCGGCACGCATGGCGATCCTCCTTCCCGGTTGAGTCACGCCGGGCAGAGCAGAAAGACCGAGGTGGTGCCCGTCTTGACAGTAGTTTTCCCGGTCTGTCACCATTCGGAGTTAGCCCAGCACCGATAGTTAACCATCAGTAACTCTTGTCCCGCATAGCAATTTCCGAGAGTTCTTATGATCTCCATCCCCCGCACGGGCGCCGTCATTCGGTTCGCTGGCAACCTACTCGGCTCCCTCCGCTCCTGGCAGGTATGGGACCTGCGCGGACCGTTGCGCTGCTACGTCCTCGCGGTGCCCGTGGTTTACGCCGGGGCATTCGCCTTCGCCGCCACCACTACCGCGTGGCAACTCCGGCAAGTGCTCGTCTTTGCCGCGCTGCTCGCCTGCGGCGTGGCGGTGACCGAGGCGAACCGCTCGGTCCGTGAGCCTCAGGGCACCCTGGCCAGGGACCTGCAGTCCGTCTGGTACCTCGCCATCGCTATCACCCTGCCACCCTGGTACGCCCTGGCGGCACCGATTCCGCTCGCCGTGCACAAGCTGTACCGGACCCGGCGGATGCTCATCTACCGGCGGATCTTCAGTCATGCCGCGATCGGCCTGGCCTACGGCCTTGCCTCGGTCACCTTCCATTCCCTGCCCGCCGCGGTAGGCATGTCCCCTGGCACCGGCCGCCACGCGCTGTACTGGGTGCTCGCCGTGGCGGCGTGCGGCATGATCGGGACCCTCGTCAATTACGGCTTCATCCTGGTCGCGATACGGCTCTCCGATCCCGGCGCCCGGATCCGTGACCTGGTCGGCAGCAGGGAATCACTGACCTCGGACGTGCTGGAACTGAGTCTTGCCGTGGCGCTGGCCCTGGTGGTCGCTATCAACCCGGTGCTCATGGCACTGGCCCTGCCAACGGTGGTGCTGTGCCGGCGCTACCTGATGCAGGCGCAACTGCTCGCACAGGCCCGGATCGATGCCAAGACCGGCCTGCTCAACGCGGGCACATGGCAGCGCGAGGCGGCCGCCGAGTTCTACCGGGCCCGGCGCAGCGACGCGCCGCTCGCCCTGGTCATGGTGGACATCGACCACTTCAATAGCGTGAACGAGACCGCGGGCCTGGCGGCGGGAGACCAGGTGCTGCAGGACATCGCCCGCGCGGTGACCCAGAACCTGCAAGGGCCCGGCCTGGTCGGGCGGTTCGGCGGAGAGCAGTTCGCGATCCTGCTCCCGCAGACGGGGGAAACCGAGGCCAGGCAGATGGCGGAACGGTTGCGTGATCACATCGCCGGGGAGCCGATCGCCATCGAGGACGGGAACCACGCGGGCTTCGTGTTCCGGCTGACCGTCTCGATCGGGATCGCCATCCTGGACCGCTCCCGGCGGGCGCTCGCGGAATTGATCGGCGCTGCCGACACGGCACTCAGCGAGGCCAAGACCACCGGCCGCAACAGGGTGTGCGTAGTGCCAGGAGTGGTCGAGCCCGGCGTGGACCCACCTGCCGGATTCCAGCCCGGGGCGGCGTCACTCTAGCAACGCCGGGGGCGGCTGGTTTGGCTGTCCGGCGGGATACGGCAGAGTCTCTAGTCATGACCATGCATCTGGAGACCCGGGCGATCCACGCCCCTGCCATCGAACTGAACGGATCCCGCCCGGTCAGCGTCCCGATCTACCAGACCTCGGTGTTCGCGTTCGACGACGCCGGCGCCTGCGCCCGGGCGCTTGACGATCCCGCCGCCGGGTTCGCCTACAGCCGGTACGCCAACCCGACCACCAGCGCGCTGGAGGCCGTGGCCGCCGACCTCGAAGGGGGCGTGGCGGCCCTGGCCACCAGTTCGGGCATGGGCGCCATCAACACGGTGCTGCTCGGTTCGCTGCGCCCCGGTGACCATGTCATCGCGCAGCAGTGCCTCTACGGCGGCACGTTCGCGGTCTTCACCGCGCTGGCTGCCCGCTACGGCATCGACGTCAGCTATGTGTCCGGCCGGGATCCCGCCGAGGTCACGGCCGCGGCGGGGCCCCGGACCAGGCTGCTGTTCCTGGAGACCATCGCCAATCCCACGATCGCGGTCAGCGACCTGCCCGCGCTGATCGCCGCCGGGCACCAGGCCGGCCTGACATGCGTGGTGGACAACACCTTCGCCACCCCGGTGCTGTGCCGCCCGATCGAGCACGGTGCGGACATCGTGGTCCATTCGGCCACGAAGTACCTCGGCGGCCATGACGACGTCACGATCGGGCTGGTGATCTTCGCCCGCGAGCAGCCACACCGGCCGTTGTGGAAACACACCGTGGACCTCGGGGTCGCCGCCGATCCGTTCGCCGCGTGGCTGACGCTGCGCGGGCTCAAGACGCTGGCGCTGCGTATGGAACGGCACTGCGCCAACGCCGCGCACCTGTCCGGCAAGCTCGCCGCCCACCCCGCGGTAACGCAGGTGCACTGGCCCGGCCTGCCCGATCACCCCGATCACGCCACGGCACAGCGCATCCTGAGCGGCTTCGGCGGCATGGTCGCCTTCGACCTGGCCGGCGGGCGGGACGCCGGGCTGGCGTTCGTGTCGGGCCTGCGGCTCGCCGCGCTGGCGGCATCCCTGGGCGGTGCGGAAACCCTGGTGCTGCACCCGGCCTCCACGTCGCACCGCCAGATGGATGCGGCGAGCCTGCGCGCGGCGGGCATCGGCGAGGGGTCCATCCGCGTGTCGGTCGGGCTGGAGCATCCCGATGACCTGTGGGCGGATTTCGACCAGGCCCTCGCGGCGCTGTGACCGGCGTCAGCTGCGCCGCGATCGGCGTCAGTTGCCGGCGATGCCGCTGCGCCGCTCGACCAGGACGACGTCGCGCCACCGGCCGTGGTGGCAGCCGATCCGCTCGCGGACGCCCACCACGCGGAAGCCCTTCCGCTCATGCAGACGGAGGCTGGCAGTGTTTTCCGGGAAGATGCCGGACTGGATGGTCCAGATCCCGGCTGCCTCGGTGGAGTCGATGAGGGCCTGGAGCAGCGCGGCGCCGACGCCTCGCCCGCGTGCCTCCGGCGTCACGTACACCGAGTGCTCCACCACCCCGGCGTAGGCGCTGCGGCTGGACACCGGGCTGACCGCGACCCAGCCGAGCAGTTCGCTGGTGTCGTCGGCGGTCGCGACGTAGCGGTGCTCAGGCAGTCTGGCCGCGTCGAACGCGGCCCAGGACCCTGCGGCGGTCTCGAAGCTGGCGTCGCCTGCGTCCAGACCCGCCTGGTACGCGACAAGTACCTGGTCGGCGTCCACGGGGAGCATAGGGCGGATGGCGAGGCAGATCGGCTCGGGGAGCTCTGCCGACCCGGGGAACGGGGGCAGCGGAGGCAGGAACTCCTGCCCCGGGTGCTCAGGCAGCGGCGCCGCGAGCCCGCGTACCAGCGCGGCCGCGGTCGGGAAGCTGTTCACGCAGGCGGAATTGATGCGGTAGTACCTGGCGGTGCCGCGGCGCTCGGCGAGCACGAACCGCACCGCGGCGAGCACCTTCAGGTGCTGGGAGACCGTGGACTGCCCCACCTGCACGGCCGCGACGATCTCGGCCACCTTCATGGGCCGGTCGTGCCGGGCGAGCAACGACACGATCTTGACCCGGGTGCCGTCGGCCAGCGCCCGGAACCAGGCCGCGTAGTCCTCGGCCTCCGCTTGTGCTGCCAGTTCCGCAGTGCTCATTGCCCGTCACGCTAGAAGATGATTCAAGGCAGGTCAAAAATGCCAGGCCGGGCCCTATGGCGGACCGTCGCCGTTCCGTCTCCCGGGGCCAGTCCATAGGCTCACAGATGTGTATCTGCCCAAGCATTTCGCGGCCAGGGACCGTGCCGCGGTCGAGGCGTTCGTGGACGGTGCCGGCTCGGCCGACCTGGTCACGTTCGACGGGACCAAACCCATCGCCAGCCTGATCCCGGTCATCTGGGACCGGTCAGGGGACACCGAGCACGGACGGCTGCTCGGCCATCTGGCGCTGCAGAACCCGCAATGGCGGTCCGTGGGCCCTGACACGGTCGCGCTGG
>DASXKD010000204.1:0-9736 GCA_036497045.1 Streptosporangiaceae bacterium | reverse complement strand
CAACCGGGGGCCGGTGTCCTTCAGCCTCGGCGACGACGGGAGGCTGACCAGCCGCCGCGGCGGGGGCGGGGTGGTGGCGGGGCTGTCAGCGCTCGCGGGCCGGGCCGAGGTGCTGTGGGTGTGCGCAGCACTGAACGACGCCGACCGGGCCGCCGCCCGGGCCGCGGCCGACGGGCAACTGGACGTGCCACTCGGCGCCGGCGCGGCGCGGGGCGGCCCGGAGTCCGTGGTCCGGATGCTCGACATCCCGGCGCCGGTATTCGACCGGGCCTACAACGGGGTCGCCAACTCCACCCTGTGGTTCATCCACCACCTGCTCTACGACACCCCGAACCAGCCCCTGTTCGGGCTCGCGTTCCGCCGGGAATGGGAGTCGTTCCGCACCTACAACGCCGCGTTCGCCGACGCGCTCGCCGAGGGAGCCGGGCCACCCGGCGCGGGCGCACGGGCCATGGTGCAGGACTACCACCTGACCCTGGTCCCCCGGATGCTCGCGCAGCGCCGCCCCGACCTGGCGATCGCGCACTTCTCGCACACCCCGTGGGCGCCGCCGGACTATTTCGCGCTGCTGCCCGACGACGTGGCGCGCGAGGTTCTCGGCGGCATTCTCGGCGCTGACCATGCCGGGTTCCACGCGGAGCGCTGGGCCAGTGCGTTCCTCGACTGCTGCGAGGCCGTGCTCGGCGCCCAGGTGGACCGGGCGGCGCGGACCGTCCGGCACGACGGGCACACCACCACGGTGGGCATCCACGCGCTTGGCGTGGACGCGGCGCAGCTTCGCGACCGGGCCGCGGCCGACGACGTGCAGGCACACATGGCTGCGCTCACCGAGGTCGCGGGTGACCGGAAGCTGATCGTCCGGATCGACCGCACCGAGCTGTCCAAGAACATCGTCCGGGGACTGGCCGCCTACCGCGAGCTGCTCATCACCTGGCCGCAGTGGCGGGGAAAGGTGACCCACATGGCGTTCGCCTACCCATCCCGCCACGACCTGCCCGAGTACCGCGAGTACACCGCCAGCGTGCAGCGGATGGCGCGGGAGATCGTGGACGAGTTCGGCACCGAGGACTGGGCTCCCCTGGTGCTGCAGGTCAACGACGACTATCCGCGCTCGCTCGCCGCGTACCGGCTGGCCGACGTGCTGCTGGTCAACCCGGTCAGGGACGGCATGAACCTGGTCGCCAAGGAAGGCCCGCTGCTGTCGGAACGCGCGTGCGCCCTGGTGCTGTCCCGCGAGGCCGGCGCGGCCGCCGAACTGGCCGAGGGCGCTCTGCTCGTGAATCCTTACGATGTCTCCGCCACGGCACGGGCCCTGCACGAGGCGCTGAGCATGAATAGTGCAGAACGAAACCGCCGTGGTGCCCTGCTTGCCCAGGCGAGCGGGGCTTGCCCGCCGCAGCAGTGGCTGGCGTCCCAGCTCAGCGCGCTCGAGGTGGCGGCGAAGGCAGGGCCTCAGCCAGCGCAGCCAGCAGAGCGCCGACCTCCTTGGGCCCGTCTAGGACCAGGTCGGCGTGCGCGGCGAGCGCGCTGACCTCGTCCGAGGCACTGCACACCGTGACACCTTCGCGGCCAGCGGCCCTCGCCGCACGGACGGCCTCGAAGGCGGGGAGGTCGCCGAGGTCGTCACCGGCGAACAGGACCGCCGTGGGGTCACGTTCGGCGATCAGCTCCGTCAGCGCGGTGCCCTTGTTCACACCGGGCGGCCGCAGTTCGATGACAAGCCGTCCGGGCTTACTGTCCAGCCCCGTCTCTGCGGCGAACTCCGCCATCGGGCCGGTCAGCCGCGCCAGCGCGGCCTGTGGGTCGGCGGCCCGGCGGACATGCACCACGAGCGCGTGGCCCTTGTCCTCGACCCAGGTGCCCTCGGGGGCGCCGGCCGCGGCCAGCGCTCCGGGCAGCCGGGTGCGGGCCGTAGCGACCTCGGGCGGCTCCGGGGGCGAGGTGAGCTGGCCATTCTCCCAGCGTTCGAAGCCGTGATGCCCGATCACGATCAGGCCGGGGATGCTGGCGAAGCCGCCAAGTTCCACGGCGACCGAGGCGGGGCGCCCGGTGATGATCGCAAGCGTGCCGACGCCGGTGGCGAGCCGCTGCAGGGCGGGCAGCACGTCCGGGTGCGGTCGCGCCGCAGCGGGCTCGGAGACGATCGGCGCGAGCGTGCCGTCGAAGTCCAGGGCAATCAGCGCGTGGCCGGGGTCTGCCACGATGGCGGCGAGGCCGGCCGCGCCCTCGGGGGTCGCTCCTTCGGGGACCGGCACCCGCGACGGTGTCACGCGGCGCCGCCCTCCCCGCGCTCGGCCCGGGGCGAGCGGATCCGCTCGCGGCGCGCGCGCTGGCGGCGCAGCCGCTTGACCAGGACCGGATCCGCGGCCATCGCTTCCGGGCGGTCTATGAGCTCGTTGAGCATCTGGTAGTAGCGGGTGGCGGACAGCCCGAGCTGGTCGGAGATCGCCTGTTCCTTGGCGCCAGGCTGGCGCCACCAGTGCCGCTCGAACGAGAGGACCCGCATCTCGCGCTCGGACAGTGCTGTCATCTGCCTCACGCCCTCCCGTGACCGCTTCCCCGCCGGCGAGACCCCGCCGGACCCTCCATCGTAGGCAGTACTACCGGCGTTCCGACAGCGGCCGGCGGGGGCTTCAGGAGAACCCTGGGGCTTCCGGCAACGGGCTTCGCGCCGTACGCTCACCGTTCGTGACCACCTTCGACTGCCTCACCCTCCTGACCGACTACGGGCTTGACGACGGGTTCGTCGCCGCCTGCCATGGAGTCGCCGCCCGGATCGCCCCCGGGTCGCGGATCATTGACATCACCCACCTGGTTCCCCCGGGTGACGTGCGCCGCGGAGCCGCCGTACTCGCGCAGACCATGCCGTACATGCCGGCCGCCGTGCACGTCGCGGTGGTCGACCCAGGCGTGGGCACCGCGCGCCGTGGCATCGCGGTCGAGGCGGGCGAGGCGATCCTGGTGGGCCCGGACAACGGGCTGCTGTCGTGGGCGGTCGCGGCGCTGGGGGGCGCGCGGCGGGCGTTCCAGCTCACCAACGGTGAGCTCTGGCTGCACCCGGTGTCGCAGACGTTCCACGGCCGTGACATTTTCATTCCCGTCGCGGCGCATCTCGCCGCGGGCGGGGACCTCGCCTCGGTCGGCACCGAACTGGATACTGGCGATCTGGTAACCCTGCCCGCGCCGACCAGCCGTGTGCACGACCGAGAGGCCGAGGGCGAAGTGATGTCGGTAGACCGGTTCGGCAATGTCCAGCTGTCCATCGCCGCATCCGACGCCGACCGGATCGGCATCGGGTTCGGCTCCCAGCTCGTGGTCCGCTGCGGCCGCCGCCAGCTCACCGTGCCCTACCTCGAGACCTTCGCCGCCGTCGCGCCAGGCGAACTGGTCGCGTTCACCGACAGCGCGGGGCTGATCTCGCTCGCGGTCAACGCCGGCGACGCCGCGCAGCAACTGGGCCTGCCGCCCGGCGCGCACGTCCGGCTGGCGGCTGCACCGCCGGCCTAACCCGCCGCCGCTGTGCCATGGCGACGGAATAGACGCGGAAAACCCGGGTCAAGCCCGGTCAGGCCATCAGCTCTGGCCACGAAACAGTCATGAACATGACAGAATCTGCAGGTGCACCCCCGGAGGAGGTCGGCCGTGCCGCATGGTCTCTCCCGACGCGTGCGGGCTGGCGTTTCACCCGGTTTCCGCCATCGCGCGCGAGTCGGCGTGGCCATAGGAGCCAGCCTGGCATTTATCGCGGCGGCAAGTTCGCCTGCACTGGCCGATCAGGTACGCCGGAATGAATGGTGGCTGCGCACCCTTCACGTCACGAATGCCTGGGAGACGACGCGCGGATCCGGCGTCACCATCGCGGTGCTCGACACCGGGGTGGACCCGGCGCAGGCCGACCTGACCCGCTCGGTCACCACCGGGCCGGATTACACCAACTCGGGGCGCACGGCCGGCGGGCAGTTCTGGGGGATTCACGGCACCGAGGTGGCCAGCCTTATCGCCGGGCACGGGCACGGCCCGGGCCAGGCCAATGGGATTATCGGCATCGCACCGGCGGCCAAGATCCTCTCCGTTCGGGTGACGCTGGAAAGCAACGACCCGTCGCTGTCCAACCAGACCATTGCCGCCGGGCTGCCGAATGCCATTGCCCGCGGTATCAAGTGGGCCGTCCAGCACGACGCGAGCGTCATCGACCTGCCGCTCGACCCGGTGACCACGTCTGGTGCGCCCGGCTCGGGCGGCAGTTCCGCAGAGCGGGCGGCCGTCAACTACGCGATCGCCAAGCATGTGGTGCTGGTCGCCCCGGCCGGCGATGGAGGCGCGGGCACCGACCCGATGAACTATCCGGCGGCCTACCGCAGGGTCATCGCCGTGGGCGCCTTCGACCAGCACTTCATCAAGGCGACGTTCTCCAGCCACCAGCCGTACGTCCTGGTCACCGCGGCCGGGGCGGGTGTCACCGCGGCCGGTCCGTCGGGTAGCTACCCCCAGCTCGACAGCACCAGCGCGGCGAGCGCGATGGTCGCGGGCATCGTCGCGCTCATCCAGGCCCAGTTCCCCACGCTGACCCCGGCGCAGATCACCCACGCGATCACCTCGAGCACGGTGTACCACCGACCGGGCGGGCGGGCCGACGGCTCCGGTTTCGGCACCGCCGACGCGGCCAAGGCGCTCATCGCTGCGGCGGGCATCGCCGAGACCGTGTCCAAGTCGGCCGCCTCGGGCACCGCCGGCCAGGCGCCACCCACTCCCCCGGCGGGGCACAGCAGCCCGATCCACCGGAACATCCGTGGCACCCTGATCAAGGACGCGATCATCGCCGGCGTGGTGTTCCTGCTGCTGCTCGGGCTGATCTTCGCGATCACGGCATGGCGGCGGCGGAACGCACGCTCCGCGCGCCTGGCCGAGGTGCGGGCGGCGGTCCAGCCTCCGATGCGTAAGCCGACGGTGGCCAAGTCCGCGGCACGGGGCTCGGCGAAGAAGGGCGCCATGGCCGGGGCGCAGGCCGGGGCCAGCGGCCCGGATGCCGAGGCGGCCGAGCCACAGCTTGAGCCGACTGGCTTCATCCCCGCGCCGCTCGGCCCGGTGGCCGGAGGATTGGGGGCATCCGGCTTCACCGGGTCCGCCTCATCGGGCTTCACCGGTTCCGCGGCCGGCTTCACCGGATCAGGCTTCACCGGGTCTGGCTCGGGGTTCACCGGATCTGGCTTCACCGGTTCCGCGGCCGGGTTCGCCGGATCAGGCTTCACCGGATCGGCGTCGTCGGCGTCGGCGGGGTTCGCGGCCGCAGGCCCGACGTCGCGCGGCTCTGGCGGGCTTGCCGCGCTCGGCACGGCGGGGATCAGCCAGCCAGGCGGGAGCAGCCCTCCGGCAGGATTCGAGCCGGTAGCGGGGGGCAGCCCTCCGGCAGGATTCGAGCCGGTACCGGGGAGCAGCCCTCCGGCAGGATTCGAGCCGGTAGCGGAGAGCAGCCCTCCGAGAGGATTCGAGCCGGTAGCGGGGAGCGGTCCTTCGGCGGGGCCCGGCGCGGCAGGTATCAGCCTGCCGGGAGGGATCAATCCGCCGCCAGGAGTCGCGCCCACAGCGGGACTCGGCCCTTGGGCAGCAAGCGATCCTTCGGGGAGGCTCGGCTCGTCGGCCGGGTTGGGCTCACCGACAGGCCCTGGCTCGTCGGCCGGGCTCAGCTCGTCACCGGAGCCCGCCGCGCAGGACGCCTCCCCGGCCGTGGAGGCCACGCCCGACCTGACTCAGCCTGCCGGCGCGGGAACCGGTTTGCCGCCATGGGCGATGATCTCGCGAGACCCCGCGGCCAGGGCCGCGCCCAGCGCGCCGATTCCAGGCAGTGCGTTCCCCGGGGCTCCGGCCGCGCCACCGGCTGGCGGGACAGCCGGCGGCGCGGACCCGGCACCCGGCGCCGGGGCAGGTGGTGTGGGTGCGACCCGGATGAGCAGCCGGCTGACCCAGACACCTCGTCAGCCGCGGACGCCGCAGGTATCCGGCAGGCCGCCCTGGGAGCCCGCGGCCGAACCGAACAGCGAACTGCCCTGGGCACAGGCCGCCGCGCCGTCCCGCGGCGGAGCGGGTTCGCTGCTCATGCCTGAGCAGGTGCGCCCGGAATTGCCTTCCTGGGAGGAGATGGCGCAGGACGCATGGCCGGGCGGCCCCAAGCTGGCAGGGCCGCATCCACCGACTCCGTCGTCCGCAGAGCCCAACAGGCAGCCCGGTCGTGAGGGCGGCCGGCCCGCCGGAGCCCGGGTAGTACCCGCCGCAGGGCTGGTGCCGCCACAGCCGGATTCGCCGGAGCAGCCACGGCGGACCGAGAACCGGCCCGACCACGCGTGGAACACCGGGGCAGGGGTGGAACCCTTCCGTGCGGCGGCCCAGGCCGAGCCCGGCCCGGCTCCCGGTGGCACCGGTGCTGCCGCGGCAGGCAACGGTCCGCTGACCGGCGCCGCACCATCGGACGCCAGCCCGTCGGCCGTCAGCCAGCCGGGTATTTCGCCCGCCAGGAGGCCAAGTCTCGCCCTGCCCAGGCGGTTCGGCAGTTCGGTGGGCCGCCAGGAGGACAGTGCCGCCGGTGCTGTCCGCGGCGCTAATCCGGTCGGCGCGAATCCCGCAGGCGGAGGACTGGCCGGGCAGGTACCGGCCGGCGGCGGCCTGGCAGTCCCGGGCCCAGCCGGCGGCGGCCTTGCTGGTTCCGCGGCTCCCGGTTCCACATCTGCCGGCCAGAACTGGCCCGGCACCGGTGCCAGCCAGCCCCCGTTCCCGCCGGCTCCGAGGCCAGCCACGGAACCCAGCCTGCCCGACACCGGCCAGCCCGAGCGGGGCCCCTTCCCCCGGGCGATCAAACCTCCGACGGATCCCGGCGCGGCCGCTACCAGTGCCTGGGGTGCGGGCACGATTGGTGCCAAGCCATCGGGTGGCAGCCCGATCGCGCCGGCCTTCCCCGAGGAGGCCGGGCCCGCGAACGGTCCCGGTCCGGCGAAGGACGGCCCGCCCGGGACGGGTGCCACGCTCCCCTCGACAGCCGGGCCCGGCGCAGCGAAGCCCGGCGCGGCAAAGGCCGGGCCAGCGAAGCCCGAAGCGGGGAGGTCCGAGGAGGGCAGCACGCGGCCAAAGACCGGCGTACCTCCCTGGGAGATCACCGACTCCTTCCTCGCCGTGCCCCCGGCCGGGCTAAGCGCTACGCCGGCCCCCAGCGGGCCGATAGCCGACCAGCCCAGCAACCCGCGCGGCGCGAGCACTTGGGGCGGCGGGCCAGCAGCGGCCAGCCAGCCGAGCAACCCGCAGAGCGTGGGCACGTGGGGCGGCGGGCCGGCGGCGCCCAGTCAGCCGAGCAACCCGCAGAGCGCGAGCACGTGGGGCGGCCGCCCGGCGGACAGCACCGAGAACTTCCCGGCCGTGGGTTCCGGCGCGGACCAGCCGTCACTCCCCCGGTCAAACCCGGGCGACGGCACTGAAAGCTTCCCGCCCATGCGGCCGCGTGCCGACCTGGAAGACGCGTTCCGCTTGTTCCCGCCGGTGCGGGGAACCGACAACCGGCCGCCCGCGGACGACCAGGACTGACCTGCGCCACCAGGGACGACCAGGACTGGCCTGCGCCGCCACCAGGTGAGCTACCAGGCCGGCCGGCGCGTCGGGTTATCCGCTGGTCGCCCGTGAGTCTGTTGCCGGGGCCGGGCGTGCTGCCAGGCCAGGCGTTCAGCGGCCCCGCTTGGTCGCCTGTGTGGCCAGTTCCTCCTTGCGCACCGACGCGTACATCGGCGCGTACTCCTGCCCGGACAGGCCACCGATGGCCTTCATCACCTCGTCGGTGACAGCCCTGCGGGCCTGGGCCGCGGGCCGGTGGTCCCGGTATTGCTCGAATGTGAGCGGCTCGCCCACCCGGATGCCGACCCGGTGCAGAGACGGGACGGAGTGCCCGGGCGCCAGCACCTGGTCGGTGCCAACCATGGCCACCGGAATGACCGGCAGGCCCGAGGCCAGCGCCAGCCAGCCGATCCCGGTCCGGCCACGGTAGAGGCGGCCGTCGGGCGACCGGGTGCCCTCCGGGTAGATGCCGAACAACTCCCCTGCTTGCAGCAGCCCCAGCGCCGCCTCCAGGGTCTCCTGCGCCGCGCGGGCACCGGCGCGGTCCACCGACAACTGCCTGGTGGCCCGCAGGTATGCGGCCGCCATCCGCTGGCCAGGACGTTTCCCGGTGAAATACTCCGACTTGGCGGCGAAGGTGACCGGGCGGGCGAGCACCAGCGGCAGGAAGATCGAGTCGACCAGGGACAGGTGGTTGGAGGCGAGGATCGCGCCGCCGGTGGGCGGGATGTGCTCACCGCCGGTGACTTCGGGCCGCCACAGCAGATGCAGTATCGGCCCGGCGAGCACCCGGGACACGCGGTACTTCACACGACCCTCCACGCCAGTCATTTGGCCAAGGTTCAACGATAGCCGCGGAGATGGCAGTCAAACGGTCGCGGCAGCAGGTTCCCCGCTCGCCGGCACGCGCCGGGGCACCGTCGCGGGGCCGGAAGAGAGGATCACCGCAGCCAGCGGCAGCACGAACGGCAGCGCGGCCGCGGGCACGGTGACACCGGAGTCTTCGGACAGCCAGCCCAGCAGCGCGACCAGCCAGATCGCCGACAAGGCGGGCTGCAGCAACGGGATTGCCCGGTAGGCCCCGGCCAACGATGCGGCACGCAGCACGGCCGGCCGCGCGACCACTACGCCCGCCACGATCATCACGACCGGGATCACCAGGACGAACGGGTTCGCGGTCAGCGATCCCAGGTTCGCCGCTACCTTGCGGCGCAGGGTCGGCCCGGCACCGCCGTGCAGTACCTGCCCGGCGAAGTGACCGATGTCCGAGTGCCCCGTGCCGGGAACGAGATAGTTGATCAGCGCGAAAACGATGACCAGGACCAGGCCGCTGACCACGACGAGGGCCCAGCGCCGTGTGGTCAGCCGCACGCCGGCCGCGGCGGCGAGCAGCACGAGGAAGCCGGGGACCATCGCGATGGTGCCGCCTACCTTGGCTCCGAAGCCCGGCCAGGCCGCCTCGACCACCGCCACCATGGTGACCGCCGCCATCACGGCGAGGGCCCGGCCACGGGCGCCCGCCCGCAACACGGTGCCGCCAAGCCACGCGGCGCACAGGATCCCGGCCGCGCCATACATCACCACGGCGTTGTTGCCCAGGCCGTAGAAGCGGCCCGCCATCAGTGCGGACAGGCCGAACGGCGTCTCCCGCATCAGGTGCGACCCGGTCATCATGTCCAGTGCGATCACCCCGGCGGTGACGGCCGCGACCAGGCCGGCCGTCCCGAGTGGATCACGCCGCCACGGCCCAGCCAGAGCGATGCCCGCCACGACCACCGCCCAGGCGGCCGCCAGCGAGTACAGCACGGCGGCCGGGTGCGGCAGGGCCGCCCACCGAACCAGGCCGGCCAGGAACGTGCCGACCGGCACCGACGCTGCCCACAGCCCAGCGGCCCGAGTGACGGCCCGGTGCCGCCGGCCCCGGTCCTCCTCCCGGCCCCACGGCACCCCCCAGATGACGGTGAACACGGCGGCGTAGCCGAACCCGATCACCAGGAAGAACGGCGTCACCGTGCTCCGGTACACCTCGGCGGCGGTGTCCTGGCCGGCCAGCATGGCGACCGTGGCGGCCAGGCCGCCGTCCCTGCGGCTGCTGGTCAGCGGTGATCCCACCACGGCAGCCGGGACACCGGTGCCGAACCACGCC
>DASXKD010000203.1:0-5601 GCA_036497045.1 Streptosporangiaceae bacterium | reverse complement strand
CAGTGGTCACTTTCACTTGCCGAACCAAGCCAGCACCTCCGGGTTAGCCAGGGCGTCGGGGTCGGCCGCGTCGGCCACCGGGGTGCCGAGCAGGATCCTGCGCACCGGCACCTCTAGTTTCTTGCCCGACAGAGTCCGCGGGATGCCGGGCACCTGGTGGATCTCGTCGGGCACGTGCCGCGGTGACAGCGCCGTCCGCAGCGCCGCCTTGATCCGGCCGGTCAGCTCGTCGTCGAGCTCGCTGCCGTCGGCGAGCACCAGGTAGAGGATCAGCCGCCCGTCGGCGCCGAGCTGCCCGGTGTCCACCACGAGGCTGTCGGCCACCTCAGGGAGTTGTTCCACGACCCGGTAGAACTCGCTGGTGCCCATCCGCACGCCGCCGCGGTTCAAGGTCGCGTCGGACCGGCCGAAGATCACGCAGCCCCCGTCGGGCAGCATGCTGATCCAGTCGCCGTGCCGCCACACCCCCGGCCAAGGGGCGAAGTAGCTCGCCCGGTAGCGCGCACCGTCCGGGTCGTTCCAGAACCCGACCGGCATGGACGGCATCGGCGCGGTGAGCACCAGTTCCCCCACCTCGCCGGTGACCGGCCGGCCGGCCGCGTCGTAGGCCTCCACCCTGGCACCCAGGCAGCTCCCGGCGATCACCCCGGCCCGGACCGGCAGCAGCGGGCAGGGGCCGACGAACCCGGTGCACACGTCGGTGCCGCCGGAATAGGAACCGAGCAGCAGGTCGCTGCCCACGCCCTGGTAGACCCAGCGGAACCCTTCCGGGGGCAGCGGGGAGCCGGTGGAGCCGACCCCGCGCAGCCCGGACAGGTCGTGGGCGCGGCCGGGGGCCAGGCCCGCTTTGGCGCACGCCAGCAGGTACGGCGCGCCGGTGCCGAAGTAGGTCACGCCGGTCTGCGCGGCCATCCGCCACAGGGCGCCGGTGTCCGGGTAGGTGGCGCTGCCGTCGTAGGCGACGATCGTCACTCCCGCGAGCAGCCCGCCGGCCAGGAAGTTCCACATCATCCAGCCGGTGGTGGTGTACCAGAAGAACACGTCGCCGGGGCCGAGGTCCTGGTGCAGGCACAGCGCCTTGAGATGCTCCTGCACGATGCCACCGTGGCTGTGCACGATCGCCTTAGGCAGTCCGGTGGTACCTGAGGAGTAAAGAACCCACAACGGGTGCCCATACGATACGGCTTCGAACTCCGGTGCCGTACCCGGAGCGCCGGGCAGGCTGTCAAAGGCCAGGGTCTGCGGGGCGGGCCCGGTGCCCTCGCTCCGGCCGCCGACCACGATCACCGCGGCCAGGCCGGGCAGGGCTGCGGTGATGTCGGCCACCGCCCTGCCCCGGTCGAACTGTTTGCCGCCGTAGCGGTACCGCTCGACCGTGACAAGCACCTTCGGGGTGATCTGCGCGAACCGGTCGATCACGCTGGACGGGCCGAAGTCCGGTGAGCAGGACGACCAGATCGCGCCGATGCTCGCCGTGGCGAGCAGGCCGATGATCGCCGCGGGGATGTTGGGCAGGTAGGCGGCCACCCGGTCCCCCTTGGCCACGCCCAGTGCTTGCAGCCCGGCACGAACCCGTGCCACCTCGGCGGCCAGTTCACCGTAGCTCAGGGCAGCCTGGTGACCAGCCTCGTCCCGGGCGATCACCGCGATCCTGGCGGGGTCGGTTGCGGCCGTCCGCAGGGCGTTCTGTGCGTAGTTGAGGGTGGCGCCGGGGAACCAGGTGACGTCCGGCATCGTGGTACCGGTGAGCACGGGACCGTTGCCCCGCTCGCCGGCTACCCCGAAGTGGTCCCAGAGTGAGTCCCAGAACGGCCCTGGCTCGGTGACCGACCAGCGGTGCAGTTCGGTGTAGGCATCGGGCCCGGTGCCGCCGCCGAGGGCGATCCCCCGCTCGGCGCCGAGCCAGCGGCGGTATGCGGTGATCCTGGCCCGCTCTATCACTTCCGGGCCCGGCTGCCATAGGACGTCACCGTAGTCACGCCCCAGCGTGCCCGGCCTGACCTCGTTGTCGGACGGCATAGGCCCCAGCATCGGCCAGTGAACCGCTCCCTCGCAACACCGCTCCCGGTCAGCGTTCCTGCCTCCCGGCCAGATAACGCCGCACGGTGATGACCGACCAGATCGCCTCGACCACGCCGAACGGCCATGCGCCGGACAGGAACCCGTAGGCAGCGGAGGCCAGGCAGCCCACCGCGAAGGCCAGAATGAACGCCGGGTGCCGCCGCTCCAGCGCCTACATAATCATCATGAATGTGACGGCCACCACGCCGTAGATGGTGATCAGCGTGTCCGTGCTCACTGCGCTCACCGGACCGCCCCCCCGGCGAGGTAGACAAGGACGCCCAGGGCCGCGGCGCCGACGATGGCGGGCACGACCCCGCGGCGCAGCCCGATCAGCCAGCCTGTGGCGAGCACAAGCACCCCGGCCTGCCACAGGTGCGCCAGCGCCGCTACCAGTGGGACGGCCGCGCCTGCGATCGCACCGATCGCGGCCGGGCCTGCCCCGGTGAGGAAGGCCTGCACCCCGGCGCTGCGCCGGAGCCGGTCGAAGTACCGGCCCGCGCCGAGGACGAAACAGAACGACGGGGTGAACGCGACCAGCGAGGCGAGCAGCCCGCCGCCGATCCCGGCCGCCGCGTACCCGACCACCGCCACGGTCTGCACCACGGGCCCCGGGGTGACCTGCCCGAGCGCGACCGCGGTGAGGAACTGCCCCGCGGTCATCCAGTGATAGGTGTGCACGGCGTCGTGCTGCATCAACGGGATGATCACGAAGCCGCCGCCGAAGGAGAGCGCGCCGACCTTGAACGCCAGCCAGGCCAGTGAGAGGAGTCCTCCGGTGCTAGCGACCAGTGGCAGCATGACCGCCGGCGAAGCCGGTGGGCCCCTGGGCGCCGAACGCAGCACGGCCTCGATCAGTCCGCAGCCGATGAGCACGGTCACCAGCCAAGGCCCGACCAGCGCGGCGGCGGCACCCCCGGCCAGCAGGTAGCCGATCCACCTGGCTCTGGCGGCCGTCGTCCCGGCCCGGCGCCAGCTCGGCGGGACCAGGCCAAGCGCGGCCGCCACGGCCACCGCGGGAACGGCCGCGCCCGCGCCGAGGGCGGCCCCGGAGACCCAGCCCGGCGGGTGCTCGGCCAGGAACACCGTGGACAGGCTGAGGATCACCGCCAGGCCGGGCAGGATGAAGCCGGCCCCGCCGATCAACGCACCCGCCGCGCCGCGCAGCCGCCACGCGCAGTAGATGGTGAGCTGGGTGGAGGCGGGGCCGGGCAGCAGGTTGACGGCCGCGACGCCGTCCTCGAACTCGCGAGGGTCCAGCCAGCCCCGGTCGTCGACGACGAGTTTGCGCAGCAGCGCGATGTGCGCGGGCGGCCCGCCGAACCCGATGCAGCCGAGGCGGGTCCACTGGCCGGCGATTACCCGCAGCGGAACCGGCTCGGCCGCGGCGGCGGGCTCACCAGTCACGGCGGGCTGCTCACGAGCGGATGGGCACGGTCAGCCGGTCCACCGCCGCCACCACCGCCGCCGTGTCGGCCAGGTCGTCCAGCACCACGTCCGCGCCCGCGTCGCACAGTTCCCCGGAGGACGAGCGCCCGCTGGCGACGCCGATCGCCCGGGCTCCCCCGATCCGGGCCGCTTCCATGTCCCTGGCCGAGTCGGCGATGAACACGGTCGTGTGCTCGGTGAAGTCGGCGCGGTACTTCTCCGCTGCCCGGCCGCGCGCGTTCAGCAGCATCGCGCCCTTGGGGTACACCTCGGACCCGAAACCGCCGATGTCGGTGTCGAGGTAGCGGGCCAGGCCGAACGCGCGCAGCACCTCGATCGCGTTGGGCCTGATCGATCCGGTGACGACGGTCTGCACCAGACCGGGCAGCCGCCACACCCCGGTGACCGCGTCCAGGGCACCGGGCATGAGCTGGCCCTGCGTGGTGAGCAGATCCCGCCGGGCGCGGAAGGCAACCGTGAGCTGCGCGACGAACCGGCCGAGCAGTTCCTCGCCCACCGGGTCGCCCGGCCGCGGCCCGGTGGCGTTCACCGCGAGCGCCTCGAAGAAGGTCTCCGAGTCGGTCCGCCCGGCCATCTGGGGCACCTGGATCAGCGGCCGGCCGGTCACCGCGCGGAACGCCTCGGCATAGGCCGCCCGGTTCACCCGTGCCGCGTCGAGCAGCGTCAAACCGATGTTCCAGAGGGCAAGCCGGTAAAGGGAGTCCCCCGGTGCCGCGGGCTGCGCGCTCATAGCGGTGCCAGGCTAGTGCACCAGGGACCTTCCGGGGTTGACGGGCGCCTGTGCTCCGGGGCCACTTACCTGGGACAAAGCCTGGCGGCGGTCAGACCCTTGGGGCGGGCGCGTCGTTCTTCCACATGACCGGGTACGACGTGGTCAGGTGATGCGCGGGTCAGCCCATGTGTGGGTAGCGGTAGTCGGTGGGCGGCACGAACGTCTCCTTGATCGTCCGGGCGTTCACCCAGCGGGTCAGGTTGAAGATCGAGCCGGCCTTGTCGTTGGTCCCGCTGGCCCGGGCGCCGCCGAACGGCTGCTGCCCGACGACCGCCCCGGTCGGCTTGTCGTTGATGTAGAAGTTTCCCGCGGCGAACCGCATCACGTCGGTCGCCGCAGCGATGGCCGCCCGGTCCCTGGCGATGACCGCGCCGGTCAGCGCGTACGGCGCCACGTCGGCGGCCTGGGCGAGGACGTCGGGATACCTGACGTCGTCGTAGACGTACACGCCGAGGATCGGCCCGAAGTACTCGGTGGTGAACACCTCATCCCCGGGGTCGGTGCACTCCAGCACGGTGGGCTGGACGAAGTAGCCCTCGGTGCCGTCCGTGCCGCCGCCGGTGAGGATGCGCACCGCGGCCCGGCCCCTGGCCCGCTCCAGCGCCCCGCTGTGCTTGGCGAACGCGCGATCGTCGATGACCGCGCCCATGAACAGCGAAAGGTCGGCAGCCACGTCACCCATGGTCAGCGACTCCACCTGCGCCAGGAAGTCGTCACGCATGCCATCCCAGACCGAACGTGGCACGTAGGCGCGCGAGGCCGCGGAGCACTTCTGCCCCTGATACTCGAACGCACCCCGGATCAGCGCCGTGGAAAGCACCGCCGGGTCGGCGGAGGGGTGCGCCACCACGAAGTCCTTGCCGCCGGTCTCGCCGACCAGGCGCGGGTAGCCGCGGTAGCCGGAGATGTTCTCGCCGACCGTCCGCCACAGGTGCTGGAACGTCGCCGTGGACCCGGTGAAGTGAATGCCGCCCAGGTCGCGGTGGGGCAGCGCCACCGCCGACACCGCCTGGCCGTCCCCGGTGACCAGGTTGATCACCCCCGGGGGCAGCCCGGCCGCCTCCAGCAGGCGCATCGTGGCGTGCGCGGCAAGCTGCTGCGTCGGCGACGGCTTCCACACCACCACGTTGCCGAGCAGGGCAGGCGCGGTGGGCAGGTTGCCCGCGATCGAGGTGAAATTGAACGGCGTGATCGCCAGGACGAAGCCCTCGAGCGGCCGGTACTCCATCCGGTTCCAGACGCCCGGGGCCGACAGCGGCTGCTCCTCAAGCAGCCGCCGGGCGAAGTGGACGTTGAACCGCCAGAAGTCGATCAGCTCG
>DASXKD010000202.1:0-3744 GCA_036497045.1 Streptosporangiaceae bacterium | reverse complement strand
TCTTGATCAGCGCGGTGAGCTGGAGGAGGTTGCGTTTGGTGAGGTTGGCCAGCGACCGCTTGAGGGTGGACCAGACCTTCTCGACCGGGTTGAGCTCGTGCGCGTATGGCGGGAGCCGGAACACCGTCAGCCAGTCCCGGGCGGCGATCAGGCCGGTCATCGCATCGCTGACGTGCACGTTGAGGTTGTCCCACTATGCCGATATCGGCATGTGGGAGGCTTATTCATAAGTACCGTCGAGGCCATAATCCGGTGGAGTTTTCTGCGGCGACGGACGTTACGGCGCGCCGAACCTTCGAAAATCGGACAGTCCCGCCCGGTCCGTACGGGAACGCTGCTAACCGCGGAGGGCGGCGGCGCGCCGCCGCTGCGCTGCCGTGGTTGTCACCGTGACGGCGGGGTGAGGGTGACGAGGCCGGTTTGGTAGGCGATGACGACGAGCTGGACGCGGTCGCGGGCGTGCAGTTTCATCATGGCGCGCTGGATGTGGGTGCGGACGGTAAGCGGGCTGAGGACGAGCCTGGCGGCGATCTCGGAATTGGAGTATCCCTCGGCGGCCAGCGACATGACCTCGCGTTCACGGGCGGTCAGCTCAGAAAGCTGATCGGGGGCGGCAAGCCCGGCGCCGGGTTCCGGGGCTGCGAGGAAACGGGAGATGAGAGCCCGTGTCGCCTGGGGTGACAGCAGCGCCTCCCCGGAAGTAACGGTGCGGATTCCTGCCAGCAGCTCGTCGGCGCTGACGTCCTTGCCGAGGAAGCCGCTGGCGCCCGCTCGCAGTGCGCGGGCCACGTACTCGTCGATTTCGAACGTGGTCAGGATGAGGACACGGGTCGCGGACAGCTCCGGATCCGCGCAGATCGCGGCCGTCGCGGCCAGTCCGTCGGTGCCGGGCATGCGGATATCCATCACCACCAGGTCAGGGCGACTGGTCCTGGCGAGGGTCACGGCCTCGCCGCCGTCCGCTGCTTCCCCGACGACCTCCATGTCGGGGCAGGAATCGATGAGGATGCGGAAGGCCTGGCGCAGCAGGGCCTGGTCGTCTGCGAGCAGCACGCGGATCGTCATCGCGCCTGATTTCCGTAGAGGACGCGGGTCTCGAGGGGAAGTTCAACGGTGACTTCGAAACCGCCCCCGGGACAGGGGCCGGAGCTGATCCGGCCGCCTACGGACTGGGCCCGCTCGCGCATGCCGATCAGGCCGAACCCCGAGGCACCGCCGGGGAGCGGCGGATCCGCGCCGGTGTCGTTGGCAACCGCGATCCGCAGCAGGTCGCTGCCATAGCCGAGCCGCACCCGGGCCTCGCTGCCGGGAGCGTGCTTGACCACGTTGGTCAGCGCTTCGGAGATGATGCGGAACGCCGTGAGGTCCACACCAGGGGAGAGTGGCCGTTGTTCCCGGTCGGTGGTAACGGTGACGGTCAGCCCGGCGGACCTGAAGGACGCGATCAGATCCGGAAGCCGCGCCAGGCCAGGAGGCGGCTCCAGGGAGACCTCCGGGTCGCCGTCCTGGCGCAGCAGGCCGACGGCGGCCTTGAGCTCGCGCAGCGCCGAGGAGGTGGTGCCGGACAGCTCGGCAGCTAGCTTCCCGGCCTGACCCGGGTCGCTGCGGATGAGGTGCGCGACCGCGCCGGCCTGGGCGTTAGCCAGGGCAAGATGGTGCGCGACCACGTCGTGAAGTTCACGGGCGATCCGGATCCGCTCTTCGGCGACGCGATGACGGGCTTCTTCCTCGCGCGTCCGCTCCGCGTACTCAGCGCGGGCATGCGCGGCCTCGGCCGCCGTCCGCCGCAGCCAGGCCGCGGCGCCGAGGGCGGTGCCTAGCAGCAGCCAGGCGGCCGGGCCGAATACCTTGAGGGTCAGCGACTCGCTGGGCGGACCCGCAGCCAGCGCTGCCGATACCACGGCGATGACGGCGATCACAGTCAGCACGTACGCTGTCGTCCGGCTGTCACGGGTCGCCAGCAGGAACAGCGCGACGATGGCCGGCGCCAGCAGCAGCGGCGTCTCCGTGTAGCCCAGTGCGGTCACGGCGACGACGCAGCCGACGGCCGCCACGGCCGTCACCCGGGGCCACGCACGGTACCCGAGCAGCGCCGCGCAGGCGACCCCGGTCAGCAGCGCGCCGGGCAGCCGCGGCGGGACCGTGGCACCCTTGACGCTGAGCAGGGTGCCGGGAAGGGAAATCCCCGCGAGCACTATCACGGCCACCACGTCGGCGATCCGCGGGTGATCGGTTAGTTGGCGCTGCCACCGGGAGATCATGACGGGACTTCCTGATCGGGCCGTAGCCATATATGGACGATAACTGGCCTACCGGCCGGGCATGGGTCCTTGCCGGGCCGGCTCTTTTTCGAGCGGTGATATCTCGGATCGTGGGGACCGGCGCTCCAAGGTCGTGCCCTCGATGTCCACGCGGGGCAGTATCCGTCCTAGCCAGCGTGGCAGCCACCAGGCGTGCTTGCCGAGCAGGGCCAGGACGGCGGGGACGAGGGTCAAGCGGACCACGAACGCGTCGAATAGGACGGCGGCCGCCAGGCCGAACCCGATCATCTTGACCAGGGGCTGGGTGCTGGTGACGAAGCCGGCGAAGACCGAGATCATGATCACCGCGGCGGCTACCACGACCCGGGCGCTGTGCCGGAACCCGGAGATCACCGCGGGGCGGGGCTCCTCGCCGTGGGCGTAGGCCTCCCGGATGCGGCTGACCAGGAAGACCTCGTAGTCCATGGCCAGGCCGAAGGCGATGCCGACCACGAAGATCGGCAGGAACGGCTGGACGGGGCCGGTCGCCGGGACGCCCAGGATGCTGCCGAGCCAGCCCCACTGGAACACGGCCACCACTGCGCCGAGGGCGGCGAGCAGCGACAGGACGAACCCGAGGGTCGCCTTGAGCGGCACGAGCACGGAACGGAACACGGCCAGCAAGAGCAGGAAGGCCAGGCCCACCACGGCCAGGATGTAGGGCAGGAGTGCGCTGCCGACCTTGGACGCGGTGTCGATGTTGGACGCGGTCAGGCCGGTGACCAGGTAGCTGGCGCCGGTCGCGCGGGCGATGGCGGGGCGCTCGGCGCGCAGCGCGGAGACCGTGGTGGTGGTCTGCTGCGCGTCGGGCGCGGTGGCCGGAACGGCGGTGAACACGGCCACGTCCCCGGCCGCGTCGACCGTCGGCTGGGAGACGGCCACGATGCCGGGCGTGGCCGCGATCTTCTGCGCGACCGCCGACGCGGCCTGCGCCGGGCTGGCGGTGCCCTTGGTGGTGACAGCGATGGTCAGCGGGCCGTTGAAACCGGGGCCGAAGGCCGTGCTGATCTCATCGTAGGCGCGGCGGCCGGTGTCGGAGGTGGGCAGGGTGGCGTTCCCGGCGGTGCCGAGCCGCAGGTGGGTGGCGGGCACGGCGATGGCGCCGAGCACCGCGGCGGCCAGCAGCAGCACCGCCAGCGGGTACCGGAGAACCAGGCCCGCCCAGCGGCTGCCGAGGTTCGGCCTGCCCGCCTGGCGCTGGGTGCTGCGGCGTGCCTTCCGGGACAGCACGGCGCGGGGGAAGAAGCCGAGCAGGGCAGGAATGAGGGTGATGGCGACCAGGACGGCGAGGGCCACCGCGGCCGCGGCCGCCAGGCCCATCTTGGTCACCACGGGGACGCCGACCACGGTCAGGCTGACTAGCGCGATGATGACGGTCGTGCCCGCGAACACGACCGCCGATCCCGCGGTGCCGACCGCGAGCGCCGCGGCGTCCCGCGGTTCC
>DASXKD010000201.1:0-7524 GCA_036497045.1 Streptosporangiaceae bacterium | reverse complement strand
CCCGGGCCGGGCGAGGCGCGGGTGCGGGTGCAGGCGTGCGGCGTCTGCCACACTGACCTGCACTACCGGGAGGGCGGCATCGGGGAGGACTTCCCCTACCTGCTTGGCCATGAGGCGGCCGGCGTGGTCGATGCGGTGGGGCCCGGGGTGACCGCCGTCGCCCCCGGTGACTTCGTCATCCTGAACTGGCGCGCGGTATGCGGCCAGTGCCGCGCCTGCAAGCGAGGCCGGCCGTGGTACTGCTTTGCCACGCACAACGCCGCTCAGAAGATGACCCTGGAGGACGGCACCCCGCTGTCGCCCGCACTGGGCATCGGCGCCTTTGCCGAGCAGACCCTGGTGGCCGCGGGCCAGTGCACCAAGGTCGACCCGGCGGTCCCGCCGGAGGTGGCCGGCCTGCTGGGCTGCGGCGTGATGGCGGGTCTCGGCGCGGCGATCAACACCGGCGGGGTGAGCCGCGGCGACTCGGTGGCCGTGATCGGCTGCGGCGGCGTGGGTGACGCTGCGGTGCTCGGGGCGCGCCTGGCCGGTGCGCACACGATCATCGCGGTCGACGTCGACCCGCGGAAGCTGGAGTGGGCGCGCCAGTTCGGTGCCACCCACGTGATCAACTCGCGCGAGGCCGACCCGGTCGCCGAGATCCAGGCGCTGACCGGGGGCAACGGCGCCGACGTGGTGATCGAGGCGGTGGGCCGCCCGGACACCTACCGGCAGGCGTTCTACGCCAGGGACCTGGCCGGGGTGCTGGTCCAGGTCGGCGTGCCGACCCCGGACATGCGCATCGAACTGCCGCTGCTCGACCTGTTCGGCCGCGGCGGCGCGCTGAAGTCCTCTTGGTACGGCGACTGCCTGCCGGAACGCGACTTCCCCATGCTCACCGGGCTGTACCTGCAGGGCCGGCTGCCGCTGGAGAAGTTCGTCTCGGAAACGATCACGCTGGACGGCATCGAGGACTCCTTTGCCAAGATGCAGCGCGGCGACGTGCTCCGCTCGGTGGTGAAGCTCTGACCCAGCCCGTAGTCCGGATCGCGATGTGGTCCGGCCCGCGCACCGTATCGACCGCGCTCATGCGGTCGTTCGGTAACCGGCCGGACACCATCGTGGCGGACGAGCCGCTGTACGCGTTCTACCTGGCCAGGACGGGTATCAGCCACCCCGGCCGTGACGAGATCCTGGCCAGCATGCCCAACGGCTGGCGCGAGGTGCTCGACGACCTCGCCACGGCGCCACTCCCGGCGGGCAAGAGCGTGTACTACGGCAAGCACATGACCCACCACCTGCTGCCCGAGGTGGACCGGACGGCTCTGGCGCCGTTGCGGCACGCCTACCTGCTCAGGGACCCGGCCGAACTGCTCGCCTCGTACGCCCAGGTGCGGTCGGAGCCGACCCTGGCCGACCTCGGGATCGTGCAGCAGGCGGAGATCTTCGCCGCCTGCCCCGGTCCCGTGATCGACTCGCGGGACCTGCTGGAGAACCCGGAAGGGATACTGCGCGCGCTGTGCGCGGCGCTGGACATCGGCTTCACCCCGGCGATGCTGTCGTGGCCGACCGGACCGAGGGACACCGACGGGGTGTGGGGCCCGTACTGGTATGAGAGCGTGTGGCGGTCCACCGGCTTCGGGCCCTACCACCCGCCACGGCAGGCGCTGCCGGCCGGGCTCGCGGACCTGGCCGGGCGATGCCGGCCGTACTACGAGCGGCTGCACGCTCACCGACTCCTCGCCGCCGGGCGCTGAGCCTCGTGAGACACCAACCTCGGGCCGCGTCACGCCGCAGCCGCCGGGCGAACGCCGCAGCCGCCGGGCCGAACGCCGCACCGCTGCGCGCTGCGGCTTCCCGGCGGCGAGACTCTGGCAGCTCGGGGACACCCCGGATCCCGATGGGCCACCCCAAGCCAGAGAGACCCCCGGGGCCGAACGCCCGCGAGGGCGGCATTGGATAGGACGGAACCGTGCTCCAGACCCTCGACGAGCGCAATCTCGACGTCATCGTGAACGTGGGCGGCCGCCTCACCCACCGCAACGAGGCGGCGGTCAGCCCCTTCGACTCCGCCGTGCAGGGCGGGGACGCGGTCTGGGAGGGCCTGCGCCTGTATCAGGGGCGCATCTTCCGGCTGGCCGAGCATCTGGCGCGGTTGCGGCGCTCGGCGAAGGCGCTCGCGTTCGACACCGTGCCCTCCGAGGAGGAGATCGCCGAGCAGGTGCGGCGGACCCTGCGCGCCAACCAGATGACCGACAGCGTGCACATCAGGCTCACGCTCACCCGGGGCGAGAAGGTCACCAGCGGAATGGATCCGCGGCTGAACCGGTCCGGGCCGACCCTGATCGTGCTCGCCGAGCACAAGCCACCCGTGTACGACCTGGCCGGGATCACCCTGATCACCTCCAGCGTGCGGCGGCCACCGCCGGACTGCCTGGATCCGAAGATCCACCACAACAACCTGCTGCCGTCGATTCTGGCCAAGATCGAGGCGAACGCCGCGGGCGCCGACGACGCGGTGATGCTCGACCATCGCGGCTTCGTCGCCGAGACCAACGCCACCCACCTGTTCCTGGTCACCGGCAGGCGGCTGGGCACCCCGGCGGCGCTCGCCTGCCCGGAGGGGATCACCCGCGAGACGGTGCTCGAACTCGCCGCGCAGGCCGGCCTGGGCTGCGACGTCCGCGACTTCAGCCTGACCGACTTCTACAACGCCGACGAGGTGTTCGTCACCGGGACGATGGGCGGCCTGGTACCGGTCACCACGATCGACGGCCGCGCCATCGGCGACGGCAAGCCAGGGCCGGTGACGGCGCGCCTGATGGAACTGTTCGCGGACCTGGTCGCCCGGACCGGGACGGCTATGGTGTGACGCCACGGGCGCGGGGCACACTGAGTCTCATGACGGAGGCGGTGGCAGTACCGGCAAGCTCGTTGCCCGGCGGCGTCGAGATGCCCATGATCGGGTTTGGCACGTGGCAGCTTCGCGGCCGGGCGGGACGCCAGGCGGTGCTGGCCGCTCTGAAGGCCGGCTACCGGCACATCGACACCGCGACGATGTATGGCAACGAGTCCGAGGTGGGCCGCGCGCTGACCGACAGCGGCGTGGACCGCGACGCGGTGTTCCTCACCACCAAGCTGCCGTCCAGCCGCGCCGACCGGGAGCGGGCCACGCTCGCGGCGAGCTTGCGCGCACTGGGCACCACCCACGTGGACCTGTGGCTGGTGCACTCGCCGCCCCGGGGGCGCAAGCTGTGCCATGTCTGGCAGGAGTTCCTCATGATGCGGGATGAGGGCCGGGCCCGCGCGGTGGGGGTGAGCAACTACTCGCTGGCCCAGATCGACCGGCTGACCGAGTTCTGCGGCGAGGCGCCGGCGGTCAACCAGATCCCGTGGAGCCCCGCCCGGCACGACCCGGCCCTGCTCGCCGCGCACGCTCAGCGGGGTGTCGCGCTGGAGGGCTACAGCCCGCTCAAGGGCACCAACCTGGCGGACCCGATACTGGTGGACATCGCCAAGGTGCACGGCGTCACGCCCGCGCAGGTGGTGCTGCGCTGGCACATCGAGCACGGCATCACGGTGATCCCGAAGTCGGTCAACCCGGAACGGATCGCCGTCAACTTCGATCTGATGCGCTTCACGTTGGAGCCGGACCAGGTCGCCAGGATCGATACGCTCTCCCACCACTGACGAGCGCCCTGGCCTGCCTTCCCTAGTCATGATCATGGGGCAGGGAAGGGACCGCTCAGGTGATCTCGCTGCGCTCGGCCAGGCGCTCGGCCACGATCGCCGCGAGGCGGGTGACCGCACCTGGCGGGATCCGTGCCGGCCCGCCCCGGACCGTCACCTTGACCGTCTTCCCGTCAGCCTGCACCACGGCCGTCCGGCCGTCGTTGGATGCCGCTGTTCGCCCATGCCACGGCTTGGCGACCCGGCCGGTTCAGTCCGGTACGGCTGGCACTATGTGAACATGACCGCGGTGTCCCTGAGCCATCTGTGGCACCACCTCGCGGCCTGGGCCGACCGGCAGGGGCAGCCACCGTCGCACCTGCTGATCCTGGGCACCGGCCTCTTCGCGGCGGCCGTGGTGGCCTCGCGCCGGGCCTGGCCGCTCGCCCGCACCGTGGTGACCATCGCGCACGAGGGCGGCCACGCGCTGGCCGCGGTAGCGACCGGCAGGCGGCTGCACGGGGTGCGGGTACTGCACACCTCCGCCGGGGTGACGGTGACCGCGGGCAGCCCGTCCGGCCCTGGCATCATCCTCACCGCACTGGCCGGCTACCTGGCCGCGCCGTTGCTCGGCCTGGGCGGCGCCGCGCTGCTGGCCACCGGCCACCTACTCGCCGTGCTGCTGCTCAGCCTGGCGGGCCTGGCGGGCCTGGCGTTCGTCATCCGCAATGCCTACGGCCTGCTGGCCGTCGCGGTCACCGGGGCGGTGATCGTGGCGGTCCTCTGGCAGCGGTCCGCCGCGGCGGCGGCCGCGCTCGGGTACGTGATGACGTGGCTGTTGCTGTTCGGCGGGGTACGCCCTGTGCTCGAACTGCAGCGTGACCGGCGCCGGCGCCGCGGCCCCTCGAACGACGCCGACCAGCTCGCCCGGCTCAGCGGCCTGCCTGGCGGTCTCTGGACCGGTGTGTTCTTCCTGGTTGCCGTGGGATCGCTGGCGCTGGGCGGCTGGCTGCTGGTGGGCTGAGGGCCGGCTCGTGGGTCAGGCTGCGCGCTCGCGCTTTAGCCTGACGGGGAATGGTTGACAGGGTTGACAGCGAGCGCGAAGCTTCCGCGAAGGACATCTGGTGAAAGGGTTGCCTCCCATGGCAGATGAGCACCAGCACGACCCCACGTTCTACCGCTCCCCCGCCGACGCGGCGGCCGGCCCACCGGAGAAGCTTGCCTACGTGGCGACGTTCTCCCGCCCGGCGGACAAGCCCGATGGGATCGCAGTCGTGGACACCGACCCCGGCTCCGCCGCATACGGCACCGTGGTCGGCTACACCGAGCTGCCGAACCTGGGCGACGAGCTGCACCACTTCGGCTGGAACGCATGCTCGAGCGCGCTCTGCCCGACCGGCTCACACACCCACGGCGACCGGCGCTACCTGGTCGTCCCCGGGATCCGGTCCTCGCGCATCTACATCCTGGACACGCTGGAGAACCCGGCGGCTCCCCAGGTCGTGAAGGTGCTCGGCCCGGAGGAACTGGGCAAGCGGGCCAACTACTCGCGCCCGCACACGGTGCACTGCGGCCCCGGTTACCTGTACGTGTCCTGCCTGGGCGGCGGTAACGGCGCCGAGGGTCCTGGCGGGGTCGCGCTGCTCGACCACTCCTCGTTCGAGGTGCTGGGCCAGTTCGAGGCGGACCGCGGCGACCAGTACCTGGCCTACGACGTCTGGTGGCACATCAACGACGACGTGATCGTCACGTCCGAGT
Organism: Streptosporangiaceae bacterium; assembly: GCA_036497045.1. Lineage (GTDB taxonomy): Bacteria > Actinomycetota > Actinomycetes > Streptosporangiales > Streptosporangiaceae > DASXKD01. The sequence continues at coordinate 2,118 of DASXKD010000201.1, read as the reverse complement.
GGGGCACCCCGTCCATGATCGAGGACGGGATCGTGCCGGAACTGCTGCTCGGCCGCAAGTACGGGCACCGGCTGCACTTCTGGGACATGAGCACGCGCCGCCACGTGCAGACTGTGGACCTCGGTGACGAGCACCAGATGGCGCTGGAACTGCGCCCGGCGCACGACCCGGCCCGCAAGTACGGCTTCGTCGGCGTGGTGGTCAGCGTCGAGGACCTGTCCGCGTCGATCTGGGTCTGGCACCAGCAGGACGGCCAGTGGGCAGCCACCAAGGTGATCTCCATCCCCGCCGAGCCGGCCCCGGCCGAGCAGCTCCCGCCGCTGCTGCAGGGTTTCGGTGCCGTGCCGCCGCTGGTCACCGACCTGGCGCTGTCCGTGGACGACAAGTTCCTCTACGTCTCGTGCTGGGGCACCGGCGAACTCAAGCAGTACGACGTGAGCGATCCGTTCCACCCGCGCGAGGTCGGCTCGGTCCGGCTCGGCGGCATCGTCGGGCGCGTGGCACACCCGGCCCGGCCGGATCAGCCGCTGGCCGGCGGCCCGCAGATGGTCGAGGTCTCCCGCGACGGCAAGCGGGTCTACTTCACCAACTCGCTCTACGGTGCCTGGGACGAGCAGTTCTACCCGGACGGCGTCGGCGCCTGGATGACCAAGCTGGACGTCGGCGAGAGCGGCGGCATGAGCTTCGACGAACGCTTCTTCCTGGAGGGCGAGGTGTTCCGCGGGCGCCGCGCACACCAGGTCCGGCTGGAGGGCGGCGACGCTTCGAGCGACTCCTACTGCTACTCCTCCTGACCTGCGCCCATCGCCAGACCCCGGTTTCCGCGGGTACGTGCATGCGTATGCTGTCCCCTTGAGGTTGGTGCGGCCGGAGCGCTGACCTGGGCCTAGGGGATGAAACCATGGTGACGAGGGACACCGCCTGGGGCGATGGCACGCCCTGCTGGGTGGACCTGAGCGTGGCAGACATCGCGAAGGCGGGCGCGTTCTACGCGGAGTTGTTCGGCTGGGACGTGCATCCGGGTCCGCCGGAAGCCGGCGGGTACGTGCTGTGCCTGAAGGACGGCAGGCAGGTGGCGGGGATCGGGCCGAAGATGGGGCCCGCCGACGCGCCGTCCGCGTGGACCACGTACCTGGCCGCCAGCAACGCGGACGAGACGGCCGGGAAGATCAAGGCGTCCGGTGGTCAGGTGCTCGTGGCGCCCATGGACGTGATGGGCCAGGGGCGGATGGCGATGGCGGCCGACCCGGGCGGTGCGGTGTTCGGCCTCTGGCAGGCCAGGCAGCACACCGGGGTCCAGCTCGCGAACGAGCCTGGCTCGCTCACCTGGAACGAGAACCTCAGCCGCGACTTCGATGGCAACAAGGCCTTCTACCATTCGGTGTTCGGCTACGAGTACGGCGACATCGGCGACACCAGGTTCCGCTACGCCACGCTGAAGGCGGCCGGCAGCGAGGTCGGCGGGATCGGCGAACTTGACAGCAGCCTCGCCGCGGAGGTCCAGGCGCATTGGTCGGTCTATTTCGCTGTCGAGGACACCGACGCGGCCATCGTCGCGGTGAACGGCCTGGGCGGAGCCACGGTGCGCCCGGCCTGGGACAGCCCCTACGGCCGGATCGCCGTCGTGGCCGACGACCATGGCGCGGTCTTCTCGCTGATCAGCGCTCCCACCGATAACGCCTGACCCGCCTGTCCCTTCTCGCGGCTCGTGACCCAACGCCGCCATTCGTGATCATGACATTGCCGTTGCTGAGACAGCAAAGTCATGATCACGAACCGGATGGCTCCGGTGACGGGTCACGGGGTGGTGACGGGGATCCGCGGTTCCTCGGACATCAGCCGGTCCGCCGTGCGCTCGGCGGTGCCACGTGCCCAGCGGCCACTGGTGGCCAGGCCCGTCACGAGTACCAGCACGCCGCAGCCGGCCACGATCAGCCAGCCAGTGTGGCTGGCCGGGACGAAACCGGTGCGCAGCGAGCCGTGCAGGGACGAGGCCACCGCTGACCCGGTCAGCGCGACCCCCAGCGAACCGCCCACCTGACGGCTGGTGGAGGCCACGGCGGCCGCCACCCCGGCCTGGGAGCGGGGCATGCCGGACACCGCGGTGTTGCTGATCGG
>DASXKD010000200.1:0-6182 GCA_036497045.1 Streptosporangiaceae bacterium | reverse complement strand
GGGGTGGCGGCCGGGCCCTGGACGAAGGGCCAGATCTCCTCGGTGATGGCCCGCCAGTTGGCTGTCGCGGACAGTTCGCCGAGGATGGCGAACAGGCCGAGGTTGATCCGCTGGAGGATGACGTATGACCTTGGGACGCTGATGAAGCCCATCACTGGACTGCGCACATCGAAGAAGCGGTGCACGACTGAGGAGGCGTAGTCCCCGGTGATGGTCAGCGGGCCTGGTTCACGGATGGTGTCGTAGAAGACGGCCAGGTGCTCGACGATCGCCTCGGTGCTCAGCGGTGCGTTCGGACGCAGGAAGCCGGCGTTCTCCAGGCTGCGGCGGAATGCCTCGGGATCGTGCTCCACGCACAGCCGGCGGTTCATTTCCATGAGCGGCTGCAGCTCGGCCGGGGTGAAGTATTTGACCAGCCCGAAATCCAGGAAGGTGACCTTGCCGCCGCCGTGGAACAAGTAGTTGCCGGGGTGCGGGTCGCCGTTAAACGCGCGGACCTGGTACAGGCTCCGGAACACAAAGCGGTAGATCGTCTCCGCGGCCAGGTCGCGTTCCTGCTGAGACCAGCCGCGCAGCTCGGCGAACCGGGCACCATCCGACAGCTCACTGGTGACTACCCGCCGGGTGGACAGGTCGCCGGCGATCCGTGGCACATGGATCGTCGGATGCCCGTCGTAGTAGGCAGCGAAGCGCCGCTGGCTGGCGGCCTCGCGGCGGTAGTCAAGCTCCTCCGCGACACGCTCCCGCAGTTCGGCGATCAGCGCGTCGACGTCCTGAGCCGGCGCGGTGATCCGCAGCATCCGGCGCAGCAGGGCGACGTTGCGCAGGTCAGCCGCGATGGTCTCGGCGATGCCCGGGTACTGGATCTTGACCGCGACCGCCCGGCCGTCGAGGGTGATGGCGCGGTGCACCTGCCCGATCGAAGCGGCGGCGATGGGCTGCGGATCCCAGCGGGCGAAGGCCCGTACCGGCGGCGCGCCGAGTTCTTCCTCCACCACGGCCGCGGCCAGCTCCGGGCTCATCGGCGGGACGCTGTCTTGCAGGCGGGCCAGGGTGCGGCGGACGGCTGGTGACAGGCCGTCGTCGACGTAGCTGGCCATCTGGCCGACCTTCATCAGGACGCCCTTCATCGCTCCCAGGGTGCCGGCGACGTCTTCGGCGGTCTGCAAGGCCAGGTCGCCTCGCAGCACTTGGCGCTTCTCGCCTGCGGCTGCGAACAACCGCGGCGCACTGCCCGCGTACCGGACCCCACCGCGGACGAAGAGCCGCAGCACCGCCATGCCGCGACGCAGCCGCAGCCGCCGGGGCCGGCCGGCACGCCGATGGCCGGTGACAGCGCGGAATGCCATGCCGGCCAAACTAACCAGCTCCTCAGGTTTCGCGGCGCGATGGTGGCATCGTCGCCACCGTCCGATCGGACAGGCCCGCACGGGGTTCCGGTGTCGTCCCCGGGCTGCCCGGTGCGGCCGGCGGTGGCTAGGACAGCGACAGTGAGCAGCACCCCGAGCGCGGCGGTGGCGGTATCGGGAATCGCGTAGGGAGAATGGAAGCCGTTCGCGGCAGCCTGCGGTGCGGACGCCGCACCGATCAGCAAGGCGCCCCAGGTTGCCCAGCAGCGGCCGCCCCGGCATCCCCGAGCGGTCCAGGTGCTCACCGCGGCGGCGGCAAGCCCGGCTGTGATCAGCCCAGCGGCCGGGGCCGGGTGCTGGGCTGTGGCCAGGACGAGGCCGCACCTGGTCAGGTCCAGGGCGGCCGCAGCGAGCAGCATCATGGTGATCAGGCGCTGGCCTGGCCGGGTGACAGCCGAGGGTGTAGCCGCCTCGGCGGCTTTCGCGGCGGGGAGATGCCGGGGCGGACGGCTGTTCATCCGCACGCGACCGCTTCGCGCTGTTGGATCTGCCTGCGCAGGGCGTGCAGCGCGTAGTGCAGCCGTGATCGGGCGGTACCGTCCGGTATGCCGAGCTGGCGGGCGACGGTTGCCAGGGTGCGGTCGTGGTAGAAGGTCTCCACCAGCATGGTCCGGTGCGCGGGCGACAGGTGCTGGAGCGCGTCGGCGACGAGTTGCCGGTCAAGGATCTGGTCCAGCCCCGCGTCGTCCCCGGCAACGTCGGGCGGCTCCGCCGGTGCGGTGACCGGCCGTGCCCGTGCGGCCCGGTCGGCGTCGGTCAGCAGGTTGCGGGCGACGCGGAACAGCCAGGGCCGGACCGGCCGGTCGTCGGCGGTGAGCTGCGGCAGGTTCCGCCAGGCCCGGATGAGCGTTTCCTGCACGATGTCATCGGCGCTCGCCCGGTCGGGGCAGAACCGTTCGACGTAACCGTGCAGGGCCTTGGCGTGATGGGAGTACAGCTCGCGTATCGCGGCATCGGCATCAGCATCGGCGGGCAGCTCCCCGCGGGAAGCAGTCGTGATAGTAGACATGCTTACTATCACGGATAGTAGAGGCGTTTCGTTCACTGCGGCCATCCGCCCGGCGAGCGGGGGCTGCCTCGCAGAAGAGCCTGGTGCCGCGATTGAACCGGCGGCCCACTCTATGCGTGATAGTAGATGAGGCGAGTGTGCCGGCTATCTGGGAGCGAGGATGCGGCGGTTCGGTGAGCTGGAAGCTGTGATCATGGACCTGTTGTGGGAGTGGGGGCGGCCGGCGCTGGTCCGTGAGGTCGTCGACGATCTTCACGGCGACCGGCCGCTGGCCTACACCACCGTGATGACGGTGATGGAGAACCTGCACCGCAAGGGGTGGCTGCGCCGGGAGCGGGATGGCCGGGCGTGGCGCTATGAGCCCACCGGCTCCCGTTCGGCGTACACCGCGGCGCTGATGAGCGACGCGCTGGGCACCAGCGCGGACCGGCGCAGGGCGCTGGCGCATTTCGTACTTCAGATGAGCCCGCACGACGCGGCCCTGCTGCGCGAGGCGCTGGAGCAGGCGCGCCCGGAGCCTGAGGCTGGCGGGAACAGGTGACCGTCGCCGCGGTGCTGCTGGGTTATGCGGCCGGTGCCGGCACGCTGGGGGCACGGATGCTTGGCCGGGCCAGGTGGATGGGCCGGGCGCCGCTGCTTGGCATCGTCACCTACCTGGCCGCGGGCTGGTCGGTCCTGGCCGCGCTCGGGCTCGCCGGGCTGACGCTGGCGGTTCACGCGACCCCCCTCGGCGGGGGGCTCAGTCACCTGATCGGGGCGTGCGTGCTGCGGCTTCGCGCCACCTACGCCACACCAGGGGGCGCCACCGTCGCCGGGCTGGGCCTGATCCTGGCGGGCGCCGTGGTGGCCCGCACCACGCTCACCGCCGTCACCCATCTCCGCGCCGCGGGGCGGCAGGCGCTCCGGCACGCGCAGACCGCCCGGCTGGCGGGATGGCCCGAGCCCGCCCTGGGGGCCGTGCTGGTGGAACATCCGGAGCCGGCCGCCTACTGCGTCGCCGGGCGGCACCCGACGGTGATCTTGACCACCGGCGCCGTGGCGGCATTGGATCCTGCCCAGCTCGGCGCGGTCCTGGCACATGAACGAGCGCACCTCGCCGGGCGGCACCACCGGCTGCTGGCCATGGCCCGGATCGGCCGCCAGGTGCTTCCGTTCGTGCCGCTGATGCGGGACGCGGACATGCAGGTGGCGCGGCTGGCCGAATTGCACGCCGACGATGCGGCAACACAGGCCAGCGATCCCCGGTCGCTGGCAACCGCCCTGGTGGTCCTGGCCACCGCCACCGCGGCCAGCCCGGCACCGGCCCTGGCCGCGGCCGCCACCGACGCCTTGCAGCGGATACACCGGCTGCTCGGCCCGGCCGAACCGCTGCGCCCGGTGCGCCGCCACTTGCTGCGCGCAACGGCCGCCGCGCTCGCGCTGACCCCGGTCCTGCTGGCCCTGACTCCGGCCGTGGTCGCGCTTGCACTCGGCCGGGTGCACGCCGCCTAGCAGACCGGCACTCCGGGCCGCCCGCGGGCGGCGGGCTACGGCCGGCTGCGCGCCAGCGCCCCGAAGGCCGTTCTGCCGCAATAACCGCTCACGCGGCTACCGCGCCTGGCCGACAATGAACGGCCCAGCCATCTACCTGCGTGTTGCTAGATATACGCGCACCCAGCATCAATGCGGCAGGCTCGCCCGCCGGGTCGGGAGGACAACATGAGGAACGCCCCCGGCGAACGCCGCCGCTGGTGCCTGCGCCACGGCAGGCACCGCGGAGCTGCCGCCCGCGCGCCGGCGGCGGCCACTGATGCCAGCCAGACGGCGGCGGGCGCCGTCCAGCTGGCGATCGGGCTGCTCACCGCGAGCCTCGACTCACCAGAACTGCTGGCATGGGCCGCGGGGGCCCTGGTGCCACAAGACCCAGCGGCCCTCGGTGACTTGCTCGCGGGCCTGCACGTGGTCTCCGAGTTGCTGCTTCATGAGCTGCACGAGGCAAGCGGGCAGCCGCCAGAAGCGACGCTGCAACGCCTCGCGATCCTCGCCGGGACCTGGCCAGGCGGATCGCCGTCCGGGTAGCCGCGCTGGGCACAGCGGGCCCCCCGCCCGTCGGGTGAACAGGCAAAGTCTCCTATCCGTGTTAGTAAGAGATTGGCCTCGCGCCGCGCCTGCCAGCGCATGCGCAGGACACCTGACCCGCAGCCGCCAGCTGGCTGGGCCGGCACGTCAAAGGAGACGCTCGTGATCAAGACTGGATACGACATTCAGCCCAGCCCGAGCCAGCGGCCGCGGCTGGCTACCGGCAGGTGGCGCGTCGACCCGGCACGGTCACATGCGTCGTTTGCCGCCCGCGTCGGCGGCCAGCCCGTGCGGGGACGCATGCCCCTGGCTGGCAGGGTGGTCATAGCGGAACCGATCGAGGATTCGATAGCGTGCCTTGCCGCCAGGACGAGTGCGGTCAGCACCGGGTCACCGGCGCTGGACCGGCTGCTGGCCGGGCCGCGCTTCCTGGACGCCGCGGCCTTCCCGGAGATCAGCTTCCGGTCCGAGCTGCTGGCCTGGGTCCCCGCAGGCTGGCGGGGCGTCGGCCGCCTGCGGGTCAAGAACGCTGAGCATGAACTGGCCTGCCAGCTCGACCTGCACCCGGGCGACACGCGGCCGGACGACGTGCAGCGTATCGTCATCGCCGGCAACTTTGTGATCGATTCACGGTGGGTGACCAGTCACTGGGTCCCGGCACTAAGCCGCAACGTCATGATGACGTGCTCGTTTTCGCTCGTACCGGAGTCATGAGGGGCCCGGGCCACCTCCGTCCCTGGCCTTGCGGGCCGTCAGCCCCCCGTGGGCTGGCGGCTCGTCGCCCGCGACCGTGGCCGCAGGGCAAGCCGGATGCCTTGGCATATTGCAGTCGCACAACTGGATCCACCCCGGGCGCCAGCCCGGTGAAGGGCACGGCCGGGCCCGGGCTCATCGGTCACTGCGGAATGCGCCGGGCTCTCAGCACCGTGTGACGCACGTCGCACCAGGCTGGGCCAACTACCGCTGAACCTGCTCAGCCTTCTATCCGTGTTAGTAGTTGAGAGCAGAACTACTACCGGACTACCCGTGGCCTGGTGCCCGAGGGGTCCTGAGGACTGGAGGACAACGATGCTTGATCGTAGCCAAGCGCTGCCGGCGCAGGGGGCCGAGGTGATCGCGCGGGCGATGGGCGCGCTGGCGCTTGCCGCACTGGCGGTGATCCACGTGGTCGACCTGCCGGCCACGCTGGGCCCGACCCCGCTGATCGGCGCCGGGTATCTGGGGATCATCGTCGCGGCCGTCCTGGTCGGCGGGGTCATGATCGGCCGGTCGCACTGGCTGGCGTGGGCCGCCGCCGGCGGGCTGGCCGTCTCGGCGATGGGCGGCTACGTGCTGACCCGTGCCCTGCCGGGCGGCTTCCTCGGCGATCACAGCGACGTCGGCAACTGGCGGTGCCCGCTGGGCATCGCCGCGCTCAGCGTGGAGACGCTGATCATCCTGCTCACCGTACTCACCGCCTGGCAGGCGCGGGCCCATGCGGCGACGGTGGCCGCCAGGCCCCGGCCCGCCGTACGGCGCGCGCCCGAGTACAGCCAGTCCCGGTGATCACACACTGCTGCCATACCCGCCGGAACCCAGCCAGGTCCTTGCCCGGCGAGCCGCGGGGCACCCGGAAGGAGCACTAGAGTGCGCATGTTCCAGCCTGGCCCGACCGGCCACGCACACCCAGCCCCGTGGCGGCGATGGCTGCTCCCGGCGGCGGTCAC
>DASXKD010000199.1:0-7921 GCA_036497045.1 Streptosporangiaceae bacterium | reverse complement strand
TCGACCCGTCGAACGGCCAGTCACCGGTTGTGTCGCTGACGCCTAGCTCACGAGTGCCGGCTAGCGCAGCGGGCGGAAGGCGGCGCGCAACTCTTCCGAGAAGAGCCCCGGTTCCTCCCAAGCGGCGAAGTGACCGCCCTTGTCCACCTCGTTGAAGGAGATGACGTTGGGGTACGCTTTCTCGACCCAGCTGCGCGGGGTCCGCCAGATCTCCCCGGGGAACGTCGTGAAGCCGACCGGAATCGAGACCGGCGTGGGAGCCTGGCCGGCCGCACGAGCATTTTCTTGTCCTTCTTCCCAGTACGAGCGCGCAGCCGACGCCCCGGTGCCTGTCAGACCTGGCCACACACGGGACTTTCTCATGGCCACGGACACCGCCGCGGTGTCGGCTTGGCCGTCCTGCCCACGGCCGGCGATCGGTGTGCTGACCGGCACCCTAAGGACACCAACGCCATCTTGCATACGACCCGCTGACGGGTCAGCGCGGCAACAGCGAGCGCCGTCGTTGTTGCGCGCTTGTTCCTCCGCCCCGCAGCGCCGCTGCTTGCGGCAAGCATCCGGCTCGGGCGCCGGGCCCGGGCAAGCCGGCCAGTTCCCGGATACTTGCGATGTTGGACCGCGCATCCGGTGCGGCCCGGCAGGCCTGCTAGGGGTGCGGAAGGCGCCAGAAGTCTGCGGTGAGCCCGAGCCGGCCGAGGATCGCCTGGTTGCCGTTCGGGGTATGCGGCCGCCAGGCAGGGGAGAGGCGGTCGTCCCACCAGGCATGCGCCAGTTCGCTCAGCTTCCCCACGGGGATCGTCGCGCCAGGCTCGCGGCCGCCAAGCCAGCGGCCGATGTGCTCTTCCGACCGGAAGAGGTTCATCGCGCTTCAAGTAAAGACAATGTCATCCCACCAGCGGGCCGCCGGGACCAGACAGTGGAAAAGCAAGCTGTCGTCATCAGGGCGCTGGCCGGCCACCGCGACGTGCAGCGGTTCACCGCAGTCCGGGCAGGATGTCTCGATCCGCCCGTCGGAGTGCAGGGCGGCGCAGATGCCGAACGCATCCCAGGCGCAATTGGCGTACCACCACCGCCCGGCGGCCTGGACGCGGTAGGCGGTGGGGACCCCGGAGAACGGGTTCGCCATCCTGATGTCGCCGGTCGCCGGGTCGAGAACCAGGGCGTGCCCGGCGTGGAGCCGTTCCCAGCCGGACAGGATCTCGGCCTGGCCGCGGCCGGTGAGGGCAGCGACCTCGGCCGCGGTAGGTGCGCGGCCCAGCTCGACGAAGCCCGCGTAGGTCAGGTTGCGGAGTGCGAGGTCATCTTCGTTCATCCTGCGTTTCGGCTCCCCTCAGTACCTGCCGGCTGCACGCTGGGCATCGAACCTAGTGCGGCACACCCGGCTGCAACAGGCGGCACCGGGCCCTGCGTGGGTGCCTGGCGGGGCACATCATCACGAGCTACAACGCCCGCAGCGGCCGGGCCGGAGCCTGATCTGGTGACACGCGCGGCGTGTCGCCGTGATACCAGGCGGCACGTGAACTATGCCTGGACTGTGAGAGCCTCCGGCGGTGGCGGACTGTCCGCGCAGAATAGGCCCGCCCGGCCCGGAGGCAGCCGTTTGAAGCCTGGCAGGTGGAACCAGGACCAGCACGCCTGGCCGGACCCGCTGGGGGAGGAGTGAACTCATGCAGGCAACCACCGGCGCCCGCCCTCGCCGCATCGCGGCACATCTGCCGGTGGAAGAAAAGACACCCGAGGGGAAGACCAGGATCAGCTGTGTTAGCCCAAGCTGCGCGGCCTGGGATCCATGGCCATGCGAGTCGCGGCGCGAGGCGCAATTCTGGTACGACCGGCATATCTCCCAGCCCCTTACCCACCACCTGTAAGGACACAGCCTGCCGCAGCCAAGCTCCAGTTGCGAGACCGCGGCCCACGCCCGTCGAGTGGGCCCAAACTGCAAAACGGCGAGCAGATCGCGGCACCGGGAAAGAACCGCGGCCGCGGCCACAGAACGTGACAAGAGAACGGTCGCCTTTCGCACCAGATCGCCGATTAGGTGCGGCCGGTAAATCTCAGTCATGGCCGGCGCCCAACGCGCCGATCGCCCTCATCTGTTCTCTCGTGCTGCCCGGAACTGCCTCTCAGCGCGTGCCGCAAGGGGATCAACTAGTGCGACAGATTGCGTTCGGGTCTACCTGGTTGGGGGTGGTACCGGACGTTCACCGCAGCCGTGGGATCGCCTTCGCCGACCCGGTGCAGGCGGATGGGCTCACGGCCGGGGTTGTCGTAGAGGCGGATGCCCTGGCCGAGCAGGATCGGTGCGATGTGCAGGTCGATCTCGTCGATCAGCCCCTGTTCGAGGAGTTGACGGCCGATGGTCGGCGAGAACACTTCGAGGTTCTTGCCGCCGGCCGCCTCCAGGCCGATCCGCACCGCCTCTGCCGGGCCGCAGTTGAGGAACGTGACATCGTCGGCGGGCGTTGCGTCTTCGGGGTGGTGGGTGAGCACGAAGATCGGCCCGTGCCAGGCGCCGCCGTACGGGCGAGCATCATCGAAGACGTCCCAGCCGTCTCGTCCACCCAGCACGGCACCAGTGGTCTGGACGTACTCCTCGATAAGGCCGGGGCGCACCGAAAATCCCGTCATCCAGTCCATCGCATGTCCCGGCCCCGCAACGAATCCATCCAGCGACATCGTGAAGTGCCAAAGCACCTTGCCCGCGGCGGTCTGCCGTTCCGTGTCCGCCATGGGCGCGGCGATCGTAGTGCCGGTGCTCGGCCGAGTCTCTGCGGTGGACATGATCAGATCCTCTCGGCAGTCCGTTCGTTCTGCCCATGGTGACGCCGCCGGGGTCGCAATCTCATCGGTAGACCCGAGCCAACGCGGCCGTCGCGGGTGTCTCAGCCGGGGAACGGCGAGCGGCACCCAGGACCACGCCACGGCGTCCCGCATACCGGTCGCTAGCCGGGTGTTGCGTCGCGCTCGCTTCTTCGGACGAGGCGCTGGAGTTGCCGTTCGTGCACGCCGCTCACCCACTCCCAGCCGGACTTTGCCGATGGGCCGACCCGCGGGTCGCCGGGAACATGGGCGTCACGCAAGGCGTGCACGTACGCGCGATCCTGGTCGATCCGTGCGCGTACCTGATCAGCTCCGCCGGTGGACCCGTGACCGGGGACGAGGAGATCGACGCCGCCCGCCGCACCCTCGAGCAGCCGCAGCGCGGCGAGGTAGTCCTCGACCGGGTCCGCGGTGTCGTTCAAGTCGAGCAACGGAATCAGGACATCAGAAAGCATGTCGCCGGCGACGAGAACCCCGCGTTCCTCAATCACCAGCGCCGCATGGCCCGGGGCATGCGCCTGATGCTCGACAATCCGGACTTGAGGGCCATCCCAGGGAATCCGCGCCGTCTCGGAGGGCAGGCCGGTAATGAGGCCGAGCAGGTCCAGCGGTACCTGCCCGGCGATGTCCGGCGGTATCAGCTCGGCGATGCGGGCCTTCCAGCGCGCGTCCGACAGCCAGTTCCGGGCAGTGGCCGCGCAGCGCGCCGTGCCGTAACGAGGCTCCGCGCCGAGCCGGGCGTCCCAGAGCAGGTGATCCCAGTGCGGATGCGTAGAAAACCCCGCCACAACGGGCTGGTCCAACTCGCGAAGGTCGCTCGCGAGGGCGGCCAGTTCGTGGCCGAGCACCCCGGGGTCGATGAGCAGCACGCCGGCCCGGCCTAGCACGACAACGGCGTTGCTCTGGCAGAACTCGCTCTCGTGGATCAGCACACCCGCCGCGATCTGCCTCAGCACGGGTGGCTCCTTCCGCTTGTGGTTTGCAACCGCTTGTCGAGAGAGTAGTACCTGGCGGTGGTAGATTGCAAGCAGTATGAGCGAAGCGCGCCAGCCGCGGTCGGAGTGCCCGATCAACGCCGCCATCGAGGTGTTCGGCGATCGCTGGAGCCTGATCGTCCTCCGCGACATCGTCTTCGGAGACCGCCGCTATTTCCGAGAACTGCAGGCCAACTCAATCGAGGGGATCGCCACAAATATTCTCGCCGACCGACTCAAGCGACTCGTCGAGTCGGGACTGCTCACCCGTGAGGACACGCGACCCGGCCAGCGGGCGCGCTACAGCCTGACCGAACCTGCGATCCAACTCGTATCCGTGTTCGCGCAGCTCGGCAGCTGGGGACTTCGCCACCGGCCCACGAGCAGCGCGCTGAACGCTCGCGCCGAGCTGCTCGAACAAGGCGGCCCCGCGCTCTGGCAAGAGTTCATGGACGAGCTTCGCCGCGAGCACCTTGGCTCCAAATCCCCAGCGCGATCACCGAGCGTTCGCGAGCGCCTGAACGCGGCCTACCTCGCTGCGACCAACTCCTCGTAGCTGCCAGGCAGTCAACCATGTCCAAAGACGTCGACGGACGCCGCCCGAGCTGTCTCACATGTGAACCCTAGCGACATGCCTCAGCCCTCACCGGCCGCCCAGGCCCAGCTCACAGCAGCGAGGCCGAGGGGGTGGTTCGGTGAAAATTGCCGGTGAAGGGGGGCTAACCGGCACACCCCTCCCCGGGGTGGCCCGGCGGCAGGCCAGGGCGGGCGCGGCCAGTCGGCCTCGCGCTACCGGCGCCGGTGCAGAACAACAAGTTCGGTGCGACAAAGTGACAACGCAGAGTGGTAACCGCAGACGCACCGAACAGCGGCTCGGCGAGCGTTCTCTGTGCGGTGAGTGACTACGTTCGGTGACAACAGCGTTAGCTTCGGTGAGGTCACTGGCCGGTTACTCCTCCCGGCTGCCTGGGCGGTGATGACAGCGCCGCAACTGCCCCGCGGCCCGGTCCCCCTGCCGCCCCCTTGCGCACGCCCCATGGGCGCTGGCTGGCTTCGCCGGGCTCTACGATCTGGGGCATGGCGTTTGACGAATTGCTGGCGGACCGGGTCCGCGCCAGTCTTCAGCAGGTCGCCGGGGTCAGCGAGAAGAAGATGTTCGGCGGTCTGGCCTTCATGACCGGTGGCCACTTGACCGTGGGCGTGTACGGCGACGGGCTGATCGCGCGGATCGGCGCGCAGGGCATGGACGCGGCGGCAGCCGAGCCGGGTGTGCGGCCCTTCGACTTGACCGGCCGGCCGATGCGCGGCATCGTCGTGATCGATAGCGCCGTGCTGGACGGCACGGCGCTGGACCGCTGGGTCGGGCAGGCCCGCAGCTACGTGGCAGGCCTGCCGCCGAAGTAGCCCAGTCTCCTGCAGCCGCGGCCCGCAGCAGCCACACCCTGTAGACGCGCGGAATGCGGCAGAACAGCGCGTTCGCCTGAAGTCGCTAGTCTGCATAGACCTCCGAGATGGCGCCTTTGATCCGCTGCACGGTTCCGGCGACGCTCGTCAGAGCGTCAGCCGAGCGAACCACGATCTGGCCGGGCGCGTTCAGCCGAACTGAACCACCAGAGCCTTCGTCCTAGTCCTGGGCAGCGAGTAGCAGCGTGGCGAGCGGCTCGAGGGTGGCCATGAGCTCATCGAGCTCGTCCGGCTCGAGGCTCTCGTAGGGCCTGGCCGCGAGGTCGTCGGTGAGCACCTCGACACGCTGTTTGACGGCGCGACCCGGTTCGCTCAGCCAACCGTCATCCCCGATCAGGCCGCGATCGCGCATCCCGTCGATCACGGCGGCGAGCTGCGCTGCCGGAAGGTGGTGGATGCGTCCGAACTTCTCCGCCGGCATGCCCATGTCGAGGGCGACGAGGACGTGAGCCTCAAGGCCGCCGACACCCTCGATCATCAGGGCCGCGATGTGCCCGTCGCCACGGTGCTCGCGCAGCAAGGAGCCTGCCTGAAAGAAGCGGGCCACCACGTCGTCGGGGATCGGGATCGCGCGCAGCGCGGCGTACATGGGTCGGCCCTCGAACGGGGCGCTGGTCGCCGCCTTAATCAACAGTTCGGCGGCGCGGGCGAAGCCGGGAGTGTCGACGCTATCGCCGAGGATTCGCCGCAGCGCCTTCACGCAGCCCGTCTGACGAGCGGCGATCGCCGCTTCAGGCGTGGTGGTGCGCCATACCTTCGGAATGTGGCGAGCCACCTCGCCAGGAGCGAAGTTGTAGAACAGCGCGTCCACCACCTCCGCCGCGACGAGCCCCAAGGGCGCCGCCCGTCCGGCGAAGTAGGTGTCCCAGTAGTTAGTGAACCCCAGGGCGAACATCGCCTCGTTGGGTTCGTCGGCTGAGTAAGGGATGACACCAATCGGCTCGACGAGCTCGAACATCCGGCGAGCCATCGAATTCATCGTCTACTCCTCCTCCTCCTGCAGGCCCGGCGCCCCTTGCGGGCACTCACGATCACTTGGACGACTGCGCGCCGCCAAACTCAGCGCCCAGATCGGCGGGACTGGCGCAGCAAACGCGCTGGTGGCTTGTCACGAAGCGTGGCTGGTGGCGCCGCGAGCTAGATCACCCTGCCGACTCTGCGCGGCTTGTTGCTGCGTCGGCCGCGCGGGTGGGTGCATGCATATCCCCGGTTCTTGGGTGTTCGCGACCGGCTTGTCTTGGTGTCATGTGGAGGCGTTGATCGGCCGTGCACGATCCGTCTGCTCAGGTGCGCCAGCGGGCTGGGCCGCTTGGCGCGGGCTGGTAGCGGCACGCTGTGCCGGTGCGGATCGAGGATTGCAGGTGCGCTCCGGCGATCGGGGCGGCCAGCATGATGCGGTCGATAGCGGCCCGGATGGTGCGGGTGACGTTGACCCGGGCTCGTTCGGCGTCGGCGGGAGCGCGGCGGGGGCGCCCAGCCAGTCCGGTTGCCCGGCGTAGCTCGCTGACCAGGGCCTGGCGTTCGTTGTGTGCCTGCCCGGCGGCGATGCTGTCCCCGGCACGGTCGGCGGCGGCAAGTTCGCTGTCCAGCTCGTGGATCCGGTGGCGGTAGGTGTCCCGGCCGGCTGCGTCCAGGAGCGGCCCGGTGTCTGAGAGGGCCAGCCCGGGGCCGCCTGCGGCCAGGTCGAGCACCAGGGGCGACCGTGTCGGAGATTCGCGAACCCGGGGTCTGGGGGCTGTTCGCCCGGCCGCCGGGGCCAGGGCCGTTCCCAGCCGTCATCGCATTCGCCGGCTCGGGCGGCGGGCTTGGCCCGGCGGCGGCGTGGGCACCGGCGCTTGCCTCGCACGGCATCGCCGCGCTGTCGATCGCCTACTTCGGTTCCCCTGGCCTTCCCGACGCCCTGGTCCGCATCGACGTCGAGGTCGTCGGCCGGGCGGCGGACTGGCTGCTCCGGCGGCCCGACGTGGAGCCCGGCCAGGTCGCCGTCATGGGCATGTCGCGGGGCAGCGAACTCGCCCCGCTCGCCGGAGCGCTGCTGGAGCCCGTCGGCCCGGTCGTGGCGTTCGCGCCCAGCGGGGTTAGCTGGGCCGGGATCGGTGCTCACGGCCCGGTCGCCGCGCCGGCGTGGCGGTTCGGCGGTGACGACATCCCCTGCGCCGGCATTCAACCCATGGGCTACCCACTTCCGGAGGCCGCCCCCGGATCCCCGATCGCCCTCAGGCCGTCCTTCGAGGCCATGCTCCACGACCATGACATGATCCGCGCTGCGGAGATCCCCATCGAACGGGTGAAGGGCCCGATCCTCATGGTCTCCGGAGAAGCCGACGCGATGTGGCCCGCCACCGAAATGGCCGAGATCGCCGAGCACCGCGCCGCCGATCGCGGCTTCACCCACGAGCTGACCCACCTTCGCTACCCCGGCGCCGGCCACCTGTGCGGCGGCGTCCCGGGCACGCCAGCCCTCACCGAAAGCCGCCACCCCCTCACCGGCCAGGTGTACAGCTTCGGCGGCAGCCCAGCATCCAACGCCCAGGCACGCGCCGACTCCTGGCCGCGGGTCCTCCAGTTCCTGCTCAAAGGCAGCAATGCCATGTGAGCCCCGATGCACGCCTAGCCTCCGGCCGCATCCCGGTCAGCTGGCCCTGGCCGGGTTTGATCCCGCT